>CAYYZW010000001.1:0-30540 GCA_964476375.1 uncultured Pirellulaceae bacterium
TCTTGAGTGCATGGTTCGTCACTTCCGCATCGCCGGGCATAAAACAGTAAAGCCGGCTGGATTCAGAGACGACGATCAGCCGGCCATTGGCGGCAATCATGCTGCGGGCTGGAGAATCGATCGTGGCCTGCCAACGGACCCTGGCCGATGAAGAATCCGCCGCAGGTTCAAGAGCAAAAATTTTTGTGCCAATATGACCGAAATAATGACTTCCGGCCTGGAGGTGAATCTTCCAGTCCGCTGATGTCCCGGAGACTGCCTGG
The DNA here is from genome assembly GCA_964476375.1 of uncultured Pirellulaceae bacterium. GTDB lineage: Bacteria > Planctomycetota > Planctomycetia > Pirellulales > Pirellulaceae > SAT2750. The sequence goes on from CAYYZW010000001.1 coordinate 264, forward strand.
GCAAGGTCCGTGCGAGTCATTTTCCAGGCGAGGGGCAGAACCTGGACCTTCTGCTTGTTCCCCTTGCGATCAACAACTTCCATGAAAGTCGGGTTCTTGATGTCCAGCCCGACCACGTCGTCCCCCTTTGTGCCGACGACGCCATCCGGGCCGTTGACTGGCCGGTGGACGTCGCTCCGGAGGGTTCGCTTGTCAGCCACGTGATAAACATGGTCCGCATGGAAGAGGAAATCACCCTGGGCTGTGACATGGTAGTCTGTCTTGCCGCTGTAGCTGAGCGGGAGCATCTGGTCGCTTTCAAGGTCGAGGCAGGCACTGAGACCGCGTCCACAGGGGAGGTAGACCCGGCCGCCGGCTGCCACAGCGTATCCCTGGGGTGTGAGGGAGTTGAGCGTGCGGGACTGAAAACCCGGGGCGTGCTGTTGGTTGGGAGTGACCGGGAAAGAGCAAAGCAAGACACCCTCAAATGGCCAGACACCGGCGGTAAAGTAGATCTGGTCATTGGAAAGGACCGGTCCACCACGAATGGGCCAGACCGAGATCACTCTCTCACTACCAATCGCCTTTCGGCTGGCCGGCTTGGCCGCCTTTCGCCACAGCAGTGTACCGCTCTCTGCTGAGACGCAGTAAATGTACCCGTCGTCTGCACCGAAGTAGACTTGCTGGTGTGCCACGACCGGGGCAAAACGAATTGGGCCGTCAGCAAAAACCTGCCAGCGCACCAGGCCGGTGTTCGCATCCAGGGCCGTGACGGAGTCCGTTGTTGAGGAGGCAATGAATACCTGGTTGCCTGTCGAGACCGGTTCCAGCGTGGCATCAAAATGAATACGTGGGTCCTCGGGCCAGGCCATCCGCGGGGCGACCAGCTGGCGAGTCCATCTCAGTGCAAGATCTGAACCAAGTGTTTCGCTGCTGGCTGCACTTCGGCCGGCATCGTGACGCCACATCGGCCAGTCTTCAGACTGCAGATTGGCCAGGGGCACGGCCAGCAGGAAAAGAACCAGCATGTTCAGTCGAATCCGCGGTCGATACATCTCGGCTTGTCGCATGATCTGTTGTCCCCCTGGGAACTGGTTTTTTCGAATTCTGGTCACGAGCACATACTTGATGATAATCTTGTTGGCTACTCGATGCGCACCTTTCGGTGGCTTTTTACCATTGCCGGATGTTTCTTTTCCGCTCGCTGTTTCAGGGTTTCTTGATTTCCTGGGCAACATGGCAATAGATGCAGGAGGAGGTCAGCATCCGTGGATTCATCCTGTGCCTCGATTCCTGGTAGGGGGCCAGTTCCGCATGGCATTCGAGACAGTCCAGTTCCCGCTCGAGCACGATGCGATGGGAATGCTCAAAATGCCAGTAGCCATCACGCTGGTTCTTCAACAACACGTGCATGTCGTGACATTCCCGGCAGCTATCGGAATCAAGGCCCTCGATGTTCCCGGGGGATTCTTCGAGGAGACGGGGTGGGGAAACGGACAGGTCAGGATGTTCCCCGGTAATTGCCTGGGCTGCGACGCGGCCTGTCAGGACACAGGGGCCAAGGAAAGTTCCCTCCAGCGCCGCCTTGCCGTTAATGCCGGCCAGCCCAGTGAGCTCCCCGACGGCAAAGAGTCCGGGGATTGGTTTTTGTTTCTTGTCCAGGACCCGGCAGGCAAGATCGATCGAGACCCCTCCCATGCTCTAGCGGGTCAGGGGGTAGGCCAGCATAGCATAATAAAGGGGAGTCAGCAGGGGAGGGGAGGCCCGGTTGTTGTAATCACTTCGGTCCGGGCCGAAACGATCAAAGTCCTCATCCTTGCCGGCCTGGACCAGCTGGTTGTATCTCACCACGGTGGCAACGAGTTGGTCTGCCGGCAGCCCGCTCTGCATGGCCAGTTGTTCGAGTGTGTTTGCCTTCTTGACCAGCCGGCGGTTTTGCAGGATCAACCGGTCCACCTTGTCAAAATCAGACCACTCCGACCCCGAGACAACGAATTCCTTCCGCGTCGCCTCGTCAAAGAGAAACCAGAGAGTCGCCTCCTCCTGTTGCAGCAGACGGGGCATCACCTCCTTGGCCCAGTTGTGAAGGTTGGCAAACCGCTTCCCCTCGGGGTTGACGATAATCCCCCACATGTTGGCTGCACTGAGTCCATGCTGACTGTCCGGTGCCCGGGGGTCAGGAATCCCGGTAAAGTAATTCCACTGGTAATCCATGTTAACCAGTTCCGCTCCCGCCCCGGTCGCCAGACGGTGACCGTGGCCGACCGAATTTCGGCCCGAGCCGGCAAGAATTTTCTCGGGAAAGGGGAATTCCGCCGGCCAGAATTCACGCACCATGTCCAGGTTGCTCTGGAAACCTCCCGTGGCCAGCACGACCTGTGCTGCTTTCAGTTGCCGGCGTTTGCCGGTTCGCAGTTGAAGGGCTTCCACGCCGACAACGCGTTCGTCCTCGACCAGCAACCGGGTCACCTGGGAATTCCACTGGAAATCGATGTTCTCCTGGGCCAGGCATGCATGGTAGATCGGCGTCACCAGTCCGATGCCGCGCCCGGCAGGCTGGTGGAAGCGGTCCACGGAATTTCCCGGAGCTGTTTCCACGCTTTTAAAGGTGATTCCGAGCGTGAGCAGCCAGTCATGGATGTCGTGCCTGGAGCGGTCAACGTAACGGCGGACCCAGGGTTCGTTGGCTCCCTCCCCCCAGGCGATGAAATCCTGGTAGGCCAGGTCCGGAGAATCCTCCATGCCCAGTTCACGCTGCAGGGGGGAATCGATGATCGAGATACCCCCCTGGGACATCACGGCGTGGCCCCCGTAGACGGAGGACATGTCCACGATTGTGACGTCGATCCCTCCGCGGCCCAGTTCCAGGGCGGTGGTCAACCCTGAAATTCCAGCCCCGACGACAATCACGCCATGCTCCTGCTCGGCTGCCTTGCTGTCTGCTGCCGGGGCAGGCTGGTTCCCGGTGTCGGACTGGCAGCCGGGAAGCAGGGCGATGCAGGCAGCGGCGAGCAGGGTTGTCTTTGAAATCCAGGCCATGCCAGCGGGAATATTCAATGCTCAAGGGAGGAGAAGGGCTGTGGAGCAGCAGCGCCAGTATAGCGGGAATGTCCAGGAGCGTGTTTGCCTGCCCGACCAAGGGTGGACGAGAGAACGTGAAACGGAGAAAATTCTGTTTTCCTGCCGGTAAGATGATCCCCTGGCGCACGCCCCGGAAAACAGTTGACGAAATGCCGAACCCTTTTCCCATGACGGTGAGAATGACTTTTCCGCGACTCCTCCTGCTGGTAGTCGGCTGTCTGCTGGTGGGCTGCCAGGAGCCGGCTGGTCCGGCCGTGGACAAGCCCAGCGCTCTACTGTCGATTTTCGGGAGCGAGCAGGGGATCGATATTGTCCAGGCCTCCACGGTTGTCCATGCCTACCGCCTGGCCGACGGCAGTTACTACCAGGATGACCTGGCAGACTATGAACGTGCCGGCGAACCGGTTCCCGTGCCGGAGGTCGATCAAGTGACCCTGCGGGATCTCCTGCTGGATGAGGGAAGTTACGAGCTGGAAATGGCCAAGGGGTGTGAACCTGTCTTTGGCGTGGGCATGCGTTTTACCAGCGGGGGGAAGGCCGTGGATATACTCTTCTGCTTCCAGTGCGATATTCTTGCTGTCTACCAGGACGGCAGGGCGGTCGGGGATGAGGATTTTGATCCTGCCAGGACTCGGCTGGTCACGCTTGTCAAGAAGTTCTTTCCCAACGACAACGTGATAGAGCAACTTCACTGAGCCGAGGGACTCACTGGCGAAGGTCGTCGATCGAGATTATCGAGAAAGTGATCCGCCGGTAACTGTCACATTCGTAAACGATTGCGACCCTGCCGTCCGGGAGGACTGCCAGGCAACTGTAGGCAGAGGATCCCTCGTAGAGCATGCGGCTGTGAGGCCATGTCCTGCCATCGTCCAGGCTCAGTCGTACGGTCATGTTTTCCCGTCCCGACACGGAGGCGGGATTGGCAAACAGCATCCAGCTGGAACGCCTGAATCGCTTTTGCGGGTAACCGACCAGGCTGGCCTGGCAGGTGGGCTCGATCAATATCTTGTCCATGGTCATCTCGGACCAGTGCAGCCCACCGTCGCTGCTGGTGGCAATCAGGCGTAGTCCGGCCAGTTCCGGATTTCCACCGCTGCGTGCCAGGTGGTTACGTGCATTGATCAGCAAAGATCCGTCTGATCGCTCGGCTACCTGGCACTCGTTTGAATGATCCCCCAGCACGCCGCCCAGTTGCCAGCTGGAGCCGTGATCGTCACTGTAGATCACGTGAGATCGGCTGGGGCCGCCACGGTCTTTTGTCTGACGATGATCGCAGGGGATGACCAGCCGTCCCCTGTGGGGGGGGTGTCGCAGCTGGATGCCGACTCCCGGTCCCGTGGCATACCATCCCCAGGCGGGTTTCTTGACCTGGTCTGTCATGTCGGTGGCGGGAGCCCAGGTCTTTCCCTCGTCACGGCTATGGGTGATCAGTACCCGGTCATTACCACGATTCATCGTCAGCCAGACAATCCCGGTGGTGCGGTCCACCACCGGGCAGGCATTGCCGATGGTAATGATCGCATCGCCCCCCTCCTCGTGGACAACCTGGGTGTCACTCCAGCTTCTCCCTCCGTCGGTGCTGCGGCGCAGGAGCATGTCGTTGTCCCCGTCATCGATGGAACTCGTCTTGCGACCCTCGCAGAAAACCAGCAGCGTTCCACGGGTGCTGACCACCATCGCCGGGATCCGGTAGGTGTGGTAGCCACCCTGGCCCGAGATAAACAGGTCATCCTGGGCAGGGGGGGCTGCCGAGGCGAGTAGCGGGAAACCGGCCGCCAGGACGAAGAGAAATCGGGACAGGCGGGATACCGAGGACATGGGCTTGGATTCCAGCAACCGTTGACAGGGGAGGGCAGTCCGCGTCAGCGAACCGGAACTATTCTACTTTCCGGCCGGAGCGATTGGCAAACAGTCCGGCAGCTCGATGGCACGAGGGGAATAGCTTCACGAGATGGCCGGGGGTGCGTGGGGGAGCCGGCCCGGCTCATGGACGGCCCTGCTGTCGTGCCCGGAAGGACTGCTTGGCGCGAACGGACTGGGCATCCGACTCTGGGACCACGGTCTCCCATTCAATTCCCAGGTTATAGCCCGTCTGGATATGCGAGTTGTGGGACTTGACCTGCGGGGTAAAGTCCTGGAGTGCCGTAGCCAGGGCCTGCTGGATCGCTTTCCCTGATGCGCCGGCATCGAGCTCCGCCATCACCCTGCCGGAGACGCCGAAAGTGCCGGGTTCGATGATCAGGATGGCAGATGTGTCCCCGGCGCCCGCCAGCGGTTGTAGATCCTTGCGATCGGTGGTCGAGGAAAAGACGAATTGCCCGGCAAATTCCTCGCTCCATGCCAGCGGCAGGAGGGTGCTGTCGACCTCTGCCAGCGTCACCCTGTCTGCTGCCACGGTGACAACGAGTGGCCGGTTGTCGCAGGCCGCGGTGTTCAGCGCCACGTCCACCTTGTGGACCAGCGGCAACTGGGGATCGGAGAGAGCATTCTGGCTGGCCCTCGGGTACTTGGCCGAGATCAGCTTCAGGCTGGATGCCATTGCGGAGGCATTGGAGAAGGCCTGGAAAGGACCTCGCCCGGACCGTGTCAGCTTCGTTTTTCCATCCGGCGCCAGGATACAGAAAACCGTGTTGGGCAGTGTCCCCGCCCTCACTCCCAGGATTCCTTCCATGTACTCGTACTCGTCCCTGTTCTCGTAGGTCAGCAGGCGGATACAGACGAAATTGCGTGACGCCTTTGCGACATCGCTGTTTACCAGGAAACTCCTGATATTTCCCTGCATGCCAGGTCACCAGACTCCTGGAACACCCAGGCAGGCAGGAGCCCCGGAGATAAGCAGGATGGGTCGGCCACTGCGTTTCGCCTCGGCCAGGCCGTCTGCCAGGTTACCGTACCAGGCAATTCGTGGAATCGAATTCTCTTCGGCCCGGACCAGCGTGCCGGCGACAAGCAGAAGGGCAGTTCCCAGGATCACGATTTTCTTCATGGCATTGTTCTCCCGTGAACTGGTCTCTTGTTTGTTTTCGCCATGGTCAGCGCTCGTGGCCAAGATGTCTCTTTAATAAACCCCGGGGAGGCGGCAGGGTTTTCTTTTTTATGCAAGTCCGTCCAGTTGCCAGTGGTCGACCTGCTGTCCCTGCGAGTGCCAGACCTGGTCACGCGTGCCGGGGACAAAGTCAAAACCTTCAAGATGCATGGTGGATTCGGTAATCGGCCAGCACCGCCGGGGTTTGTTTTCCTTCTCCGTTGTCAGTTTTTCCAGTTCGAACTCGTAAAGCCCGTCCATCTCGCCAAAGGTATGGATCGTGTAGAGCCGCTTGTCACGAATCACCAGTCCCTGGGAGAAATGCATCGCCTTGGGGTAGCGAAAGATGGCGTCCCGAACCAGCTTGTCTCCCCGGATCTCGTATCGGTGGATTCCCAGGTCCGAGAGATCTCCAACCCAGACACGCGTTCCGTCAAAATAAACCGGGTCGATCCAGGTCACGTCGCCGGTGATGTCGAACTGGCGAACAATCTTCAGGTCACTCGCCCTCAGTTCCGTGACGACCGACTTGCGTGTTCCCTTGCTGGTCAGCCAGCCACCCCAGATCGATTCGCCGTGGTGGCTGATGGCCCCGATATGGTCGACTCCCTCGACCGGGATGGAGGTCGAGTTGAGATATTTCCACTCGTGTGTGAAACGGTGCAGCAGGCCCTTGCCTTCACCGTTGGTCGCGGCAAAACAGTGCTTGGATCCGACCGCCAGTCCCTGCACCGCCTGCTTTCCCGCGGGCAGGACGTGTTTTCCAAGCAGCGTGCATTTCCTCTGCTCGATGGCATCGGTGTCGGCCTCGCCGGCAGGAGCGGAAATGGAAGGCAGCAGCAGGGAGCCGATCGCGACGTCACGGAGCAACTCTCGTCGATTCACGTTCATGGTGGGTCCTGGAGACGGAGGATGCAGGGAAGAGACAGGTGCTTCTGCCACAATATACCGTTGGCAGAAACCCATGACCATCAGAGAAACTGTCCAGCGCGGTAGCCGTTCAGGCAGGTGCCATTTTCTGATCTGCCCGATCCGCGATGAGCTCCTGCTGGATGCTGGATGGAACCCGGCGGTAGGTATGAAGTTCCAGGGTGAAGGTGCCCTGTCCCTGTGTCAGGCTGCGGAGGTCGGTTGCATAGCCAAAGGTCTCGGCCAGTGGAACCTGCCCACTGACCAGGATTCCCTTGCCAAGCACGGTGGTCGAGGCGATGATGCCACGCCGGCTTGCCAGGTCACCGGTAATCACCCCCTGGAATGAACCCGGGCACTCGATCTCGACTTTCATGATGGGCTCAAGCAGTACCGGCTTGGTTTTCTTGAAGGTTTCTCGAAAGCACGCTCGAGCACATACCTGGAAAGCCTTGTCGCTGCTATCCACGTCATGAAAGGAACCATCGTCGAGTGTCGTCCGGAGCCCAATGACCGGGTACTGGGCCAGGGGTCCCTTGACCAGGCATTCTCGAAATCCCTTCTGGACGGACGGGATAAACTGCTTTGGCACCCGGCCTCCCACCACGTTCTCTTCAAACTCGAATTCCATCTCGGATGAGGGCGCGAGTGGTTCGAAAGTGCCAATGATATGGGCGTACTGTCCGGAGCCCCCGGTCTGTTTCTTGTGCTTGTAGTTGTACTTGGCTGCCACGGTAGGAGCCTCGCGGTAGCTGACCTGTGGGGGACTCGCCTGGACCACCACCTGGTATTCCCGGCGAATCCGTTCGAGGTAGACTTCCAGGTGAAGCTCTCCCATGCCGGCGATCAGGATCTCCCCGGATTCCTGGTCACTGCGGACCTGGAATGTCGGGTCTTCCTTGCGGAAGCGGGCCAGCGCCTTGCCGAGTCGATCCGCATCATTCCGGTTCTCGGGATTGACCGCAATCGTGATCACCGGTGGGGGGACGTAGATGCTCTCGAGCGTGCAGAAGTCCCGCTTGCTGGCGTAGGTGTCACCACTGGCCGCATCGATGCCCATCACGGCAACGATATCCCCGGCAGTGGCGTCATCGATCTCCACTCGCTTGTCCGAGTGCATGCGGTAAATTCGGCTGAATCGTTCCTTGTTCCCGGTTCGCTGGTTGAAGTACGTCTCTCCCTTGGTAACAGTCCCCTGGTAGATACGCATGAAAGTTAACTGGCCGAAAGCATCGTCCACCAGCTTGAAAGCCATTCCCACCAGCGGAGCAGCTGGATCGGAAGAGAGGACAACCAATTGCTCGGGATCCTCGTAACTGCTGGCCGTGATTTCCCGGTCCTTGGGGGAGGGGAGATAACGGGTCACCGCATCCAGCAATGGCTGGACTCCCTTGTTCTTGAAGGCGCTTCCGAGGAAAACAGGGGCGGCATCAAGTTGCTGGACGGCATCCCGGGTGACCTGGTGAATCAACGTCTCACTGATTTCCTGCTCGTTAAGCAGTTTCTCCATCAGCTCGTCACTGTACATCGACAGTTGTTCCAGCATTGCCATTCGCGCTGTGCCTGCCTGGTCGAGTAATTCCTCGGGGACCGGCTCTTCCCGCACTGTTTCACCATGCTCCCCATCAAAATAAATCGCCTGCATGCGGATCAGGTCGATAACTCCCTCGAAATTCTCGCCAAGTCCAATCGGCAGCTGCATCAGGATGGCATCCGAACCAAGCTTCTCGCGAACCTCCTCGCTCACGCGCTCTGGGTCGGCCCCGGTCCTGTCCAGCTTGTTGATGAATACCAGCCGGGGAACATGGTAACGGTTGATCTGACGGTCGACCGTCAACGACTGGGACTGGACGCCCCCCACGCCGCAAAGGACAAGGACGGCTCCATCAAGCACTCGCAGGCTCCGTTCCACCTCCACCGTGAAATCAACGTGGCCTGGCGTGTCGATCAGGTTGATCGGATGATCGTTCCAGGAGACATGGGTTGCTGCACTGGTGATCGTGATTCCACGTTCTTTTTCCAGTTCCATGTGGTCCATCGTGGCACCATCCCCGCTTCCCCGTACTTCCTGTATCTTGTGGATGCGGCCGGCATAATAAAGGATCCGCTCACTGAGCGTTGTCTTGCCGGAATCGATATGGGCGGAAATGCCAATATTCCGCAGTTTTTCGAGGCTCATGGTACTTCTCGGGTCGTCTTGGGAACCGTTCTGGTTCCATATTTCGTTTGTTTATTACAGTGAAAAAATGAATTTCGCCCTTGGTAAATGGGCTTTGGCAACTTTTCCGGGCCTGGGGAGGGGAGCCCCCAACCGGTCTCGGCCGGAAAATGGGACGAAGGTCACCATCCTACTTGGGATCGGCTTTTTTGGGAAAGGGGGATGAGTGAAGAAAGAGAAAAAGGGGACCAGAAAAGGTACTTTTTACCGTGCGGAGAATACCAGCGTGATTCCAAAATACCGCAGGACACATCGATTGCGGCGAACGCTACAATGACAGTCCCCTCATGATGCCGGCTTTCCGATCGGAAGGAGAAACCGATGATTCCACGTGTCCGCTGCCTGATCCTGCTTGCTTCCGTTGGCCTGGGCCTTGCACCCGGAGTAACTGGACAGGAACCGGAGAAGAAAAACCCCTGGGTCGAGAAGTACGTCAAGAGTGAACATCGGATCACGATGCGTGACGGAGTGGAGTTGTTTTCGGCGGTCTATCGGCCAAGGGACACGTCACAGAATTACCCGATCCTGATGAAACGGACACCCTACCGGTCGGCGCCTTATGGCGAGAATGAATACCCCCAGAGGCTCGGGCCGAGCACGTTGTTTGCCGAGGAGGGATTTATATTTGTCTACCAGGATGTCCGTGGCCGTTACCAGTCGGGCGGCACATTCGTCCATGTCACGCCCCACATCGACAAGAAGAAAAACCCACAGCAGGTTGACGAGAGCAGTGACACGTATGACACGATTGCCTGGGTGCTCGAGAACGTTCCCAATCACAATGGGCGGGTTGGAATCACCGGGATCTCCTACCCGGGGTTTTACACGATTGCCGGGGCGATTGACTCCCATCCGGCCATCGCTGCGATTTCACCCCAGGCCCCGGTTGCCAACTGGTACTTCGATGATTTTATCCACCACGGAGCTTTTTTCCTGGCCCATGCCTTTCGCTGGCTTTCCGCCAATGCCCAGGATCGCAGCGGGCTGACGACCGAACGCCCTCCTTCCTTCAAGTACCCTACCCAGGACGGTTACCAGATGTTCCTGGATGTAGGGCCGATGATCAATGTGGACATCATGTTCCTCAAGGGAAAGGTCGAGTTCTGGAACAAGATGATCGAGCATCCGGATTACGATGATTTCTGGAAACGGAAGAACATCCTGCCGCATCTGCACAACATACGCTGTCCCGTGATGCTGGTGACCGGCTGGTACGATGCCGAGGACCTTTATGGTTCGTTCGAGGTTTACCGGAGCGTGGAAGAAAAGAACCCGGGCATCCGCAATACGCTCGTGGTGGGGCCCTGGGCCCATGGTGGCTGGGCCCGCCCCGGGGGGGACCACCTGGGGAGCGCTTACTTTGGCAGCAATACAGCTGATTTCTACCGTGAGCAGATTGAACTGCCTTTCTTCAAGCACCATCTCAAGGGAGGGCCTGACCCCAAGCTCCCCGAAGCTTATGTCTTTGAGACCGGCAGCAACCAGTGGCGGAAATATGATGACTGGCCCCCGGCAGCCTCGCAGGAAAAGAAACTTTTCCTCTCCGCCGGCGGGGGACTCCATTTTGAACGCCAGGAGGAAGGGAGTGAGTTTGACCAGTATGTGAGTGATCCGGCTCACCCGGTTCCTTATACCGAGACCATCACGCCGGGGATGACACGGGAGTACATGACCGATGACCAGCGGTTTGCCAGCCGGCGGGCGGATGTGCTGGTTTACCAGACCGAGATCCTTAAGCAGGATGTCACCCTGACCGGCACGCTCCTGGCAGACCTCTGGATTTCCACATCGGGGAGCGATTGCGACCTGGTGGTCAAGCTGGTCGACCAGTTTCCAGGAGATGCGAAAAACCACAAGTACACCCCGCCATTAAGTTCGCTGGGAGGGAACCAGATGATGATCCGCAGCGAGGTGATTCGCTGTCGATACCGGAACGATTTCAGCAAACCCCAGGCGATGGTCCCGGACAAGCCGACACGGATCAAGCTGCGATTGATGGATCTGCACCACTGCTTCCAGAAAGGCCACCGGATCATGATCCATGTTCAAAGCAGCTGGTTCCCACTTGTGGACCGGAACCCGCAGAAATATGTGCCCAATATCTTCCTCGCCGAGAAAGAGGACTTCCAGCCGACCATCCAGCGGGTCTACCACTCGCGGCGTTATCCCTCGCTGCTTGAGGTGCGTGTGATGGACAGCAAGTAACAGCGATTGCCGGAAACGAAAATGCCCTCACAGATTCAAGGCGACGGTCAAGACGAGTCCGGTGGGATGCCGCGGTCCATTGGAGAGAGACTGCACCAGCGAAATATTGTCTGGACGGTCTGGTTTACGTACGGTGCTTTCTATTTCTGCCGCACGAACATCTCCGCAGCCGTGCCGGGAATGAAGCAATCCCTGGCCGAGGGAGGTCTGGGCCTGGATGCCCTGCAGGTGGGTCTGATCCTGGCATCGCTCAAGATCTGTTATGGCCTGGGGCAGCTTCTCAATGGCCAGCTTTCAGAACGGGTCTCTCCCCGTGTGTTGCTGGCCATCGGCATGTTCGGCTCCGCACTGCTGAACGTCTGTTTTGGACTTGGCAGCGGTTTTTACTTCCTGCTCTTTATCTGGGCCTGTAACGGTTACTGTCAGTCGCTGGGCTGGACCCCCTGTGTACGGGTGGTTGGTAACTGGATCCCGATGTCATGGCGTGGCAAGGCACTGGGGATTATTGGTACCGGTTACCAGTTGACGATTGGTTTGACGTACCTCTTGGCCAGTTACTCGGCCCAGTGGCTTGGCTGGCGTGGTGCTGTTTTCATCCCTGCCGGGATGCTGGCCGCGGCCGGGATTGCCATGCTGGTGCTTTTGCGTGAAAGACCGGAGGATGTTGGCCAGGGAGCAGCAGAACAACAGACGTCTCGATTACCGGGAGAAAAAAGGAGTTTCTCGGAGAACCTCTACCTGACGCTCTTTAATCCCACGCTCTGGCTGCTGGGACTGGCTCTTGGATTGCTCAACGCCTGCCGGTATGGATTCCTGGACTGGGGCCTGACACACCTGATGGAAGTCCAGCAGACATCGATCGGGAAGGCGGGATTGAAATACTGCGTGATTGCCATCGGTGCTGTGGCGGGATCCTATCTCTCCGGCGTGGCGACGGACCGGTATTTCGGCGGACGACGGGCACCGGTGATCTGCATCCTGCTGCTGATGCTGAGCCTGATGACATTGCTCTACGAGTCGGTTTCCCGATCATCCGTTCCCGGGACAATCGTCCTGCTGGTGGTGATCGGTTTTTGTATTTATGGCCCGCAGGTATTACTGGTGGGGACGGCCCCGGCAGACCTGGCCCACAAGGGAACCGCTGCTGCGGCGGCCGGGTTTGTCAACTTCATGGGATACATGGGCGCGGCGACCGGGGACGTGGTAACCGGTTATTACTCCGCGGAGGCCCATGGTGGCTGGCAAACAGCGATCTATATCTGGGCGGCATGGGCCCTGGCGGCAGCCGTGATCACCGGTTTCCTCTGGAATGCCACAGCCGGCCGGCTCAAGCTTCTTTCCGGCCAGGTGCCGCTGGTCGTTGGGACAGTTGTCCTGCTGCTCTCGGCAGGCCTGCTCTACCAGGGGGGGGGCCTGCAATGGATCGTGGTGACCGCTGCTGCCGGGGCACTTCTCTTGCCGCTGGCACGGAGCCTGGCACCGGCGCTCGCTGTGGGGACGCTGGTCGTCAGCCTGGTGGGCCTGGTCGCCCTGTTCCTTGGGGCCGGTCTTGAGCCGGACAGCTTGTCCTCCGGGGCGCTCACGATTTCACGCGTGTCTCACGGACTGGCCGCGCTGGCATCGGTTATGGTGATGGTTGAAAAGAGGTGAAAAAATGCAAGTGATCATTATCGGGGCAGGGCGAGGGAGCAGGCTGATGCCGACCACGGCAGACACGCCCAAGTGTTTTGCCGAGGTGGAAGGGCGTCGCCTGCTCGACTGGACGCTGCATGCATTGGGTGAAAACCAGGCCCTGCCCCTGGAACCGGAAAATATCTGTTTTGTCGGAGGCTACCAGATCGAAAAAGTCCGGCAGGACTATCCGGGATTCACTTTCCGCCATAACGACAACTGGCCGAATAACAATATCCTGGCATCCCTGTTCTATGCCGAGGATGTCATGCAGGAGGGGTTTCTCTGTGCCTACTCGGACATTCTCTTCACCCCGGCTGTTGTTGCCGGGTTGATCGAGAGCAGCGCGGATATCGCCCTGGGGGTGGATACCAGCTGGCTGGAAAGGTATGTCGAGCGAACCGAGCATCCCCCGGACGACGCGGAAAAGGTGACCGCAGAAAATGGCCGGTTGACTTGTATCAGCCGGGAGATCGCCGAACCGGATGCCCATGGTGAGTTCATCGGGGTGGCCCGTTTTTCTGCGGCCGGGGCGGCACGACTGGCCGAGCACTATCACCGCTGCCGCGAACAGCATGCCGGGCAGAGGTGGGGTGCGGCGTCGGTCTTCGAGAAGGCCTACCTGATCCAGTTGCTCGACGAGATGCTCAAGCAGGGGGTCGCCATGGAACATGTCGATACGGCAGGCGGGTACATCGAGATCGATACCCAGCAGGATTTTCAGTACGCCCGGGAGCAATGGATCGAGAACCACCTGCAAAGGTAAATTATGAAACCGCTACCACTTTTCCCGTCCTCGATCATCGGTTCCATGCCTCGCCCGGCCCATGTCAGGGAGCTCATCGCCGGGGATGCCGACCCCCTGGATGCCGGTTACCGGTCGGCCATGGAGAGGGCGATCCGGGAGGTGGTGGGGATGCAGGAAGAAGCCGGCCTGGATGTTGTCTCCGACGGGGAATGGTGGCGGAAGTCCTATATCGGGGTGATCGCCGAACTGGCTCACGGGTTTGAACTCAGCCTCAACCCTGCCGACGGCCGGCCCTGGACGATCGTGGTGGACCGCCTGAGCCCCCGGCAGCCTGGCTTTATCGCCCGCGAGGTGGAGTATCTCAAGACGCTCACCAGCCGGGCAATCAAGACGGCGATTCCTGCCCCTGCACTGCTTGGCGAACGGATGTGGGACCAGGAAAAATCCTCTGCTGCCTATCCCACCCGGGAGGACTTTGTCCGAGACTGTGTACCGATACTGCGGCGCGAGGTCGAGCTGCTTCAGCGATCCGGGGCGACGATTATCCAGGTGGACGCCCCGCACCTCTGCCTGTTTGTCGACGACCAGGTGCGGGCCGGGTACCAGAACCCGGACCAGGCTGCGGACTTTTCGGTGGACATGAACAACCAGCTGATGGACGGGATCGAGGGGGTCACGATGGCAGTCCATCTCTGCCGTCGTGCAGGAGCCCGCGCACGAGGGGAGGCCGATCATGCCGGCGGATTTGAGAAAATCATGCCCCAGCTGCGGCGTTTGAGGGCAGGGCATGTCACGTTGGAGTTCACCACCCCGGGTGCCGGTGAGATGTCCGTCTTGCAGCAGCTTCCCGGGGATGTCCAGGTTGGCCTGGGTTGTGTCAGTTGCCTGCCGGGGCAGGTCGATTCGGTGGCCACGATCGTGGGGCGGGTGGAGTCGGCGCTGGAGTACCTTGATCCGGACCGGATCACGCTGAACCCGGACTGTGGTTTTGCCCCGGGGTCGGCGGCAGAAGTGAGTATCGAGGAGGTCTTTACCAAGCTCCGGAACGAGGCCCAGGCCGCCCACCAGTTGCGGGAAACCCATGGCTAGGGCCGGCGGGCGTCATGGGTCTCGAACCACTTCAGGATATGGGCCACCTTGACCATCATGCGACTGGGCCGCGCGACGATCGCGTGCGAGGCGCCGGGGATGCGGACCAGCATCGAATCGACCTTGCGCAGCTGCAGGGCCTGGTAAAACTGTTCCGACTCGGACATCGGCGTGCGAAAATCCTGCTCGCCGGTCAGGAGCATGGTTGGCGTGGTGACGTTGCCGACCAGGGAGAGGGGGGAGCGGGCCAGGTAATCGGCTGTTTCGGAGGTCTTCCAGGGAGGGCCGGAAAACCAGTATTCGCTGAAGTAATTGTAACCATCGGAGGTGAGGGCAAAGGAATACCAGTTGATCACCGGCTTCTGGGCGACCGCGGCGGCAAATCGACCGGTCTTACCGACAACCCAGGCAGTCAGGATGCCCCCCCCGCTTCCCCCGGTGACGAACAGTCGCCGGGGATCGATTGAACCGAGGGAAATGACATGATCGACACCGGACATCAGGTCCTGGAAATCTCCCTCGCTGGGATAGTTATGATCGATCAGGTCGGTAAAGGCTTCGCCGTAGCCGGTGCTGCCGCGTGGGTTCGTGTAAACCACCACGTAACCGGCGGCCGCGTAAAGCTGGATCTCCATGGCGAAGCGGTTGCCATAATTCGCAAACGGGCCTCCGTGAATTTCCAGGATCAGGGGGTATTTCCTGGCCGGATCAAAATCCGGCGGGGTGACAATCCAGGCATCGATCTTTTGGTCGTCAAAGCTGGACGTGAAAACATGGTGCGATGTTCGGGCCAGTCTGCGTTCGGCAAATAACCCGGCGTTGAGCTGCGTCAGCCGGGTTGCCGAGGCAGCACCGGAGGCGGCCAGGGCCACTTCTGCCGGATAGTCCGGCTCGGACTGGGTGAAGGCGATGGAGCCGTCACGCGATACACTGTAGGAACCTCCCTGGTAAGGCCGCCCCAGCGAGGTGCCCCCCACGTTGGTCACCAGTTGAAGCTGCAGCGTGGCATCCAGGGAGATCGAGCCGACCTTGCCAACCCCGTGGTCATCGTACTTGAAAAACAGACCGCCACCGTCGGACTTCCATTGAGGTGCCGCGACCGAACGGTCAAACTCGCCCGTCAGGCAACGAAGCTGGCTGCCGTCGATCGCCATCAGGTAAAGGTCGGACTGCTGGTAACTTCGCTTGTCATCGACAAAGCCGATAAAGGCAACCAGCTTTCCATCGGGGGAGATAGCTGGCTGGTCCTCCGGCCCATCCTGGTTGGTCAGTTGGTGGAGGGTGCCGTCCTGGATATCAATCTGGTAGATGTTCGAGTCACGAGGCGAGTGTTCCCAGCCGTCATAGAGCTGTCCTGAAAAGAGAATGGACTTTCCGTCCCCCGTCCAGGCAAGTCTGCCGCCATGGTCGTAGGGGGCACTGGTCAGCTGGCGTGGCTGGCCGTCGGCGACGGCGATGACAAACAACTGGCGGTTCCCTGGTTTCACGTAACCGCCGCCGTCTCGCCGGTAGAGCATCCTGTCGATGACCCGGGCCGGCTCGGCCCAGCTGGCTCCCTCCGGTGGTGCCGGCAGGGTGACAAAAGGATCGGGCGTCACGGGGACGAAACTGGAAAAGGCAATCAGGCTGCCGTCCGGGGACCAGGCAAGGGAACTGGCCGCCTGCTCGAGCGTGACGAGTGTTTTGAGCTTCTTGCGGCCGGGGGTGGCCAGCAGGATCTGGTGCTGATCCCCCTGGCTGGCCACGATAGCCAGCTGGCTCCCATCGGGTGACCAGCGTGCGGAGCTGGAGTTTCCCTTGTCCCGAGTGATGGCAGCATGCTCACTGCCGTCCCGGTGAACCAGCCAGGTACTGCTGGTGAACCGATCGGTCTTGATAGAGGCCGAGGTGCGGGTGTAGGCGACCATGGATCCGTCCGGCGAAACCTGCGGATCCTGGGCGTACTGGAGCTGAAAAACATCCTCCAGTGTCAGTGGGGACTGGGCCGGGAGTGACCGGGGGAGCAGAACCGGTAGCACCAAAAGGAGTGTCCATGAAAGGGCTTTACGCATCGGGCAGCTCCTGCTTCGAACATCGGGTGGTTATGGCGTTCTCAATGTACAGGCCCCGGGATGTCATTTGCAAATTCCACCGGGCTCGGATTCAATAAGAATCACCAATCACCGCCCGGCGGGCTGTCCTGGAACTGGTGCCAAGCCCAAAAGACTGGAGCACCGTGCCGAGTCGAACATGCCGGCCGGACCTGGCGCCAATCCCGCACACGCGGGAAAAGCGAGAAAACCTTAGCCTGACCACGCGGTGACCTGGTCGAGGTCCAGTGTCCGCTGCTCCGGATCGGGCGAGAGGGACTGTTCAAGCAGTTGCCGCAGGTCGTCTGGAACACCGGCTTCCAGTTCATCCAGGTCGCTCATCGACCAGGCTGTTTTCTGGCGGAGCAAACCGAGAAAAGTGTCGGCGGAAAAAAGCGGCTGGCCCGTGAGCATCTCGTAGACGAGACAGCCGAGGGCAAAAATATCGGTGCGGGCATCGACCGGGCCCCCGGTAAGCTGCTCATCGGACATGTAACGAGGCGTCCCCACGATATGGCCGACACTTGTCAAGGATGAGCTGATCGTATCACGGGCCAGCCCGAAATCGGTGAGCTTGACCACGTCGTCATTACCAAAAAGCACGTTGGCGGGTTTCAGATCTCGATGGACAACACCCAGTGCATGGGCATGGGTCAGGGCTCCGGCAAGCTGACCGGCGATGCGGCGAATTTCTCCAGCTGGCAGGGGAGCCTTGCTGGAAATCACCGAGGCCAGTGATGGGCCAGGACAGTATTCGAGCACGAGGAAGATCGTATTGAGTGCCGGGAAGTCCTCCAGCAATTGCACGCAATGAGGGTGGTCGATCTGCTGGAGGATCTCCGCCTCCCGCCGGAAGCGTTTCATGGCTTCGGGGTTGTAGACCAGGTCATGGCGCATCATCTTCAATGCCACCCGGTCCTGCTGGTTCCGTGCCAGGGCCTCGTAGACCACTCCCATGCTTCCCCGGCCACAACGGCGGTGAACCAGGAACCCGTTGATGACCTTGCCACAAAGGACATCCCGGTCGGCCGTTCCAATACGCATTGCCACCTGCTGGGAGACGAGAGAATGGATCGTGGGAAATTCCTGGGCAATTTCATGGAACAGCTCTGCCGTGATCTCCAGTGCCTTGACCCGGTCGATGGCGGTCACATGGGCACTGCGAGGCTGCCCGGTGAAAACTCCGATTTCTCCAATGATCGCGTGAGGGGAGAGCCTGTTCAGAACGTGCGTGGCCCCTTCACTGTCGTCCACGCTGACCTCGACCCTTCCCTCGGCCAGGACCATCAGGCCCTCCGTCGGATCGCCCTGCTGGACAAGGTGTTCCCCGGGATCAAAGACCCGCTCCAGGCTTGCCGTGGCAAGCCGCAGACGCAGGTCAGGAGGGAGTTCTGAAAAAGGGAATGTCAGCGAGAGTGCCTGGAAGAGAGGCGTTTCTGCGGAATGGGGGGGCTCGGGTAGGTCCTCTTCTGTGTCCGCCTGTTCATCGAAATGCTCCAGCAGATCGGTTGGATTGGATTCATCGATCGCCAGGTGGACTTCCATCAGCCGGCCGATCTCGCCGATCAATTCCGGGAATCGCTGCTTGTAGTCCTCAACGGCAAGTGGTCGATCATGAAGTTGCCGGAGGTAAATCTCCTGGTAAAGCAGGTCCAGGATGGCATCCTGGTTACCATGGAGTTGAGGGAATCGGTACAGGTAGTGTTCCACCTGGACCTCGTCCCCCTGGTCCCAGCGCTGCATCTGGTCCGCACAGAGGACGGCCATGGTTTCGGAAAAGGGGGCGGTGGAATCAGCCATGATCGGGACCTCCCGGGTCCAGTTGAGCAGTCACCTTTTCCAGGGCACGGGAAAGCTGCTTTCGCAGTTGGTCGGGTGTCGCGGAAAGTCGCTCGGCCAGTTCCTGCCACGTGTGCCCACGTGCCCGTTCGTCCAGCAAGAGGCATTCCTGTTCGGTAAGTAATGCCCGGAAACGCGAGATCAGTTCTTCCCGACTTACCAGCACGCTGGGAGAATCCCCCATGTCGACGACCGCGATCGATTCATTTTCCACCGAGAGGTTGCGACGCAGGTCACGGCGTTGGGCATGATGTTGCCGAACCTTGTCTGTGACCCGGTTGCGGATCATGGTAGAGACCAGCCGGATCAGGTCGTCGGGAGATTGCAGTTCAAATGTGCCGGTCTGGATACGCTGAAAGAATACGGCCATCACCGATTGGTAGATGTCCTGGGAGTCCAGGACCCGGCGTATCTCGCTGCCATGTAAGCGGACACGGGCAATGCGCCGGAGGCTGGGGCCGTAATGACGGAGCAATTCGGTAGCTGCATCCTCGGATCCGGCTTCGACCTGGCGGATAAGCTCGATGAAACCCGGGTCAGGAGGATTGCTCATACGATTACCAGCTTCATTCTCTTTCGTCATCAAGTGATTATCATACCGCAATTCAGTTAATAAACTTGTCCCTTCGTCGCCAGTCACCGTCTTTCAGGTGGATCGGAAAACCACCTGTCCACCCTGGTCCTGTTCAACTGGCGTGCCGCTGCCGCGCCAGGGCATTTTCAATGCTGAGAAACTCGGTCGGCAATGCCGAGCGACCGTCCAGGAGTAACTGGCAGAGTGTTTCGCCGAGAACCGATGTGAATTTGAAACCATGCCCGGAGAGTCCGGCAGCAATGACGACACCTGGATGCTGGGGCAGGCGGTCGATGACGAAGAAACGGTCCGCTGCCATCGTGTACATGCAGGTCGCGTGTCCGCTGGCGCGGCGTGTCACGCCTGGCACATAGGCTTCCAGGAACTGCTCAACGACCGCCTGTTCCTGGTGGTCCAGCTCACGGTCGAGCTGAAGTGGGTCGCTGACCGGGTCTCCTCCACTGTGCAGTGCGACTTTGAGATCCCCGTTCCCGAACGCCGGGAAGCCATAAAAGTGCCCCTCGGGTATTTCATAGAAGAAGCAGGGGCAGCCGGCGTCTCGATGGTAAAGTGAATGTTCGGCAGGGTACCAGTGAAGTGGCTTCCGGAGTACCGTGAATTCCAGGCCCAGGTTCTTGAGCATCGGGGCAGCCCAGCTGCCCATCGAGATCACCAGCTGGCCGGCATGAAAAATATCGCTCTCGGTATGCACACGGAAGGAATTCCCGTCTGCTTCCCACCCGGTGATACTCTGATCGAATTGCAACTCGGCACCCATCTCGCGGGCCAGGTCCAGGTGGGCCCGGACGCAGTTTTCTACCATCAGGTAACCGGATCGTTGTTCGAAAATGACCTGGTAATCTTCCGGGACTCGAAATCCGGGCCAGCGCTTTTCCGCCTCACCTGCCTCGACAAGCTCGAAGGGCAGGTCGTGCTCGGCGGCGGTGGCCAGCACACCCTGGACAAGTTCTCCATTGGCCGGGCCCACCTCGATAATCCCGGTCTGGTGATAAAGCGGTTCCTGCCGCCGCTGCTGGAGTTCCTCCCAGAGAGGGTAAGCTCGCTTGAGCAGGGGAACATAGTCAGCATGCTCGTAGTAAGCCTGCCGGATCAATCGCGTTTCTCCATGGGAGCTCCCACGGTCATGGCCTGCAGCAAACCGGTCAAGTCCCAGCACGCGGGCGCCCCGGCTGGCAAGGTGGAAGACGGCAGAACTTCCTACCCCGCCCGTCCCCAGTACGATGACATCATAGCTCGACATCTCTCTCTCTCGTCAGGGTGGCCCCTGTTCAGGAGGTGGTGGCTGTACCGTCCAGTTGATGATGGAAGCGTGTGAAGAGCTGTTCCAGCTCAAGCCGTGCGGCCTCCCCCCGGGAGGCGTATCCTTTCAGTGCCCGGTCCACATCACAGCGCCAGCGGTGGATCTGCTGGCCCCGGCCACGTCCGATATTCTTCATCTGCCGGGCATTCTGCTGTAACTTCCCCCGTGGCCAGTCGTTGAATTGTGCTTTGCCAAGAACAACCTCCATGGGCATGCGGTTTCCAGCCTTTTCGGCATCCAGGTAGATATGGGTTGCCAGGGCAAAACGCCGTAATGACCAGGCAATCTGTCCAAAGAGAGCCTGCGGGGCTTCGCCGGATTGCAGGAGCCGGTCGAGCTGTCCGATTGCCGCGGCGGTGTTTCCCTCCACAATCTGGTCAATCAGGTCCCAGGTGGATTCAGTTTTCCATCCTCCCACGATCGACTGGACCTGCTGGGCTGAGACGTCGGCGTTTTCCTCAAGCAGCAGGTTGAGTTTCACCAGTCCCTGTTCGACAATTCCAAAGCTCTCCCGGGCAAGTTCAAAGAGCAGGGGCGCGGCATCTTTCTCCAGCTTCAGCTTGTACTGTGTGCGAGCATGCTTGTTCAGCCATTGTGTCACCCGGTCCAGGTCCACATCCTTCTTTTTCTTTCCCCGCCTGGGAGGCCCACAGTCGACCTGCAGGGCCAGGCTTTTCTCCATGGCCTTGAAAAGCCGCGTATTGGACGGCCACTTGGAAACCAGCAGGATCAGGAGGCCGGCCGGGGAGGTGCTGACAAGGTCCTCCAGGCGTTCACGGTGGGCATTGACAAATGAATCCGCTTCATCGACCACGGCCAGTCGTGGGCCACCGGAACCGAACAGGGAGACGGTGTTGATTTCATCCACCACGTCCGCCCAGGAACTTTCGCTGCCAAAGCGGGCTACCGGGACATCCTCGTAATCGTCGGTCAGTACCAGCCGGAGCACGTGCTCGAGTGCCCGATGCTGGAGAAAACGATCGCTGCCGAAGAGGGCGCAGAGACCCTGCTGTGGAATCTGCGGCGGCTTGTCGAGCAGGTCAAAGACATGAATCAATCCGGCCATGGCGGACGATTATAGCAGAGAGAGCCGGTTGGCAGGATTCTCTCAGGGACGATCCTCGTCGCTTTCAACGCGAATCCAGACATCGGCATCGTCTCCCGGCGCCGGCAGGTTCTCGGTCTGTCCGCTGTTTTCCACGATCACGATCCGAAATCCATAGAGGCCATCTTCATGCGTGGCGACGTGCAGGGGGCTGCTCTGGTCTGTATCCAGCCCCCATTTTTTCCAGCTCTTGCCATGATCAAGAGTCCCCCAGAGCTGGACTTCCTTTACCGCCAGGTCCTGCTTGATTTCATATTCAAGATGGAATCGCCGGCTGGTGGTGGCAAAGACCATGGGTTTATCCTGCGCGGTGTCTTCCGGAACCGGGTCGGGAAGCGGAACCGGAGGGTCGCTGGTTAACGAGGGGGCAGGGCCGTTCTCTTCCGGCGGGGGAGTGTCAGTATCAATCCTGGGCAAGGGAAGGGCACCTGGATTCGCAGGTTCCGGGCCTGGCTCATTCCCTGGCGGTGTTGCCGGTCCCGGGTCGGGAAAGGCAGGTGTCTCGGTGGGAGCCACCGGTGCATTCTCTGCCGGCCAGGGGATACTCTCTTTCCGTAACGGGGCCACCGGAAGGGACGACGAGTTTTCCGAGGGACGACGCAAGGAAACGGGAGGCAGGAATACCCGCTGGTGGGTAACGGTAATATTCCCGGCATCGTCACGGGCAGTGGCCTTGATCACCACAAGCCGGGACGGGGAGGTCGGGTGCCAGCTGGCGCGGCAGAGCAGGGAACCGGGTGCCACCAGCTGGACGGGTGCTTCCAACGGAACCGGTTGCCAGTTCGTTTCTTCTCCGGCGATATATTCTATTTTCAGCCCGTCCTTGGCAAAGACCTGGTCATTGGCCCGGCACTCGATAGTGATTTGGCCGTCCGGTCCTACCTGGGGGGTTATCTGGATTGTGGGGTGGGTCGTATCGACCCGGACCTCGATTTCCGGAGCGAAGCGAACGGGTAGTTTTCGGCCATCGGGATAGAGGGTGAGCGAACAGAACCAGTAGGAGCCATCCCGGTCGGCACGGAACTGGAATTTTCCGCTGAGTTGGTCGATCGATTCGACCAGTCGCCATGTGGCACCGCGGTCGGACGAGACATGCAACTGGACCGTGACCGGTGTGGTGATGTTTTCCTGGAGTTCAAAGGGAATCGTGAACTGCCGGAAACGGATCGTGTGGGCCGTGGAGGCTGGTTGCTCGGCCTGGGCGGCCGTGAAGGTGGCGAGCAGGATACAGCAGGCACATCTGGCCAGGCTGGTTTTCATGATGGTCTCCCCCTGCTTCATCTATCGGTCTTTTTGATCGATGAAGTAAACGGGAGTTTCAGGAACCGTCACGCGCCTTCTGCACGATATCCACATACTGGCGTGCAAGCTGCTCGATTCGCTGCATATCGCCCTTTTCGACGGCGTCCTTTTCCACCAGGGAACCTCCGATTCCGAGGGCACATGCTCCGGCCTGAAGGAAATCGGCAGCGGTCTCCAGGTTCACGCCGCCGGTTGGCATCAGGCGTACTTGGGGAAGTGGGCCATGCAGGGCCTTGAGGTAGGCCGGGCCGGTCAGGTCCGAGGGGAAAACTTTGATCACATCGGCACCGGCTTCCCAGGCGGTAATCACCTCGGTGGGTGTCAATGCACCGGGCATGACCAGCTTGTCATAACGGTTGCAAAGCCGGATCACGTCGAGACTGGTGGAGGGGGAGACGATGAACTCAGCCCCGGCAAGGATGGCAGCCCTGGCGGTCTCGCTGTCCAGCACCGTACCTGCTCCCAGCAGGGCGCGGTCGCCGACGCGCTGGTGAACATCCCGCAGCACATCGATCGCCGCCGGGACGGTGAAAGTGACTTCCATGCAGTCGATCCCACCGGCCAGCAGGGCTTCGGCCACATCGCCAAGAGAATCGCCACTCGGGGCGCGAATCACCGCCACGATCCCGGATTGCAGTACTCGTGCCAGGCTGTCCTTTCGACTCATCGAATCCTCCCATCACGGTACCAGGGGCTGCAGGCCAGGGAGCAAGGCTTTTTCGAACCGGCAGGGTTCAACCACCGTGACTGGCAGCTAGACTCCCTCTATACAATATGCATACTATTCCATGGATGGAGATCAGCAAGGGCACTCTGGATGATCTTGAGCCTGGAGGAGACGTGCATTCATGTGGGACTTTCTGGCTAGACCGGTCGCACAGGTTGTACTATGGGTGGCGGCTCTGCTGGTCTTGATGGCGTTTGCCTATTACGCCTTGAGAAAGTATCGGGATCGCATCGACGACGACGTGCAGGGTCCGAATGAATGGCTCGACAATTTTCGTGAAATGCATGCCGAGGGTGACATTTCCGAAGGGGAATTCCGAAAAGTAAGAACGGTACTGGACGAGAAAGTCCAGCAGGACCTTGATCCGGCCGAGCCGGACCAGGAACCCCCTGATGGGTTGTAACGGTTGTAACTGTCCGCGAGAGCGGGCGCAACTTCTTATACCCCTTTTACCGTTCCCTAGTTGCCCTGGATGGCAGCTTTTAACAACGGAAGATAATGAACGCTCGTCTTAACGAGGCATGGACGCTACACGGTGTGGCCAGAGGGATCGCTGGCGAATATGCATGAGGCTGTGGTTGTTCCTGGAACGCCACTTCGTCTTTTGGGCCAGGACAAGCGATATGAACTGGATTTTATCCACCGCTGGTGGATAACCCGAAAGGAACTATCATGCCTACTGGTAAGGACGAGGATGGCGGTCGTCGTGGAAGTACGACGAAGAAAAATGCCTTCTGCTCATTCTGCCGCAAGAGTTACCGGGATGTCGGCCCGCTGGTCGAGGGTCCCGGGGACGTCTATATCTGCGGTGAGTGTATTGAGCTTTGTGAATCCATCCTGGAACAGGAACAGCGGCGACGTGGAAGCCCCAAGAAGCTCTTTGGGGAGATTCCCACGCCCCGTGAAATTGTTGCCAGGCTGGATGAATACGTGATTGGACAGGAGATGGCCAAGAAAGTCCTGGCCGTTGCCGTCCACAACCACTACAAGCGCCTCTCGATCGGATGGGAAGGTGGCGAGGTGGAAATCGAGAAATCGAATATCCTCCTGGTCGGTCCCACCGGAAGCGGGAAGACCCTGATGGCTCGAACCCTGGCACGGGTGCTGAATGTGCCGTTCGCTATCGGCGACGCGACCACGCTCACCGAAGCGGGGTACGTGGGGGAAGATGTGGAAAACCTGCTTTTGAAGCTGCTTCATGCGGCGGATTTTGATGTCGAGGTTGCCCAGCGCGGAGTCCTCTATATTGATGAGATTGACAAGATCGGCAAGACCAGTCAGAACGTGTCGATCACGCGTGACGTCTCGGGTGAGGGGGTCCAGCAGGCCTTGCTCAAGATGCTCGAGGGGACGGTTGCTAACGTGCCGCCCCAGGGTGGACGAAAGCACCCCGAGCAGCAGTATATTCAGATCGATACGACGAACATCCTCTTTATCTGCGGTGGGACATTTGTCGGGATCGACGATATTGTCCGTCGCCGAATCGGTGGTCAAACACTTGGTTTTGGCCAGCAGGTCAGCGCGGGGCCCGAACAGGGACTGGCCGACTTGCTGCCGGAGGTCAATGTCGAGGACGTGCTGGAATTCGGGTTGATCCCGGAACTGGTCGGCCGCCTTCCGATCTGCGCCTCGCTCAGCCCGCTGGACGAGGAGAGCATGGTCCGGGTTCTGACCGAACCACGGAACGCCCTGACCCGGCAGTACGAGAGCCTTTTCCAGATGGAGGACTGCCAGCTCCAGTTCACCGAGAAGGCACTGCAGGCAATCGCTCGCAAGGCGATGACAAAGGCGACCGGGGCGCGAGCTTTGCGAAGCATTATCGAGGAAGTCATGCTCGATATCATGTATGACCTGCCCGAGAACCGGGGCAGCGGATCTTTTGTCCTGGATGAGAAGATCGTCGAGGGGGCGAAGAAGATGTTCAAGTCCCCGGGCAAGAAGTCGTCGCGGAGCAAGCCGCGAAGCAAGAGCGCCTAAAGTCACGGCGTTCGACAGAGCTTCCTCAGCACCTCGATGCCGCGGGCGATGGTCTCGTCGTCCGCGGCAAACGAGATGCGGAAGTGCGTGTCGCGATTGCTGAACATGGAACCTGGAATGATCAGCAGGTAATTCTCGATCGCCCGCATGACGAATTCGCTGCCGGAGTCCATCGGTGCCCGTGGGAAGACGTAGAATGCTCCCCCGGGCTTGACGATCTCAAAGTCGTCGGCAAGTTCATCGACGATCATGTCCCGCTTACGTCGGTAGTCGGCGACCTGTGACGCGATCGATACTCCCAGGGCAGTCAGGCCAGCCCACTGGGCCGGCTGGGGAGCACAGACAAAGGTGTACTGCTGAAGCTTGACCATCGTGTCGATGATCTCCGCCGGGCCGTGGACGACGCCCAGGCGCCATCCGGTCATGGCATGGCTCTTGGAAAATCCGTCAATCACGATCGCCTGTGGGTTGTAGGCCGCCGGGCTGGAAAAAGTCCCGTCGTAACAGAAGTGCCGGTAGATCTCGTCGGAAACCAGCGCGATGTTATGCCTCGCTGCCAGGTCCGCCAGGGAACGTACTTCCTCCTCGCTCGCGGTCACCCCGGTCGGGTTGGCAGGGCTGTTGAGCAGGATCATCTTGGTGCGATCGGTGATCGCCTCCTCGACCCGGTTGACGTCAATCGTGAAATCCGGGTAGGTGTCGATCAGGACCGGTCGCCCTCCCACAAGCTGTACCAGTGGCTCGTACATGACGAAATAGGGGTCGAAGATGATCACCTCGTCACCCGGGTTGACCAGTGCCAGCATGGCCAGCACCAGGCCTCCGCTCGTTCCCGAGCTGATCAGCACTGTGCGGTCAGAGTGACCGTACTGCTTGTCCACCTGTCGCTGGAGTTCCTCCCGGAGCGGAGGAATTCCCTGGCTTAACGAGTATCCGTTCTTGCCTGTTTCAATCGCCTCGATACATGACTGCCGGACCGGCTCGGGGACATCAAAATCGGGTTGGCCGATGGAAAGGTTGATTGGATCGGGAAGGGAGCGGGCAAGGTCGAAGACCTTGCGGATCCCACTGCTGTCAAACAGTCGCGTGCGTTCGGCGATCCATCGCTCGGGCATGAGGTCTCCTTGCTTGAATGCGGTGCGTCTGTGGCTGTGGTCAGGGTGCCGGGGGTGAACGGAACTGGAATTGCCGGGAATCCCAGTCAAGCTGTGTCGATGTCTGCTGTACATAGTCCCAGGCAGGGTCGGCCGGCTGGTAAAGAATGACCCGGCTGTTCTCTGCCGCCATGGCAACCGCCTGTGGCATATCAAGGACTTGCCGCACGCCTAGGAGGAATGGCCCCTGCCGGTGGGATGTGGGGAGCTGGTAAAGGTCCAGCCTCGAGATGTCCTTTTCGAACAGGCTGGCATAGAGCGCGATGCCTGCCATCGAGCCGTGGCTCTGGAGCCAGAGCGGAGCGGAAATCTCCAGACGAATCGCCTGGATTGCCCGGCGGACATCCCAGCAACGCATGCCGTCGAGTGTCTGTCCCAGCAGGTAAAATCGCCGCTCGTGCTGGTTCTGCTTGAAGGGAGCCGGGTTCCAGGCCGTGGGGCCAATGCCGCGTGGCGGGAAGTAGACCATCGCCCAGTCATTGTTCTGAAGCATCTTCTGCTCGCTGGTCCAGGCCTGCTTGTCCTCGGCAGGCAGGCTGCCGAGGGCAAGTTTCCGGACCGATGCGCATGAGTGGCCGTAGCCGGCGAGCATGGCTTTCCAGTGGTCTTCATCCAGTACGTTGAGGACAAGCAGGGAGGGCTTCTTTAGATCTTTTCGGTGAGCCATGACCAGGGGCAGGCGAATACCCTGCTGGCTTTCGAACTCGAAGACTCGTACTGTCACGTCCCCGACATCCTCATGGGTTTTTGTCTCCAGCCTGGGGGGCCCGGCCGTTGCCGGCCAGCCGCGGAAGGACTTTTCCTTCAATTGCCGTTTCCAGCTGTCCGCCTGCTGGTGCCAGGCTGCAGGGGTCTTTGCGACCGCCGCAGCAGGTGCCGTGGCGACGAAGTCCTCGTGGATGCGGGTGTTTTTCTGGTCGGCCGGCAGTTCGCTGAAGACCTTGAGTTGCTGCGGCTCAAAGAATTTCGTCGCGGTTGTCTCGAGGAGGTCGGTTTTTCCTCCCTGCAGATGGAAGTTGAACCAGCGGAAGGCATGCACGCGTAGTTCCTGCGTGTCCTTGTGGGGGCCCGAGGTGATATGCAGGGCGAGCTTGTCGGCAGCATCATAAAGCTGGTAGATGCGACGGACTTTCTGGTGGGTGCGATAGACGCCGTCCAGCGGAAAGATCCTGTCACGATCCGTGTTGCTGATCAAGAGTGGGCGAGGTGCGACCAGTGCCGCGATCATCGCATAGTCCCAGCGGTAAGTGTTGACCATGTACATGCAGTCACAATGGCCTTCCACGCAGCCGTCAACGACATGGTTGCGAAGATCGGTTATCCCGGCGACCGGTACAGCTGTCTTGATGCGGTCGTCAATCGCGGCAATCCACCAGCTGTAAGCACCTCCTCCACTGCGACCGGTAACCCCCATGCGATCGCCGTCGACTTCCTGGCGCGACTGCAGGTAATCGAGTGATCGCATGCAGTTCCATGCTTCCACGCCGGCCGGGGTGTAACCCCGGTTGACCCACCACCACATGTTCTCCCGGTAGGTGCCATGGTGAATTCCCTCGATCTCACCGAGCTGCAGGGTATCGATGGTCAGGCAGACATAACCGTTGCGAGCGAACCAGCTGCCGTGGTGCTGGTAATGTGCCTTGGCGCCATAGCTCACACCGTCGATCTTGACCTGTCCATGGCCACAGACGTAGAGGATTGCCGGCAGGGGGCCAGGACGATGATTGGGGATGTAGAGGTTGCCGGTCACATAGAGTCCCGGACGTGACTGGAACTGGACTTTTTCGACCGTGAACTGCTCGTGCTCGGTGCGGCCGGTAATGACCGGTTTCAGGTCCGTCCTGGCAGGCATCGGGTCCAGGCCCAGCATCTCCAGCAGGCGGCCGCGCAGGAGCGGACGCTGCTTTTTCCACTCGTCAAGCGTGTCAATCTCTTCCAGGCAGGCATCTTCAAGCTGGCTTGTCTGCTTCTGGAAATAGGATGCGATCATCGCATCGCCATGGTGGGTGGCGGGTTGTGGTGGAGCCTCCTGGGCCGGGCCATGCAAGGGCAGGCCCAGCAGGACCAGCAGCCATGCCGTTGCCATGTTGCGGTAGTTCATGATCATGCTGTCTCCGGATCCGTCGTCCTGTCTTGTTATTCTCTGGAAGCCTGGTGCCTCACCGTGCCTTATTGTCACTGCCCATGATAGCGTAAGAAAAATTCCCGGAGGGAGGGGGATTGGAGTCCATGTGGTTTAATTGTGGCTTCCCTGGATAACCTTTATAGTGAAACGGACGTGTGGGTTTAACCATCGGGGAGTTTCTCAGTGAACAATCAGATCATCGCATCCTGTTCCAGCTGCCAGGCGCAGTTTCAAGTATCCTCCGATCTGGTTGGGAAACAGGGGCGCTGTCCCCAGTGCCAGGCAACCTTCACGATTGGTGGTGCGACCCCGTCGCCGAATCCCGATCCGCGGCAGCCTGGAGCAGCGTTTCCACCGCCGAGTGCTGATCCACGCCAGCCCGGCTCGGCTCCCCATCCCCAGCAGTTCCCTCCCCAAGCGGGAGTACCTCCGCAACAGCAGTTTCCTCCGCAGCAGTTTTATGGTGCTCCGATGGGAATGGGTGCAGGCAGGATGGAACCTCATCGAGGTGGCGTGATTCTCGCCCTGGGCCTGATAGGGTTTTTTGTCTTCTTGCCACTTTGCATTGTTGCTATCGTGATGGGAAAAGCCGATCTGAAGAAAATGGACGCGGGCCTGATGGATCCAACGGGTCGCGGGTCGACCAACGCCGGAGTGATCCTGAGCTGGGTTGCCATTGGTATCACAATCGCAGTAATCGCTCTGATCTGTGTCCTGATGGGCGCGGTTGGGGCACAGTTTTAGTACGTAGGAAATGGAATCGTTTCTGTCCCTTTCTGGTGGCGGGTGCCCCTTGCTATCAGGTCGCCTTCTTTGATGGGTTTTTCTTCCTGTGGCCGTGGTCAGGCAGACACGAGGGTACTGAATTATTTTGTGATTCTGATCACAAACCCGTATATTGGCAGGCTGTTTCTCATCAAGAAGTGACACAAGGAGATGCACGGTGAACGACAAGATGACTGCTGCCTGCCCAAACTGTAATGCGCAGTTTCAGGTTTCTTCAGCTCTGGCAGGAAAACAGGGGAAATGTCCCAAGTGCCAGTCAGTCTTTACGATCGGGGGAGGGGCTCCTCCGCAGCAGCAGTTCGCTCCTCCACCGGCAGCTCCTCCACAGCAGCAGTTCGCTCCTCCACCGGCAGCTCCTCCACAGCAGCAGTTC
>CAYYZW010000002.1:0-4628 GCA_964476375.1 uncultured Pirellulaceae bacterium
AATTGGCCCGGGTCTACCGGGGCCTCGATGAACGGTTTCAGAACAGGCCGATTGACCTTGCCATGCTGAGGCAGTGGAAGCGGCTTGCTGTCGCCCCATCCCCATTAGTGAACGATGATAACTTTATCCGGCGGGTGACCATTGATATCTGTGGATCGCTGCCAACGCCGCAGGAGATCCGTTCCTTTCGGGAGGATCCGGGTCCGGATAAACGACGGGCTCTGGTGGACCGCCTGCTGGAAAGGCCTGCTTACGCCAATTACTTTGCTCTTAAATGGGCGGACATCCTTCAGAACCGGGGACGGGGCTATTCAACGAGCAAGCAACGGCCAGGCACCGCGCTGTTTTATGGATGGATCCGTGACTCGATTTCTCAGAACAAGCCGTTTGATCAGTTTGCCGGGGAGATCGTTACCGCATCGGGCAGCCAGGATAAAAATCCTCCCGCGGTCTGGTACCGGAGCGTTCGGACACTACCCAATTACGTCGAATCCGTCGCCCAGGCCTTCCTGGGAGTAAGGATCCAATGCGCCCAGTGCCATCACCACCCCTTTGATCGCTGGACGCAAGCCGACTACTTCGGACTTGCTGCTGTCTTTGCCCGGGTGGGCCGAAAGGGCGGCTTTGCGGACGCGGAAGTACCCACCAGTGAGGTGATCTATCTCAAGGACACCGGTGAGGTTGTGCACCCAAAAACGCAGAATGTCCTCGCGCCGCGACCGCTTGGAGGCCCCGACTTTCAGCTTGGCCCCTTCCAGGATCCCCGGCATGCGCTGGCATCGTGGTTTTCCAGCAAGGATAACCAGTTTTTTGCGACTGCCGTCGTAAATCGAATGTGGGCGCATTTTCTCGGAAGAGGGCTGGTGGATCCGATTGATGATTCCCGTTCGACAAACCCTCCGTCGAATCCGGATCTTATGGAGTACCTGTCGGTTCGGTTCATCGATAGCGGGTTTGATGTCAAGCAACTGATCCGGGAGATCTGCTCCACGCATGCCTACCAGCTGCAATCGAACATGACACCATTGAATTCTGCCGACCATGTCAGTTTCGCACGGTTCTATCCGCGGCGATTGACTGCGGAGGTTCTCCTGGACGGAATCAGCCAGGTTCTTGCGGTCCCCACGGTTTTCCCGGGCGGCCCGGGCGCATTCCCTGCAGGAACACGGGCGATTGAACTTCCGGATGAAAATGTCCCCATCCATTTCCTGGATGTTTTTGGGCGACCCGGGCGCAACAAGGCGTGTGAATGCGAACGGGTGAGTGAAGCCACGCTTGGACAGGCGCTGGCCCTGGTCAATTCGGCGGAGATCCAGGGGAAGCTGACGGCGGAGGATGGATACGTTGCCCAGTTGGTGGCAGGCAGCGGTTCCCACGAGGACAACGTGAAGGACGTATTCATGCGAGTTCTGGTAAGAGATCCGACGGATGAGGAAATCACTGTTGCGGTGAACTTCCTTGAGAATGAAAATGACAGAGGCATCGCTTACCAGTCATTTATCTGGTCGCTTCTGGCAACCAACGAGTTTCTTTTCACGCACTAGGTGGATCGGGAGAGTGTGGCATGTTGCAACTGAGCAGCACAGAGAAATACCGGAACTGCGATGGTATTTCGCGACGGTGTTTTCTTCAGACCGGTGCTCCCCTGCTGGGGCTCGGTGTGCCGGCGCTGTTGCGTGCGGAACAGGAGGGCGGTGAGCGGGTGACGGGCGGCAAGTCATTGATTGTCTTCTGGACCCATGGCGGAATGAGCCAGCAGGACACCTACGACATGAAACCCCTGGCCCCGGCGGAATACCGGGGCATGTACATGCCGATCAAGACATCCGAGCCGGGCATTACCGTCGGTGAACGGTTTCCGCTCCAGGCGCGGGTGATGCACCGCCTTTCCCAGGTTCGTTCAGTGCACCATGGCAATGGTATCCATGCACCGTCGGCTCACTGGGTGCAAACCGGTTTTTTCGGGCCCACGCTGGCCAGGATTGCTGCCCAGCGCCCGTCGTTTGGATCGGTCATATCCCGTTCCCTGGGTGCCAGGGCGCCACTTATGCCGGCCTATGTCACCATTCCGAAGGCGGAAGCCTTCGGGTACCAGGGAGCAGTCTACCTGGGACAGAAATACAACCCATTCGAAGTCGGCGCGGACCCGAACGCCAAGGAATTTAAAGTCCCCAACCTGGCGATGCCCGGCGGATTGACGCTGGAGAACATTTCCTCCCGGAAACGCCTGCTGAAATCTTTTGATTCGCTCCAGAAGGGGATCGACAAATCCGGAGTCCTGGAGGGACTGGATACTTTCAAGCGGCAGGCACTGGAGATGGTAACCGGCGAACACGTGCGAGACGCTTTTGATATCGAATCGGAGGATCCCTCGTTGCGGGACAAGTACGGCCGCCACCTTTACGGACAGGGGGCACTGCTGGCCCGCCGCCTCGTGGAAGCGGGGAGCCGGGTGGTGACGGTGAACACGGGCTACTGGGACCACCATGACAACATCGAGAAAGGGCTCGAGGAACACCTCCCGCCGCTGGACCGGGCTATCTGGGCACTCGTGGAAGACCTGGAGGACCGGGGGATGCTCGACGACGTGATCATTTATTGTGCCGGAGAATTCGGCCGTACGCCGCTTATCAACGGACATGCGGGCCGCGATCACTGGTCGAAGTGCTTTACCGTGATGCTCGCCGGCGGGGGCATCCAGGGTGGCCGCGTAGTGGGGGCAAGTGAAAAGTTCGGCGGGGGGGTCAAGGAAAGGCCGGCCACGCCACTGGACGTGATGGCGACGATCTATGACCGCATGGGCATGGACCTTTCCACGCATTACGAGGATGCAACGGGCCGCCCGGTGAGCATCGTGGATTCAGGGCGCCCGATTCGCGAACTCTATTGAGCGAGGAACAGCCGGATTGGTTCCCCGGAAGGAAGGCTTTCCGCTGCCCACGAACGCCCCGTCATTCTTTCAAGGAGCACCTGATGAGACGGCCTTTCTGGAATGTTCTTGCGGCGTTGGTGCTTTTTTCCGCGACGGAGGGCGCCTCGCTGGACCTGGAGTCTGTCCAACACGGCGAGGCCGATTCCTCCGGGGTGA
Organism: uncultured Pirellulaceae bacterium; assembly: GCA_964476375.1. GTDB lineage: Bacteria > Planctomycetota > Planctomycetia > Pirellulales > Pirellulaceae > SAT2750. The sequence continues at coordinate 3,089 of CAYYZW010000002.1, forward strand.
AGATCCACTACGCGCACATGGGAAAGGGCCCGGTCCTGGTGATGGTCCACGGTTTCCCTGATTACTGGTACAGCTGGCGGGACCAGATGCCGGCGCTGGCCAAGAAGTTTCACGTCGTGGCGATCGACCAGCGTGGTTACAACAGGAGTGACCAGCCCGAGGGCGTGCAGAATTACATCGTTCCCAAGCTGGTGGGGGATGTGGCCGCCGTCTTGAAGGATGTCGGCGCCGAGAAGGCCACCATCCTTGGGCACGACTGGGGTGGCATGGTGGCGTGGAACTTTGCCATGGCGAATCCGGAGAAGACCGAACGGCTGATTATCCTGAACCTGCCGCATCCGCGTGGATTGCTTCGTGAACTCAGGGAGAATCCGGAGCAGGAAAAGAATAGCCAGTACGCGAGGAACTTTCAGTTGCCCGGGGCGGCGGCGCTTCTGACCTCGGAGGCGATTTCGGGTTGGGTGAAGGAGCCGGATGCGAAGAAAAAATACATCGAAGCTTTTAATCGCAGCTCCTTTGATTCGATGCTCAATTACTACAAGGCAAATTATCCCCGCCCCCCGTATGCCGAGACGGAGGCGTTAAAAAAAGCCCGGGTCAAGTGCCCCGTGCTTCTTATCCACGGGCTGGATGACAAGGCACTCCTCGACGGGGCGCTGAATGGCACATGGCGATGGATCGATAACGAACTGACGCTGATAACGATTCCCGGAGCGGGCCATTTCGTTCACCGGGATAAACCACAACAAGTGACCCGGGCGATTTCCGGCTGGCTCGACAACCACTAGGTGAGGCCGTGCAACATTTTTATGCGGTAGACGACATCGCGGAACTGAAGTCGCTGGACCCGCAGGTGGCGACACACGTCAACGCGAGTGGTTACTGGAAGGCTGGTGACGGGGGGGGCGGTGTGTTCCACTGGGATGCTGCCAGCGAGGACGCAGCAGACGACGGCCACGTCTTTTCGGTCGGCAGGGCCAGTGGCCGCTGGCGTCGACAGGACTCGGGAATCATCGACGTCCGGCATTTTGGGGCACGGGGAGATGGTTCGTCCGCCGGCACGATGATCCAGGCGGCGCTCAACCGGGCGGAGGGAGGGGGGAGCGTCTATGTGCCGTCGGGCCGATATCTTGTTTCCCAGCCGCTGCGGGTTCCGCAGGGGGTGCATTTGTTTGGGGACGGCCTTTTCAGCGAACTTCATTACGAGGGTCCGGCGCGAAGCGGATGCCTGATGTCCAGCAAGCCGGCAGTTAGCCAGGCAATGGCATTCAGCCGACTGAATATTGTCCTTCACCAGGAGGCGGCGTGGGGGATTGATCTTCGTGGGATGAGTTTTAGTCGTTTCGACCAGGTCAGCATTCACATGCGAAAGGAGAACACCTCCGGATTTTACGGGCCCGGGGACGGTCAGTCGCCGTATTACAATCTCTTTACCGCCTGCCACGTCTCGGGCCATGGTGACCACACGGCAAATAACTGCGTCGGTTTTGATTTCTGGCACGACGAGGGCGGGCGTCAATCGGCGAACGCGAACCATGTC
>CAYYZW010000003.1:0-15915 GCA_964476375.1 uncultured Pirellulaceae bacterium
CTCTCGGCTCCCCGTCTTAGATGTGATGGATCTGACGGCACTGGCGTGAAAGTATGCGAACTTCATATTATTCGCCATAGCGTCGTTCCTGACATTTCGCGTCAGGTCTTTCAGGAGATGTTCGAGATTGGTTTGTTCTTCACTCGGGACGAGGTCCGATTTTGCGGCGACAAAAGCGACTTTTGTGATATTCCCCCATCTTTTTTGGTGCGGGACAAAACAGTTAGTTATCGACTTTATTATTCCGTTTTTTGGTTTTGCTGCCCCGATTATATTCCTTAGCATCTCGACGGACTCTGCCGGCAATGGGTCTCCTATCTGTAAAATCGCCGGAATGTCAACAAGAAAAATCATCTTGTCACATTCTCTCAAGGATTTCACAAATGGCGATACTATTTTCGTCTTGTATGTTTCATAGCGGGACTGAAATCTTTCCGCGAGGCCAGGGTTCTGTTCTATTGCCTCAGGTGTCAATGGAGCAAACTCTGAGTTGGCATCGACTCCAACGAAAAATTCTTGGCTTGCAGCATCCTTTAATTGGTTTGCGATTTCCTTGTTTTTTCGATTTTGCTTTGGCTGCTTGCCCTTCTCGTCAAGAAGGAAAATTGAAGGACTGATCAGCCATTTGCAGTGGACAGTAAGTTCATACAACGTACGTTTGTACTCGGCAATCAATTCCTTCTCATTCAGGGTTTCTTTGTCCAGTAAGTCCGTGTACGCCGGAACGATTGGCTTGTATTCGGGTGTGTCCCAGATCTGCAGCAGTGTTTTTGACCATTCATCATAGTCTGCGCCATTCATCATCAAGTCTGCAAAACGTTCTCCAGGAAAATCCCTTAACTCCAAATTATATTTTTTGGTGCCGAGCGTTCCCTTCTTGAATTTGAAGTAGCAGTTGTAGCTACTGAGGTTAAACGTTTTTTTTGGCCAGTTACCGTTGAGTGTCATTTGGCCACGGTACTCCTCGTAGGGGAAGCGGTCATGTTTCGAGGAGATCTTTTCCTCCCATCCCGAGATGGTACAGCCTCTTTCAAGGTTAAATACGGCATTGTTGTGGTTTTTAAGTTGATCGATCATTGAAGTAATGAAAACGGTCTTGCCCGTATTGCGCAGGCCAGTCACTGCAATTCGACGACGAGAAGTATTGAACACTGACATAGTGTTTGTCCTTAGTTTTGTAGACGTGTGTTAGTTCTCATTGCTTGGTGATCGTACAATTGGTGGGGACTTCTGGTTGGTAGGGTTGCCTCCCGCCAACTCGGTAAATTTATTAAGCAGATCAGTCTAACACTGTCATTCTGCCGGGGCGAATTGCCACCAGGGAAAGCTGTTTTCAGGCTAAAAATGCCTGTTTTTACGGTATCGCCACGATCTCGGCCGTGCCGCCACAGTGCTGGGAGATCACTTTGATCGCCAGCTCCACGGCTGCTCGTCGATCCTGGTCTGGCGTGGCAGTGGTGGACTCGACAATCACCAGCACATCCTGCGTGCTCTCGCCCAACTTGCTGAAATCCGCCTGCAGCGAGTCCAGGCGGCAGAGTAATCGCTCTTCGGCATCGACGTAACCGAACTCGCCTGCCACAACCGACTCGGGCTCGCTGCTGCCAAGCGGCGTGAAGGTCTCCTCGCCCGTCAGGAGGCGAAGCTCTACCGGGCTGCTGATCTGTCCTCTGTCGTGGGCCCCCAGGCTTGCCAGTGTTCGAAGCGAAACCAGGTTGTAAGCATCCACCAGGTTGTTGATCGCCGGCAGCGTGCCATGCTTGAGTGCGAATTCCAGCAGCTTCTGGTTGGAGGGTGGATGGCGCCGCGGCTTGACGCCAACGTCGCGCAGGACCTGGTGCAGTTGTGCGATCTCCGCACGCGTGCGGATCGCGGCGCGATCCTGGAACTGCCTGGCCACCTCGGCGGCTGCCTCGTCGATCTCGGCTCGCAACTCGGCACTGGCAGGCTGAATCGTTACCCCCTGGTGCAGGATCGCCCCGGCGCGGAGTCCAAGCTGCTCACAGGCATCTGAGACGTGAAACATGCTCAAGCGATGTCCGGGTAAAAACAGGAAACGCCGACAGTCTTTCCATCCAGGTCGGTGGTGATCTGGATCAGTTGCTCCCAGAGGTAAAACGCGTAGCTGGGGTCCAGCCAGAGCCAGCAGACCGGGAGTCCATTGAGCTGGTCCCTGAGCATGCCGCAGCTGACACCGGCGACACGGCTCAAGTGAGTCCGCTCAGGTGCCAGGGAGGCATAGTCGAGCCCGCAGGTCTGCGCCATCAGCTCTCCGATCCGGCTTCCAGCCACGAGGAAGAGGGCATCCTGTCTGGAGGTGATCAACACGTCGCTGGCTGGATCGCTGCCGACACGTTCTGAAAGATCGCTTCCTGGCGCTCCCCGCAGAAGGAACTCCGCGCTGCCGGTCCGGGTGATCCAGCCCCCGTCGCTTGTCGATGTCCCCTCGTAGATGGCGCCGGGAACAGGGAGATCCCTGGCCACAAGCCAGTTCGCTGCACCCGGCCCCTTGGCTTCCAGCAGCGGCAGGCCACTCAGGTCACAGAGTGCCAGGTCGCGGGCTGCCGATTGTTCTTCCTCGGCAGCGGCAAACTGCCAGGGCAGGGGAGTCTCGCCCAGCTGGCACCAGCTGTCACAGCGTGACATGTGCCAGCTATGCAGCGGACTTTGTTTTCCAGTACTCGTGGTGTTCATCTCGTTTTATTCCAGTTGTTGCCGCTCGTTGTCCGGATCGTAAAAAGGCAAATTGACAACTTCCATCCCTGCGCGGGTGCCATCGCTGAGCTGGACCTCGACCCCGGTCCCGGGGCTCGCCAGTTCGGGGGTGACGAAACCCATCGCAATCCCGTGACCCAGCGTGGAGCGCGGGCTGATGCTGGTGATCCGCCCGACCACCTGGCGATCGACAAACAGCAGGTGACATTCCTCGGGCCAGGGACCCTGGTGCCCTTCAGTAAACCGCAGGCCGACCAGTTTCCGGCCGAGTGGCTGTTGCCGGAGGATCTGCAGCCCCCGGCCTCCCACAAAGAATGGCTTGTCCCGGGCGATCGCCCAGTCCAGGTCCGCTTCCATCGGGTTGGTCAGGGCATCGGTATCGTGGCCGACAATCAGGTGCCCCTTCTCCAGTCTCAACAGCCGCTGTGCTTCCAGCCCGAATGCTCCCAGGCCCACTTCCGAACCCTGCTTCAGCAGGCTTGTCCAGGCATGCTCTGCCTGGCTGACGGGCAGGTGAATCTCGTAGCCCAGTTCCCCGACAAAGCCGACCCGCAGCAGCGTGACCGGAATATCGAGCAGCCGTGCCTGCCGGACCCCCAGGTAGGGAAAGGCATTGGCCGACAGGTCCAGGTCCACCAGCGGCTGCAGAATCTCCCGGGCCATCGGTCCCGCCAGGTTCAAGGCTGCCAGCTGGCCAGTTGCATTGCTGAGCGTGACAGGGATTCCCAGCTCCATGGCCCAGCGCTGCAGGGTGCGATAAAACGCTGCCGCGCCGCTGCTGGTGGCAGAGAGGTAAAAGTGATCCTCGGCCAGGCGGGCAACGACGCCATCCTCGATAATCACGCCGGTTTCATCACAGGCGATCCCGTAACGCAGCGTACCGGTCCGTTGTTTCTTGAAACGCCCCGTGTAGATCATCTCAAGGAACTCGGCTGCCTGGTCACCACAGACGTGAATCTTGCCCAGCGTGCTGACATCGATCAGCCCGGCCCCGGTGCGAACACGCTCGGCCTCGGCCAGGATGCATTCTCCCCTGGTCTTCCCCTCTTGCTGGTAAAACTCGGGCCGGTACCAGCTGCCGGCGTGGATCATTACCGCCCCGGCCTCGCGGTGCCAGGCATCCAGGGCGGTCCGGCGCTGCGGATGAAAGCGGCGACCGGCGAGGTGTCCGAGCGAGACCGGCTGGTAAAAAGGTCGTGAGGTGGTGGTGCCGGTCTTATCAATACTGGCACCGTTAAGCCGTGCCAGGATGCGAACGGCCGGGAAGCCGGACAACTTGCCCTGGCTCGGGCCCATCCCCACGGTGGTAAACCGCTTGAGCAGCTCCACGTTGTCATAGCCTTCCTGGTGGGCGTTGGCGAAATCGGCCAGGTGCAGGTCCTCGTCCAGGTCCACGAAGTTCTTCTTTTTCGGGTCTGGAAAAACCGGGTAGGGATGGCTGGGAGCGGGACCCTGGTGTACCGGACGGTCAGCGAGTGAACCCTCGTAGGCTCCCAGCTGGGCGGCTGCGGCCAGCCCGGCTCGCTCCCCGTCGGCAGCCTGGCCTTCCAGGTCGAAAACCCCGTTGGCACGGCCGGCCACGAACACGTCATCGGGCAACGTGGAGGGAACCAGCTGGTGCAGGTCGCTGCAGTACCGGAACCGGCCACCCGCCTGGGAGACGAGTGCGGCATTGGGACTCCAGCCGACACTGACCAGGATTCCGTCACAGGCCACTCGCTGCTGGTCGCTGTTGTCCAGCCGCGCCAGGGTGGCCCCGCGGATAGATTTTTTCCCTCGCCCGGCGATTGCCCGACTGACGGTGTAGCCGGGATAAATGGCAACTCCTCTTTCGGCCAGGTCGGCTGCCAGGCTGGCCGGTTCGCCTTCCGGTCGCAGGTCGGCAATTGCCGCGACCGGGATACCAAGGTCCAGCAGTTCGCCAGCCAGTTGGTAGCCCTGCAGGTTGGCTGCCAGGATCACTGCCTGCTGGCAGGGAGCAACGGCGTAAAGATGCATCAGGCGTTGAGCCGCGGAAGCGAGCATCACGCCGGGCAGGTCGTTGTTCTGGAACACGGCGGGTTGCTCAATACACCCGGTTGCCAGCAGTGTCGCCCTGGCACGCAGCTTGGTCAGCCGCTGCTGGTCGACCAGCGCGACCCAGTGGTCGGCATACCAGCCAGCTGCCTGGGTCCCACAGCGAAGCTCGATATTCTCCAGTTGCTCGATCTGCAGGAGCCGGTCGCTAAGCATCTGTCGCCCTGCCACCTCGCCATTCCACTGCCACGAGAGGCTACCCCCCGGTGCCTGCTGCTCTTCGACCAGCATCACCTTGAGTCCCTGGCGGGCAGCAGCCGTGGCGGCGGCAAGACCGGCCGGCCCGCTTCCGACCACCAGCAGGTCACAGAATGCATAGTCCTTGGGAGAGGCCCCGGGCCTGCTCTCAGGGTTGATCGCTCCCAGGCCGGCGACTTTCCGCATCTGCCGCTCGAAAAAAGGAAACAGCCGCCGGGGGGTGTGGAACGCCTTGTAATAGAACCCAACCGGCAGGAAACGGCTCATTGCCCCCATCCACTTCAGGCGGTCTCGCTCGACACCCCCTGCCGTGTTCACGGCCCGCAGGTTCATCCCCTCGGCCAGCAGCAGCTGGTCTCCCCGCATGTTCGTCTTCACGCCATCCTCGAGCATCACGTTGGCGTCATGCCCGGCCAGGCTATAGACGCCCCGCGGCCGGTGGTACTTGAAGCTGCGGCCCAGCACCCGACAGCCGGCTCCCCAGAGCGCACTGGAAAGGATGTCTCCATCATATCCCTGGTACTCCCGGCCCTCGAAGCGGAACTGGATCGGCCGATCCCTGTCGATCCAGTGCGAGTCCAGCGGTGGCAGGCGTTTACTCATCAGGTTCCTCCTCGCCATGGAGGAAGGTTCGCTTGATCGTGTCGCTTGCCGTATCCCGTTCTGCCAGGAACCAGGTCCCGCTGGGCAGGTGATACCACCACTCGACCTTGCCCCCCGCGTGCCCCTCGCGGTGAAAGACGTAATCGGCCCATTCGTCGTCGCTCACGGTGGATCCGTCGGGCATCCTCCGCAGTTCACCGCCAAACAGGAACTCCTGGATGGGTCGGGGGCCGTTCAGGGGACAGGTAAGTATTTTCATCGGGGGTCAGTGTCCTACCGAGGCAGCTCCTTTTTCGCCGACCAGCTGGAAATCACGGAAGCGGCCGAGCCGGAACGACTCGATCAGCGGGTGGGGATGATCGTGGGCAACGGTGTGGGCCATCGTCTTGCCACTGATTGGCGTGGCCTTGAATCCCCAGGTTCCCCAGCCGGCATCCAGGTAAAACCCCCTGATCGGGGTGATCCCCATGATCGGAGAAAAATCTGGCGTCATGTCGCACAATCCCGCCCACTGCCGTAGCACCTTGATATCCGAAAGGCAGGGGAACAGGTCGACCATGTCGGTAGCCAGGCTCTCGGCAAAACCGAGCGTGGAACGCATCGAGGTTAGCTCGTAGGGATCCAGCGATGCTCCGGCAACCAGTTCTCCGCGGGTCGACTGGCTGACATACATGTGCATGCTTGCCGAGACAACGATCGGGTTAAGCCAGGGCTTGAGCGGTTCGGTGACCATCGCCTGCAGGGGATGAATGACCAGCGGGGTGCGAATCCCGACCATGCTGGTGATCGATGGTGTCCAGCCGGCCACGGCCGAGAGTACCTTGCCGGTCTGGATGAAACCCCGGTCGGTATGAACCCCGATCACCTCGTCATCGCGGACCTCGATCCCGCGGACCTCCGTCTGCTGGTGAATCTCCACGCCCTGCCGGTCTGCTCCGCGGGCATAGGCCCAGGCCACCGCGTCGTGCCGCGCGATCGATCCGGGAGGATGGAAGAGGGCGCCGTGGACCGGGGCCTGGTGGCCACCGCAGCTCAGGTCCATTTCCGGCACCTGCTTCTGGATGAACTCCGGGCCAACCACCTCGCTGTCGATACCAAGCGTCTTGTTCACCTCGGCTCGCCAGCGCTGGGTTCGCAGCGAGGCAGGGGAATGGGCCAGCGTGAAATGGCCGCGGCGTGTGTAAAAGAGGTTGAAATCCAGTTCGCTCGAGAGGCCCTCGAATAACTCAACGCTGGCCTGGTAAAACCGTGCTCCCTCGTTGGTCAGGTAATTGGACCTTATGATAGCGGTGTTGCGGCCGGTACCCCCCCCACCGATGTAGCCCTTCTCCAGCACGGCGACATTATGGATTCCATGGTCCCTGGCCAGGTAATAGGCGGCAGCCAGCCCGTGTCCACCTCCCCCGATAATGACAGCGTCATAGCTGTCGGCCAGTTCCGGGGGGCTGCGGAACATCCGGCCCTCGGGATGTCTGGAGCGCAGGCCAAACTTCAGCAGTCGGTAGGGCATGGCAGCAGGGAGGCTCCATCCGGTTGAGAAGTCCTAGAAGAAGGTCAGGTACTTGTCGATTTCCCAGCTCGATACCTGGCTACCGTACTCGTCCCATTCCTGGGTCTTGAGGGCAATGAACTCGTCGGCGATCGGTCCCAGCGCGGCCTGGACAACATCATCCCGCTCCAGTTCCTCGACCGCCTCGGCCAGGGACTGGGGAAGGATCCCGGTACCGGTCGCCAGCACCTCTGCCAGCGGACGGTCGTACATGTTCTCCATGTTGGGTTCACCCGGGTCCACCTTGTTGGCAACCCCGTCCATACCGGCAGCCACGTAGGCGGCGAGGGTCAGGTAAGGGTTACACCCTGCCGAGACGGTTCGGTCCTCGAAATGGCCCGGCCCGGCGGTTCGGATCATCTGGGTCCGGTTATTGTCGCCGTAGGTAACAAAGGCAGGGGTCCAGGTAAAACCACTGCGACTGGAGAAAATACCCGACCCCAGCTTCAGTCGCTTGTAACAGTTGACGGTAGGACTGGCGACCGCGCAGAGGGCACGGGCATGTTTCAGGATCCCGCCGACAAAATGGTAGCCAAACTCGGAACAGCCCAGCCCACGGCTGTCCGACTCGTCGTCAAACAGGCACTTTCCACTCTCGGCATCGGCCAGGTGGAAGTGGATATGCAGCCCGCTACCGGTACGGTCATCAAACGGCTTGGCCATGTGGGTGGCGATGGCCCCGTACTTTTTTGCCACCTGGGAGGTTGCCATCTTGAAGAAAGTGATCCGGTCGGCGGTGGTGAGGGCATCCTGGTAGTCAAAGTTGATCTCGTACTGGCCATTACCGTCCTCGTGGTCTGTCTGGTAAACACCCCAGCCGAGCTGGTTCAGCGAGGAAGTGAGTTCCTGCAGGTAGGCCATTGCCGGGGCCATGGAACGGAAGTCGTAGCAGGGTTTTGCCAGGTTATCGACCTGGTCCGGATCCCAGGGAGTGATCGAACCATCCTCGTTCCGTGTCACCAGGAAGTGTTCCGGTTCCATGCCGACGTTGAAGACGTAGCCTGACTCCCGCAGCGATGAAAGTACTCGCTTGAGATTCGTTCGTGGACAGTAGGGGTAGGACTCGCCATCGACAAACAGGTCCGCCGCAAAGCGGGCAGTGTTTGGCATCCAGGGAAGCGGGGTGTAGCTGGCCAGGTCAATCCGGGCCAGCATGTCGTGCGAGTGGGGGCCCTGGCCGGAACCCCAGACCGCGGCACCGGCAAACCCGGCCCCCTCGTCAATCATGTCATCCAGGGAACTGGCAGGGACCATCTTGACCTTGGCGGTTCCATTCATGTCCACGAACTGGGCGAGCAGGAAATCGATGCCGTCGTCGCTCAGCTGTTGTCGTACTTGTTCACGATCAGCCATGGTTTGGTTCCTCGTGCTGCCGGGTATCACCGTGGGATGCGTCGGCTCTCAGTTGTTTTGTCATCTCATCGTAGTGACGGTTCTCGCTCTTGAGCTTCCAGGCCAGGAAGAACAGGCAGAACAGGGCCGCTGCGATCACCATCCAGATTTCCAGGCCAACCCAGGGATAGATCGGGCCAATGTCGCTGGGGTTGTTTTGCCAGTTTTCAATCGTCGGTTCCATGAATTACTTCCCGGATTCCTGTTGCAGGGTCGTCTCGGCATCCACGAGTTCCTGTCGTTGTTCACTCTCCAGGGCCAGGACGTGGTGATCCAGGCCGGCCAGTTCTACTTCCCGTGGAATCCGTAGTACTCCGGCTCGCTTCAGCCCCCAGGCAGCAATGTAGCACGGCAGGAAGCCGAGCACGAGGAACATGATGGCGGCACCCGCCAGCTGGCCCCAGGGTGTGATCGGCGCGTAACCGGCATTTGCCGAACTGGGGTAACCCCAGAGGATAAAGCCGCTGGCGATCACACCGATCGTACCGCAGTAGCCGTGAATCGCCACCGCCCCGACCGCATCGTCAATCTTGAAACGGCGTTCCACCCAGTAATGCAACTTGTAGCCACACCAGACTCCCCCACCTGCCAGGAAAAATGCCTGCAGGGGATGGTACAGGTCGTTTCCGGCAGAGGCAGTGATAATCCCTCCCAGTCCTCCCTGGAATGTCCAGAAGGGGTCGCCGTCGGAAACCATGTAACCGACCAGCAGGCCGCCGGTGAGTGCCATCAGGAAGTTGAACGTGATGCCGCTCAGGGTGGTCGGGGTCAGGTAGATGGTGGTCGCCGAGTAGAGGGTACTCCCCTCGGCTGGATCAATGTCATAAATGGGAATGTTGCTGGCTGCATTATATCCCCAGATAACGGTGTAGATCAGGAACATGCCGATGATGATCAGCCAGGTATTATGGGCCGGAAAGACCCGGGGTGTTCCGTCCTTGCGAAATCGTCCCAGTCGTGGCCCGAGGTGGATCAGGATGGCAAGGGCGGATCCGCCGGCCAGGCCGTGGCTCACGCCCGATGCGTAGGCATCGTGGTAGCCAAGGATCTGTACCATCCAGCCCGTATCGGACCAGCCCCAGGCTGCATCGATCACCCAGGTTCCACAGCCGACCAGGATGGCCAGCAGCCAGAACGCCCCGGAGCGAATTCGTTCGATCACGGCCCCGGAGAGGATGGATCCGGCGGTCCAGGAAAAGAGCAGGAAAGCCGCCCAGAAGACACCATTGAGATGGGACCAGGTCGCCGTATCCCCAGCAGTCAGGTTCTCGCCTGATGGGGTGCCACCCAGGTGCGGCGCCATCAGTTCATTCCAGGGCTCCGACCAGGGTGCGGATTTCAGGCCACCGGTGATACCTGGCCCGTTCTGCACGGCAAAGTAGAGCCACCAACCAACAAAGAAAAAACCGAACGTGATCACCGGGATCAACATCGAGTTCTTCATCAGCGTGTTGAGTTTGTTTTTTTCGCGTGAAACACCGACCTCGTAAAGACAGAACCCGACATGGATCAGGAACATCATGACCACGGTCACCCAGTAATAAAACTCGGTGAACAGAACGTTGAGGGCATCGGACGGGTCGGTCATGGTGTTATTGTCCTCCTCCCGGAATCCAGTCGGTGCCGGCCAGCGGGATACGGGCCATGGCAGCCGCCTCGACGGTCAGGGCGACCAGGTCTTCCTTTTCCAGGTGATGGACATTGGATTTTCCACAGGCTCGGGCGAGCGTGCTCAATTCCATGGTGAGCACCTGCAGGTAATTGCTCAGCTGACGGGCAGCATGTTCCGGATCCAGTCTTTTCTCGAGGACTGCATCCTGCGTGGTAATACCGACCGGGCACTGGCCAGTATGGCAGTGGTGGCAGAAACCCGCCTCCGTGTCGAGTTGCCGGTAGTCTTCCGTGGCATCACGCCACTGCTCATCCTGGAAGTAGGAGTGGTGATTGCATCCGATCGCCACCAGGACTGCCTGCCCGATCGACACGGCATCGGCTCCCAGGGCCAAGGCCTTGGCCATGTCGGCCCCGCTGCGAATACCCCCGGAGATGATCAGCTGGACCTCTCCCACCACGTCCAGCTCCTCGAGTGCCTCCACGGCAAGCGGCAGGGCAGCCAGGGTGGGAATCCCGGTGTGCTCGATGAAAACCTGTTGCGTGGCTGCGGTTCCCCCCTGCATGCCATCGATCACCACGACGTCGGCACCCGCCTTGACCGCCAGCTTGACGTCATCCCGGACCCGCGTGGCCCCCATCTTGACGTAGACAGGGATCTGCCAGTCGGTGATCTCGCGGAGTTCCTCGATCTTGATCTTCAGGTCATCCGGCCCGACCCAGTCCGGGTGACGACAGGCTGACCGCTGGTCGATTCCAGGTGGCAGGGTTCGCATCCCGGCGACCCGCTCGCTGACCTTCTGGCCCAGGAGCATGCCGCCCCCCCCGGGCTTGGCACCCTGGCCGAGCACGATTTCCACGGCGTCGGCCTGCCTGAGGTCGTCCGGGTTAAAACCGTACCGGGAAGGGAGGCACTGGTAGACAAGTGTCCTGGAGGACTGTCGTTCCTCGGCCGTCATGCCGCCGTCGCCAGTGGTGGTGGAGGTGCCCACCTCGCTGGCAGCCCTGCCGAGTGCCTCCTTGACGTTGGCCGACAGGGATCCGAAGCTCATTCCGGCGATGGTCACTGGTGTTTCGAGTTCGATTGGTTTTTTTGCGTGTCGGCTTCCCAGGACTGTCTGCGTGGAACACTTTTCACGGTAACCCTCCAGTGGATAGCGGGAGGCCGAGGCAGTGAGAAAGACGAGGTCATCGAAAGAGGGGACGTGGCGCTTGGCACCCATGCCACGTATTTCGTACAGTCCCCGCTCGGCGGCATGCCGAATATAGGAGAGCGCATGACGGTCCAGGCCTGCACTCTCTTCGTTTTCCATGTGACCTGTCATGACTAGTACTCCTGCCCGACGTCTGCGTTCCAGTGGTAAAGCTGACGGGCCGAGGCGATCCGCTTGAAACTGGCCGGATCATGGTCCATGCCCGCCTGCTCGAGCAGGGAGGCAAGGTACTCTTCATCCGCTGTTTGCATCGGCTCTTCACAGGCGTCTGCACCGAGGCTGGCGATCGAACCACGGACGTAAATAGTGGCCTCGTACAGTGAATCACCCAGGTGGTGGCCCGCATCGCCGCAGACGACCAGCCTCCCGGCCTGTGCCATGAACGCGGAAAAATGGCCCACGCTTCCCCCCACCACGATATCGGATCCCTTGAGCGAGATGCCGCAGCGGGACGAGGCGTCTCCCTCGATCACCAGCAGGCCGCCGTGGCCCGATGCACCGGCACACTCTGATGCATGTCCCTTGACCCGGACAGATCCCGACATCATGTTTTCTGCGACGCTCCAGCCCACATTGCCGTGGACGGTCACCGTGGCCAGCTTGTTCATGCCGGCCGTAAAGTAGCCCGTGTGTCCCTGGATCTCGATAGCCACGGCATGATCCATGCCGGCGGCGATACTGTGGAGCCCGTCGGGATGGATAATCTGAAGTTGCTCGACCGGGTGATCCGGGAGCGCCTGGTGCAGGTACTCGTTGAGTTCCCTCACTGTCATGGTCGCCAGGTCAAGTTGTGTCATTGTTGCCATGAGTAGATCTGCTCGGGCATCGGTTCAAAGACATCTGCCGATTCAATACCGGGAAGGTGTGCCAGGGATCGGAACTCCGAGGCGACTGCCACGTAATCTCCTGTCTGGGCGACCACGGCAGGTTTGCAGGCAAAGGCATCACGGACAAGTACCAGTCGATCTGCTGTCGCCATCAGGAATGTGTAGAAGCCGTCCAGGACCTCGAAGGAGGCCTCGATCGCTTCTTCCAGCGTATCCCCTTCGCTCATCCTCCATTCCAGGAATCGACAACCCGCCTCGGTGTCGTTATCCGTCTCGAAGTGAATTCCCTTCCGCTGGAGTTTTCTGCGGATGCTGTTGGGGTTCGATAACGATCCATTGTGTACCAGGCAAAAATCCTCCCCGGCGGTAAAAGGATGAGCATGTGCTGGGGAGACGGATGATTCGGTTGCCATGCGAGTATGACCGACCACGTGGCTTCCGCTGAGCGAGGTGAACTGGTAACGGTCGGCGATCTGCTGCGGATGTCCCTCGTCCTTGTAGACCTCGATCGACCTGCCGACCGAGAGCATATGGACGGCGGGCTGAAAACACTTCAGCCAGTCTTTCACGTCGTCGGGCGAGGCAGGGCTGACGATCGCCGCATGGTTCTTGAGCGAGCGGCATTCTGACGGGGATGCGACCTGTGAATTGAAGTCATCGTGGAAGCTCGGCCAGTCGAAATCGTGGTCGGCATGGAAGAACCCGTAACGGCGGTCCCCGTTGTCCAGCGGGGTATGAAAAATGGCCAGGCCCGCCGAGTCGGGACCCCGGGTGCCCATACAGGTGACCATCGGCGTGAGGAGTTCGCCCAATCGGTCACGAACCTCATCGGTCCGGGCCAGCAAGCCAATAATGCCGCACACGATACCACTCCAGCGAGGTGACCAGGGAAACAGTACGGACAACGGAATTCAAGCAGATTTCGTTATAACGGGGGCCAACGGCCCCCTTCAATAGGCGTCAACGACCGAAGGCCTGGTGCGCCTGGGATTTGGATACTCTTTGGCAGGAGTAAATCGTGCCAGGGTACCCGGGCCAAGCGTCCTGGAGACCGTCATCTCCTGCCAAAGTGTGTTAAGATTTCAAAAATTCAGCGGTACGAGACATGCCGGTTCTCCTTGTGGCTTGACTCCCAACAGCGGGTTCTTCCGATGTCAGAAAAAGCTCCTGATTCCCTGGATGACCAGCATGTGCTGGATGCCGCCCTGGCGCTGTGGAGCGAAAAAGGATATGCCAACAGTACCCTGCGCGAACTGTCACGCAGACTCGGTATTGGAATCAGCAGGCTCTACGAGCAGTTTCCCAGCAAGGAACACCTTGTTTTTTTTCTTTACCGTCAGCTCAATCAGCAGGCGCTGGAGAAATTCCAGGCCGGCCAGGAGGACAGTGAGCATGATCTCAATGCTGGTTTCCGGCTCTTCCTGCAATCCAAGCTGACGGTGCTGGAGCCACACCGCGAAGCAATGATTGCGATTTTTCGCGAAGCGATTGATCCGAACTCGACCCTGAGTCCCTTGAGTGGTGAAGCGGCAGGTGTGCGAGAGGCCAACCTTGATGTGCTGAAGGGCCTGTTGCGTAAAAGTGGAGTCGAGGAAGAAGAAAATCTCGAGCGGTTTTCCCGGCTCGCCTGGATGCTGCACCTGGTGGTCATACTCTACTGGCTTCATGACCGTTCAGAAGACCTGGGTAATACAAAACAGGTGGTCGACAAGGCGGCCGAGTTGTCGTCCTTTCTCCCGCTATTGAAAATGGTGCCGGACGCTGATCGCTGGCTGGCCCTGCTCCAGGGAGTGGTGCAGGAACCGCTGGCCACGCAGCCATCGAAAGCAGCCCCTGCTGCGAGGGATGCTCCCCTGGAACACTATGATGTTGTCGTGATTGGTGCTGGTCCGATCGGCATGCTCTATGCAACCTGGCTGAAGATGAAACGCCCGGCGACCTCCGTCCTGGTACTTGATCGCAGCAGGCAGGCTGGGCACAAGATCGGGGAGAGTACGCTCTCTGGGTTCTGCAAGGCGGCACGGAGTGTGGGCATTGCCCATGAGGTGATGCAGCGACTTTTCTTCCCCAAGAATGGCCTTGGTTTTTTCCATGTAAATCCCGGGACGAGGGAACTGACTGCCGCGTCGGAGTACATCCTGGAGACGTTCGACGAGACATTCCAGGTCGAGCGACGGGTGATGGACCAGTTGTTGATTGACAACGGCACACAGAAAGGGGTTTCGGTCATTCAAGGGGCCACGGTAGAGATCCAGCGGTGTCTGCTGGAAACCTCTCCCAGCGAGGTGGCATTTCAGATTGGAAGTCGTGAGTTTCGTGTGGCTGCCTCGCTGGTGGTGGATGCCAGTGGTCCGGCTCGTGTCCTGGGACGTCATGTCCAGCAATACGCCGAGGACAAGGTCAACTTCCAGACCAGTGCCGTCTGGGCTTACTTTCGGAATGTCCGCAGCCTGGACAGCTATGACTGGCAGAAAGTCGCCCAGTTTCCTCGTGATGAATATACCCAGCACATTTGTTTTGCCGAGGGCTGGATGTGGTATATCCCGCTTGTCTCCTGGCAGGATGCTCCGGACTCCAACCTGCAACAGATGCTGGGTCATGTGTTACAGTCCGGGCAGCCCTTGCCGAGCCGGCGGGAATTAATGGACCGGTTTGGCTGTCCGGCCTCGGAGATTGTCAGTATTGGAATGGTCCTGCGCCAGGATCGGGACAGCCATCTGCGTGATGACCCCCGGGCGGCATTCGAGACCTACCGGCACAAGTATCCGGCCATTGACAAGGTCCTGGAGGGGGCCGAACTGCTTTCCGGATACTACGAGCCGGGAAGCCCATTTTCATCGCGGTCCGGATTTCGCCGGCATGCACGGCAGGTCACGGGCAACGGCTGGTTATTGATCGGTGATGCAGCCTTTTTTGTTGACCCGTTGATCTCACCCGGACTCACCAGTGGTGCTGCGACCGCTTTTCGGGCGGTGCATGCCACGATCGAGGCACTGGAGAATCCTCAGAACGGGCAGGCCGCCTTCGCCGGCTATGAGGAATTTGCTCACCGGTTACATGATGCCCTCGAACGGGATAACCAGCTTGTCTACATGTCCTTCAATCATCCCGAGGCTCTTGAAATCGTCCAGCGGTTTCAGGAGATTGATGCCCGCCGGCACTTCAGCGAACACGAGGGCAATGACTACCTGCTGGAGGATATCAATGTCTGGGGAATCCTGGACGAGGACTACCAGATCCTGCAGAGAAAGTTGCATCAGGTCATGTCGGAAGCGGAACAACAGGTTGGTGTGGAAGTGCCGGTCCAGGAACAGTCCGCGAGTGACTACCAGCTGATGGTGGAGCAGATGCGGGAATGTCTCGGTGCGCACCTGGAGGAGTCTGCGGAATGGACTCCTTTCATCACGCAGAACGAATCGACAGACACCACGGCCCAGTAAACCCGGGTACCGGACGATGCTGCCGTTTACGAAATCGAGTGGGGCATTCGACGTTCTGCCCCTGGAAATGGACCGGGACTACAAGGAGATCGACCGTCTCTTTGAAGCGGAGGAATGGCCGTTTATTCGTGCGGACCTGGAAGCCTCCCATGCCCAGCCCCGCTCCACGGCGCTGGTGGCCCGATCGGGTGACCAGATGCTCGGTTTTTTTGCGACACATCATTTTGGAGATATTGGCTATCTCGACATGAAGATCGTCAGCCCCCAGGCGCGCGTCTCCCACGTGGCCC
>CAYYZW010000004.1:0-29441 GCA_964476375.1 uncultured Pirellulaceae bacterium
ACCAGTTCTGCCAACACCAGGTCCCTGGCATCAATGTCGTTGTTGATCGCATCCACCAGCTGCTGCGCGGTGGTCTCGTTCTGTGGCGTGACATTCAGGCTGATGTCGATGCGGTTACCGACCACACCGATTTCCGGCGCACCGGCACCACCCTGGTCGCGCTTGGCGATCACCATCGTGATCCCGTTCTGCTCGCCGCCCAGCTTGCGGGCGGTAAAACGGATCGTCGATTCGCCGGTATTGAAATCGGATTCCACCGAGGCAGCCGTGAAATTGCCATCCAGGTTTGCTCGCGTAATCCTGATACCACCCTGGCCGCTCTTGATGACGTCGAGATTGGCGTCACTGAAGACCTGGTTCTCATCAAAGCGGAAGAGAAGTTCACGGGGTGCCGTGTTACGGATCTGGTCCGGCTGATCGAACAACAACAGGTCGCCATCGTTCGGCTGGATACCGATGATCTGCGGGCCCACGGCCAGCAGACGACGATCCTCCAGCTGTTCCAAGAACAACTTCCGGTTGGCATCCTTGCCGGCGGAATTTTTCCCCGGTCGCCACCCGCGTGCGGGCGACGGGCGAGATCGTCGAATGACCATAAACGAATCCTTAAGAATCAAGCTGCGCAGTAACAAGTCAAGCCATGGGACCATGGCAACTTACGACAAACAAGCTTGCCGAAATCGTCCATCCATGACCGGGCGCGCATCAGCACAGTCGCAGCAGGCACGAGCCCACCAATTGGACGATTATAATTTTGCCAAAAGGCCATGCAAACACTCTCGGGGGGTATACTCCCCCCCGGAAGAAGTACTTTCAGGCGTACCGGTAACAGGCCCCTTCCGGGTACCCCGCTGCCGCCAACAGCGCCAGCGCCGACCGACATCGACAGATGCCTCCGTGTTTCTAAATGACGAAAAAATCCCGTATAGGGCGTTCGGTTACATACAACCGCCCCCATTCTAGACAGAAACACCTTTTCACGCATATACGAGTTTTTCACGGGTTCTTCTCGCCCTCTGGCATTGCCAACTGGCCTGTTTCCTCTCCCCGCAAGGGTAATTTCAGGTCAAAGAGGCCAAAAATATCCTGCTGGGACAGCCCGGATGACTCGGGAACCGAGGTGCGGGCCAGGATGGCATCAAAAAGCTGTCGTTTTTCCATCAGCACCTGCTGAATTCGCTCTTCAATCGTCCCCAGACAGAGCATGCGGGTGACGGTCACCGGACCGGCAACACCAATCCGGTGGGCCCGGTTGATTGCCTGGTCCTCGACTGCCGGATTCCACCAGCGATCAAAAAGGAACACGTACTCGCAAAACTGCAGGTTCAGTCCCACACTTCCAGCACCGTAACTCATCAACATAACCTGGTGGCGGGGATCCTGACGGAACTGCTCAATCACACCGTCGCGTTTCTTCGATGGCACTTTGCCATGGTATTCCAGCGGGTCAAAACGGTGGAGTTTCTCACGCAGTCGCTCCAGCGTCCCCACCCACTGGCTGAAGATGATTGCCTTCTTTCCACTGGCCGCAACTTCCTCCAGGTCGGCCTCAAGCCGGTCCATCTTGGCACTGGCCCCGCTGGCTGGATCAAAGTTACAGATCTGCTTGAGCCGCAATACCAGCTGGAAAACATGGTGAATCGTGATCTCCTCCCCCATATCCTCCAGCCGCACGACCCCTTCCTTCTCCGCAACCTGGTAGGAATAAAGCTGTTCATCACTGAGCGTGAGCTCGGCGTCCCGGTACAACCGTGGCGGCAGATCCGTCAGCACCATCTCCTTGGTGCGGCGAAGAATATAGTCACTGACCCGCGCGGCCATCTGGCGGGCCGTCATGTCCGAGTGAAGATAGCCTGGCGAGAGAAACTCGAAGATCCCGACCAGGTCATCCAGGCTGTTCTCGATCGGCGTACCGGTCATGGCCCAGCTCCGGCTACGAGAAATTCCACGGGCAACCTCGCTGGTCGTACTGGAGACATTCTTGATCCGCTGCGCTTCATCCAGAACGACCAGGTCAAAATGCGTTCCCGCGGACTCCAGGATCTCCCGGTCCCGGACAAGAAGCTCGTAATTGGCCACCTGGACGGGCGGAAGCGACTGCTGCCACTGCCAGCTGCGGCGGGTCTGGTTCCCCTCGATCACCGCCAGCGGAATCTCACTCGCCCAGATCCCGAATTCCCGCACCCAGTTGGTGACCAGGGGCTTGGGACAGACAATCAAAACCCTGGAAATTTCCCCGCTGCGAAGCAGCATGCGGATCGTCGTGATCGCCTGCATCGTCTTGCCCAGCCCCATCTCGTCAGCCAGGATCCCCGAGTAGCGTGGGTAAAGGAAAGCAACCCCCTCGAACTGGTACGGGAACGGTTCAAAAGGAAATCGCAGCGTGGAGGAACTAAAGAGAGTCTCCAGGGGGGGCTGCAACATGTAATAGAGCCGGTCCTGGAGCTTGACAATATCTCCCGGCGGACGAATACGGGTCGCAGTTTGCCGCGAGGGTCGCACCCCTGGTTGCTCGGAAGAAGAACGCGAAACAACCGGCGGGTCGGCCGCCGGGCCCAGCCTGGTAACATCCGGGGAAAAGCGGAAACCACGGCAGCGCGGCCTGCGACCGGCCAGGGGGACCGACACCACGCGAGGCACAGGAGCATGCCAGTCACTGGTCTCCAGCTGGACATTCTCGCAGCGGCCAAGGGCTGCCTGCCAGCCCGTGGCGTACAGCGTGGTCGATGGTGAGAGCGCATGGTCGGCGCCGCCCCGGTCATGCCATCGGATGACCGACACCGGGCTCGGCGTCTCCCCCTTTATTCGTCCCTGATTCTTCAACTTTTCCATCCCTGGAAAAAATTGGTCAGGCTGCTCGTGCCGACCGCTGTGCTTCCTGGATTGCCTCGCGAATTCGCTCGAAAGGTTCATCCAGGTCGACGGCCTCCCCAAACAGCTCGACCAGTTCTTCGATCTCAGCACGGTGCTGGTCACGACGATGATCGATCGTCAGTCGGAAGGAGCCTGTCTGCCAGCTCATTCCGGCTGTTACCTCGCCGGCCGTATCCTTGGCCAACGTTATCTCCTCTGCTTTCTCCGCGCACTGGACAAGCACCACCGTCGGATCGACATGTGCCTGCACCGCCAGGACAGGAGCCTTGTCCGTACAGATCACGACCGGAACAAGCTCCATGCCAGCCAGCAGTGCCTGTGAAATCTGTTCTCCATAAACAAATGCCTGCAGCGTTCTTCCAAACAGGATCTGCTGTGCCCGGTTTGCTCGCACCGGAGCGGTGCAGTGAAATTCCAGCGGCCGGCCACTGAGATTCACTGCCAGCAGGCCTCCAAAACAGTTGCCATCCTCGCCCTCGCTTACGGTCAGGAAAGCAAGTACCGAAGTCGATTGAAGGTTCTGACCTGTCATCCGTGACGCCTGGTTAACCAAAAAACCTGTCTGCGCACCCTCCCCGCTCCGGAGGGAGTTCCGTATCAGGTGAATCGGGATTCCGAGCCTGTGGACTTCATAAATTGTTTCCCCTCAAGTGCTTATTGTTGCTGGCCGGCCAACCAGCGTCGCCCGGAAACCGGGGGACAGCATCAAATCGGACGAAAAAGTGCCTGAAACGAAGGCATGCAGCATTCTCGATTTGGACTATAATGGCGACTGCAACAAAAGAGGAGCACTTCATGAGCCAGGATCCACAACAACTTCCCCCGATCTTTGACCCCATTGATGTTTCGGCAGAGAACAATACTCCGCCCGCGGATCAGAATGTGGATAACAGTTTCAGCCAGCTGGCGCCGATCCTGCTTCAGATGCTGGAGAAAATAGACCAGCAAAATACACTGCTTGAAAAACTGCTCACGCAACAGGCCTCCCAGCAAAACCAGCGTTCGGGGGAACTTGACCAGTGGAAAGAGGCCAACCCCGAACTGGCTCGCAACTGTCGTTCGGCGGCCGAGACTCTCAGCCGGGCCCAGACAGAGTTTCTGGAGCAACTGACCACCGATGTATGTGACAGCGATGAAACGCTGCTTGACAGCCATTTCATGCTAAGTGAATTCGTGGACCGCTACGGCCCCCGGCTGGCGCACCTGAACGGTGTCCTGCAGATTCTTTCCCAGCTCAGCAGTTCAGCGGCCGACGAGTAAGCGGGCCGGGCATTCACGGTCGCCCCCTCTTCATCGAGCCGGATCTTCCCATGCATCTCCAACTCGTCCAGACCACCACGCCCGACGGACTTCGGCTCTGGGGAGCGCTGACCCAGTCCGCTTCGACCCCGGCCGACCGCCTCGTGATCTGCCTGCATGGCGTGGCAAGCAATTTTTACGCATCCACCCTGATGCAATCCCTCTCCACCGCACTGGAACAACATGGCCTGGACGTATTGCGGGTGAATACACGGGGGCACGACAACATCTGTACGATCGGATCGGATGCCGGCGCCCGCCGCCTGGGCGCGGCTTTTGAAATTGTCGATGACTGTCGCCACGACATTGCAGGCTGGGTGAAAATGGCCAGCAGCCGGGGTTACCAGGATGTCGTCCTGCTGGGCCACAGCCTGGGGGCCCTGAAGGTCATCTACAGCCAGGCTCACGAGCCGCTCGATCAGGTCAGTGCCATCGTCGCCATCTCCCCTCCACGGCTCTCGTGCCAGGCCTTCATGGAGGCAGAGACAAGCAGCCTTTTCCTCGAGTCCCTCGAACGTGCCCAGCAGCGAGTCGACCAGGGACAGGGCGAGGAGTTGATCGACACCCGCTTTCCCCTTCCCCTCCAGATCAGTGCCCGTGGTTACCTGGACAAGTACGGTCCCGGCGAACGTTACAACCTGCTTGAGTTCATCAGCCAGATCCGCTCTCCCTTGCTGGTTACCCTTGGCAGCCTGGAAGTCGAGCAGGGGAGTATCGCTTTTGCGGGCCTGCCCGAGGCGATTCAGCATGCCGTCGCTTCCAATCCGGATTGGCCTGGCAGGATCGAGGTCGTCGCGAAAGCGGATCATCATTACAGCAATCACCGGGATGAGCTGGCCGGCCTGCTATCGGAGTGGCTTGTCCGGTAGGACTAGAAAAGGGAGACCGGGCCCGGGCCGCAGGCACGAACCCCGGATAACTCGATTCCCAGCTGCCCACACCACCGCCGCTGGTTGTATTGCCCTCTCCTGTCCGTTAATTTTAATGCTAATCCTGCCCTCCGGTGGCCCGCAGGTGCCTTCTCCGGCCACCTGACTCCTGTACCACAACCAGATACTGGAAACCAGTTCATGAGTTCAAGCGAGACTTCAACCCCTGAATCGTTGACCGAGTTGGAAAAACAGGCCCGCGAGCGCCTTGATGCCCATGCCGTGGAAATTGTCCAGTGGCATTTCAGCGAGCAGACCGGGTGCCCCTTCTGGCTGGAGAAAAAGTCGGAACTGGGGTTCGATCCCCTGACGGAAGTCACCTGTTATGACGACCTGAAAAAATTCCCTCTTTTTGAAGACGAATGGCTTCGAGGAGGACCGGTTCGGCGCTGGGTTCCCAAGGCGTATGACGACAAGGCAACCTATGTCTTTGAGACCGGCGGCACGACAGGAATCCCCAAGAGCCGGGTCGTGATCGATGATTTCCGTATCGACTACGAGGTCTTCAGCGAGACATTACCTGACGAGTACTTTCCGCGGGGCTCCAACTGGTTGATGCTCGGCCCCTCCGGCCCACGCCGCCTGCGACTGGCCGTGGAACACCTCTGCCAGCATCGTGGCGGTATCTGCTTCTGCATCGACCTCGACCCGCGCTGGGTCGTGAAGCTGATCAAGAAGGGCTGGATGGAACATCTCGAGGAATACAAGAAGCACTGTATCGACCAGGCGGTCACCGTGCTCACAGCCGGCCACGACGTGAAGTGCCTGTTTGCCACTCCCAAGCTGCTCGACTCGCTCTGCCTGGGACTGGAAGAGAGAGGCACCAGCCTGCCGGAAATCGGTATCACCGGCATCTTCTCCGGTGGCACCGAGTTCACCCCCCAGTGGACACGTTACGCGGTCGAGGAACTACTCGGAGGACCTCCGGAAAAGAGCGGTGTTTACATGACACCAACCTACGGCAACACGCTGATGGGACTGGCCTGCAGCAAGCCGGTGACAGCGGAGGATGGATACAAGATCTCGTACTACGCGCCCCAGCCACGTGCGGTCACGGAAGTCGTCAGTTTTGACGACCCGAACGAGAAAGTGGCCTACGGGGAAACCGGTCGAGTAAAACTGACAACCCTGACCAAGGAGTTCTTTGTGCCTGGATTCCTGGAACGGGATGAAGGAGAACGTGAGGCACCCTTTGAGACGTATCCCTGGGACGGTGTCAGTGGCGTCCGACCGTTTCATGAACTGGCCACATCGACAACGGTCGGGGTCTACTAGCAAACCGGCTTACGTTTCTAACTATCTACATCTATGAAGGACTCGCCCCCTGGGCATCCGGTAACCACTGCAAACTACCGAGCTGCCGGGGCAGCGAACAAAGGAGAAAACGGTGCTTAACATTCCCATTATCCGCTGGGGCGAAAGTTACGAGTCACTCGAGATCGACGAGGTCCTGCACTTTAGCACCGGGGAACCTATTGCCCGGGTCAGCCAGACCAATGGCGGGATCATTTCCCGGGACATGAAAAAAGCCCGCAATGCCCGCAAGGTCCTCAAGGATTTCACCTGCGAGCAGCTGCTTGAAAAGATGAACACGGTGGCGGATCTCTACGAGAACGCAACCCTGCCGCTGGGAGACGGGACCCAGTCCCCGGACGACTTTGTCCACCAGCAGTCTGCCTCCACCGGCCTGCCCGAGCACATGTGCCGGGGCAACATGGGGAAGAACTCGTTTGTACTCCGGAACATGACCAAGATCCTGGACTGCCTCACACGCGGCCTGTCGCTGGATGTCCTCAGCCGCGGCTACGGTATTGAAGACCGGGGGGTGGTATTGAGTTACCAGTCCCAGACGCCGGTGCTGGGTGCGGTCCTGCCCTCCAATTCTCCGGGAGTCCATACGCTCTGGCTCCCGGCTATCCCGCTCCAGGTGGGACTGGTACTGAAACCTGGCCCGCAGGAACCATGGACCCCCTATCGCATGCATGCTGCCTACGTCGAAGCCGG
Organism: uncultured Pirellulaceae bacterium; assembly: GCA_964476375.1. Taxonomy (GTDB): domain Bacteria; phylum Planctomycetota; class Planctomycetia; order Pirellulales; family Pirellulaceae; genus SAT2750. Next base: position 7,107 of record CAYYZW010000004.1, read on the forward strand.
TATTCCGCCGGAGGCGTTTGCACTCTATCCCGGCGGTGCCGAGGCGGGAGCCGCCCTGCTTGGCTCCTGTGACCGCTCCATGATCTTCGGCGGGACCGCCACGGTGGAACAGTACAAGGGGAACCCCCGCGTCCAGGCGCATGGCCCCGGTTTCTCCAAGATCCTGCTTGGCGATGACGTCGTCGACGACTGGGAAAATTACATCGACATGATGGCCGAGAGCATTTACATCAACAGTGGCCGCGGCTGCATCAACTGTTCCGGGGTCTGGGCGTCGCGGCACACCCGGGAGATTGCCGAGGCGCTGGCAGCACGGATTGGACCGATCGAGGTCAAGAAGCCGACAGATCCCGAAGCCGGGCTGGCTGCCTTCACGGTTCCTGGCATGGGCTCTGCCGTCTGGGGCATGATCGAGGGAGACCTGGAAGAGGATGGTGTCACGCACATGACCGAGCAGTACGGTGCTCGACTGGAAGAACAGGAGCTCTGCAGTTACCTGCGACCGATGATCGTGCACTGTGAATCTCCCCAGAATGCGATTGCCAAGAAGGAGTACATGTTCCCCTTCTCCACGGTGGTCGAGTGTCCCGAAGACAAGATGCTGTCCAGCATCGGCCCCACGCTGGTCTGCACGGCAATCACCAACAACCAGGCAATGATCGACGAACTCACGGATGCCACCTTTATTGACCGCCTGAACATCGGGCCGATCCCGACCAGCAAGCTGAACTGGCTTCAGCCCCACGAGGGGAGCATCATCGATTTCCTCTTCCGGTCCCGTGCTTACCAGGTAACCGAAGAGGTCGAGGCTACTCTCTAAGTTCCCACAACCCGGAGATTGCCCGCCGCCTGGAACCGGGCGCCGGCCATGCCCGAGTGAACTCCTTCCCTGGTCCGGTCCATCCCCACGAGATACCCATGACGTTGCTCGACTATGCACCGCAAACCCGTATCGTCCACGGCCCGGGCACCATCGAGCAACTCGGAACCCTGGCGGCAGAATTCTCTGTCGAACGGGCACTGGTCGTAAGTGATCCGGGAATTGTTTCAGCCGGACACACCCAGCTTGGGTGCGATGCCCTTTCGGAAGCCGGCATTGAATCCCTTGTCTTTTCCGAACTGGAAGAGAACCCAACCACCAGGGATGTCCAGAACGGTGTGGCGGTGGCACAGCAATTCCAGCCGCAGTTGCTCGTCGGACTTGGTGGTGGCAGCTCCATGGATTGCGCCAAGGGAATCAACTTCATCTACTCCTGTGGCGGCCAGATGAAGGACTACTGGGGAACCGGCAAGGCGACCGCTGACATGCTGCCGATGATCGCCGTTCCCACCACGGCAGGGACAGGCAGCGAGACCCAGTCGTTTGCACTCATCTCCGATGCCGACTCGCACACCAAGATGGCATGTGGGGACAAGCGAGCCAGTTGCCGGATTGCTATTCTCGATCCGCAATTGACACTGACCCAGCCTGCCCAGCTGACTGCCCTGACAGGGATTGATGCCATCGCCCATGCCCTGGAAACCTCCGTGACCACGCGTCGCAATGCCATCTCGCTGGTTTTCAGCCGGGAAGCCTGGCGGCTCCTGGCCGGCAATTTCCCTCTTGTCCTGGAGGATGGTGCCTGCCTGGAAGCCCGTGCAGCAATGCAACTGGGAGCATGCCTGGCCGGGGTGGCCATCGAGAATTCGATGCTGGGGGCGGCCCATTCGCTGGCAAATCCACTGACCGCCAGCTATGGCATCGTGCATGGACAGGCAATCGCCATCATGCTCCCCCATGTGATTCGTTTCAATGGAAAACAATGTGGCGACCAGTATGCCGAGTTACTGGCGGGAACCCATGCGCTGGATGACCGGCTCCCGAAGGGCGATCCCGATCAACTGGCCTCCTTCATCGAAAGGCTGATCGATGATGCAGGATTGCCACAGCAACTGTCCAGTTGTGGAGTGGAAGAAGAACGGCTGGAGGAGCTGGCCTCGCAGGCGAGTCAACAGTGGACAGCCCAATTCAACCCCCGTAAAGTATCAGTGGAGGACTTCAAGGCGCTTTACCAGGCCGCCTTCTAGACGTTCGTTCCGTTTGTCAAGCCAACCCCGCACTCCCCACCACTCCCATGCTTACAGCTCCCCTCCCAGGTTCCCGCATGCCAATCGCCGCAGTACTGCTGCTGGCCATCGCCGTCGGGGTATCGAGCATTCCGGCCGGGGAGACGGGAAAGCCTGAAACAGAAGAAGAGTCCACGAGCAACTGGCCATTGTTTCGAGGCAACTCTCTTTCCCAGGGTGTGGCAAGCGGGTCACTGGTAGAAAAACCGGAACTGCTCTGGAAGTTCCAGGTCAAGGATGGCGCTTTTGAAGGAACACCGGCCGTGGTGGACGGAATCGTCTACATTGCCGACCTGGACGGGACGCTTTTTGCGCTGCGGCTGGCCAACGGCAAGAAATCCTGGGAATACAAGATCGAGGGTGGCTTCATTGCCTCTCCGGCAGTCCACCAGAAACGGGTTTATGTCGGGGATTACGACGGCAACTTTTACTGCGTGGATGCCACCAATGGCAAGGCTCTCTGGGCCTTCAAGACCCAGGCCGAAATTGACGCCAGTGCCAACTTTTACAAGGACAAGGTGCTGATCGGTTCCTCCGATGCGACGCTCTACTGTCTCAACACCGCCGACGGCACACTCGCGTGGAAACACGAGATCGCCGACCAGATCCGCTGCAGCCCGACGATCGTCGGCAACCGCTGCTTCCTGGCCGGCTGTGACGGACGGCTGCACATCATTGATATCGACGAGGGCAAGGCGGTGTCGAACGTGGAACTGGATGGCCCTACCGGGGTCACCCCCGCCGTGCTCGGGGACCGTGTGTTCTTTGGAACCGAGGGGGGCGTCTTTTTTGCCATCGACTGGCGAAAGGCTGAAATTGCCTGGAAATATGCCGATGCGGAAACAGCACTGCCATTTCGAAGCAGTGCGGCGGTTACCAAGGGGTTCGTGCTTGTCGGGGGCCGCAACAAGCAGATCCTGGCCCTCGATCCGGACAATGGAAAGCCGCTCTGGAAATTCACCACTCGTGGACGTGTGGACTCCTCGCCGGTCATCGTCGGCAAGCGGATTTACGTCGGCGGTACCGACGGGCGGATTTACGGTCTGAACCTGGATACCGGGAAGCCGACCTGGGAATACGAGACCGGGGATGGCTTTGTCGGCTCCGCGGCCGTCGCCGCAGGCCGGCTTCTGATCGCCAGCGACGAGGGAACCGTTTACTGTTTTGGGGAAAAGAAATAAGGATCCTGGCAGCCTTTCGGGGGAACCGCCCGGGTCCTTTCATCCAGATGACAAGCGAACCAAGCAAAACCGAGGTGGGGAGTTATTTCATCTCCAACTACCCCCCTTTTTCCACATGGGACCAGGATTCCCTGGAGGAGGTGGAACGTGCCCTGCAATCCCCACCGACAGTGCAGACACCACTTGGTCTCTACCTTCACATTCCCTTCTGCCGAAAACGTTGCAAGTTCTGCTATTTCAAGGTCTTCACCGAAAACAAGGCCTCGGATATCGAGCTTTATGTCTCCGCGCTCTCGCGGGAAATCGAGCTGGTAAGCCAGCTGCCGATCATGGGAGGACGTCCCTTCCGCTTCGTCTACTTCGGTGGCGGCACTCCCTCGTTTCTCAGCCCCAGGCAGTTAACCAGCCTGGTCGACCGGCTGCGGGCAAACATCAACTGGGATGATGCCGAGGAGGTGACTTTCGAATGTGAGCCGGGAACGCTCTCCGAACCCAAGATCAAGACACTCAAACAGCTGGGCGTGACCAGGCTCAGCCTGGGCGTGGAGAACTTCAGTGACAAGGTCCTGGAGGAGAATGGCCGCGCCCATCTCTCACCGGAGATCTACAAGTCCTGGGAATGGATCAAGGCGGCCGATTTTGACAACGTCAATATTGACCTGATCTCCGGCATGGTCGGCGAGACGGATGAAAACTGGCAGGAGAATATCCGCCGCACGATCGAGCTGGATCCGGAAAGCGTGACGATCTACCAGATGGAACTGCCATTTAACACGGTCTACTCCCAGGACATCCTCGGCAACCGGATCGAGACACCTGTCGCTGACTGGCCCACCAAGCGTGACTGGGTCGACCAGGCTTTCCGTCAGCTGGAAGAAGCCGGCTACCACGTCTCCAGCGCCTACACGATGGTCAAGAACCCGGACAAAGTGACTTTCAGTTACCGGGATAATCTCTGGATGGGTTCCGACCTGCTGGCCACCGGCATCGCCAGCTTCGGTCATGTCTCCGGGGTCCATTACCAGAACCTGCCCGAGTGGGATGACTACGTGGGTGCCCTGCTCCAGGATGACCGCCTGCCCCTGGGCCGTGGCAATGGCCCCACGGATTCCCAGTTACTTATCCGCGAGATGATCCTGCAACTCAAGAAAGGGCACCTGGAAGCCGGTTACTTCCAGGACAAGTTCGCTGTCGACATCCTCCAGCAGTGGGACGCGACCTGGAGCGGTTATGAAGAAGAAGGGCTCTTGACTCGTGGTTCCGACCGGATTGAGCTGACCCGACAGGGCCTGCTCTGTGTGGATGCGCTGCTGCCCGCCTTCTTCGAAGAACAACACCAGGGGGTGCGGTACACATGAGTGATCCGTTGGTGTTCCAGATGGGTGAGTTCCCGGCAGAATTCCCCGTCGAACTCCAGTACGCCAGGAACCACATGTGGGCCGAGTTGCGCGGGGATATTTATCGCTTCGGATTTACCGCCTACGCCGTCCGGCTGCTGCAGGATGTCTACTTCCTGGACTGGAATTTTGACGCCGGGGTCGAGTTGCAGCCGCAGCAGGAACTGGGCTCGATCGAGAGCAAGAAGGCAGAAAGCTCGCTCTATGCCCCCCTGGGCGGGAAACTGACACTCTTGAACGAGCAGTTGATGGCCGACCCCTCTGGTATCAATCTGGATAAATATGGAGATGGGTGGTTGTTTGAGATAGACCCGGCTGACGACAATACAACAGCTGACCTGATGAACGCAGCAGAGTACCTGGTCCACCTGGAGGATGTCTGGAAAATTACCCAGCAGACAATCAAGGGACAGCTCAATTGAGCCCCTTCCTCCAGCCACCCATGCAGCCACTTCCACCGGAGAACCAACCGTGGGTTTCCCCGTATTTATTTCCCTTGGGCAGAGCCATCATCCCGCCAAACGGGAACTGGAAAAAGAGATTGCCGGTTACCTCCACCAGCATCCCGAATTCCAGGTCACGATGCTCGCCAACCTCTACGACCTCAAGCCCGATGGGCCGGCGATTGAAGCACTCGGGGCGGTGGAGGGAGAGATGCTGGTCTTTTCCTGGAACTACCAGCGGGCAGCCCACTGGATTCTTGACCGGAACAATATCCGTGGCTCGGTCGGGGAGATCGAGCTTCAGCCGGATTCCGGGGACGATGACGACGAACTGGAAGATGAACTCGATGAGGAGCAGGGCGAGCAGGTACCACGGGTACTGGATGACCGTCCCCTGCCAGACCGGCAGATTTACTGTGTGAACCTGCAAAGCAGCAGTTCTGCCGAGGACTTCATCGAGGAGGCCGAGCGAATCGCGGCCAGTTCTCTCGGGCAATGGATCCAGGGAGATCCCACAGAAGAACAACTGGCCCGCTTCCAGAAACCGGCCAACGATGCCTCCCAGGACCCCGCTTCGCTTCCTGAAACGATCGAGGCGGAGAACGGTCGCCGCTGGTACCCGGTGATTGATTTCAGCCGCTGCACCAACTGCATGGAGTGTATCGATTTCTGCCTGTTCGGCGTTTACGGAGTTGACCGGGCAGAAACGATCCTCGTGGAACAACCGGACAATTGCCGCAAGGGATGCCCGGCCTGCAGCCGAGTCTGTCCGGAGAATGCGATTGTCTTTCCCCAGCATAAAACACCCGCTATTGCCGGCGCGCCGGTCAACGTGGGAGGCCTCAAGATCGATCTCTCGCTGCTGTTTGGCAAACCGGAAGCGGCCGACGTGGCCGCCCGGGAACGGGATGAACAGCTGATGCTGGCGGGCCGTGCGCCGGTCGACAGTGACGAGCAGCCACTGGAAAAAAGACAGCTGGGGAAGCCGGCCGGACCAGCGGACGAACTGGATGCCCTGCTGGATGAACTGGAAACCCTGGAATAACCCGTTCCATTCTTCCCTCAAGAAAACAAGAGGAACCCCATGAGTAATCTACGGGCCTTCGGTGCCCAGGGCGACGGACAGGCAGACGATACGGCCGCACTGGAACACATCATTGAAGAGGGCGACGGGAGGATCCGCCTGCCACGCGGGACCTACAGGATCAGCCGCACGATCGAGATCGACGTCAGCAAGCAGGGCCCGATCAGCATCGAGGGCAGCGGGGGGACCGCGCGGATCGTGATGACCGGCCCAGGGCCCGCCCTGCGACTACGAGGCACCCACGACGGCACGGGAGATCCCGGCACCCGGTCCGACAATGTCAAGCTGCTCGAACGCATGCCAACAATCTCCGGGCTCGAAATCACCGCAGAACATGCCGAGGCGGACGGCCTTGAACTGGTCGGCACCATGCAGCCTGTCCTCACCAGCCTGCTGATCCACGGCGTGCGAGATGGGATCCGGCTTCACAAGCGGAACCGGAATGTCCTGATCAACCACTGTCACATCTACAACAACACCGGGGTCGGAATCTTCTTTGACGAGGTCAACCTCCACCAGGTGAATATCACGGGTAACCACATCAGCTATAACCGGCTGGGGGGTATCCGGCTGGAACGGTCCGAGGTCCGCAACCTGCAGATCACCGGGAATGACATCGAGTACAACAACCATGCCGAGCACGGTACCGAGCCGGAACCGACGGCCGAGATTTACGTCGATGTCTCCGCCCCCGGAGCAAGCGTGAACGAGGTGACGGTCGCCTCCAACACGATCCAGGCGACCTCCTCACCCGGGGGTGCCAACATCCTCATCCGGGATGACCAGCAGCAGAACCTGCGGCCCGGACTCTGGACGATCAGCGGAAACATCATTGGTAGCCAGGAGAACAACGTCCACCTGATCGGCTGCCGTGGCATCGTGATCAGCGGCAACTGTATCTACTCGGCCGCCAACCGCAACATCCTGGCTGAGCAGTGCGAGCTGGTGACCATCGGGAACAATGAATTCCGCCGCCACACCCCCCGTCTCGGCTGTGGCGTGCGACTGGTCGACTCGAGTGACTGCATCCTTAACAGCTGCAGCTGGCTGGACGATTCAGAAACCGGGCAGGCCTCCGGCGCATCGCTGCTGGAACTGGTCCGTTGCCAGCGGATATCGATCGGCCACTGCCAGCTGCTGGACGGGGTCCCGGGTGGCATTGATGTCAGCGACAGCAGCTGGGTAACGATTGCAAGCTGCCTGCTGACCGACCGGCGGTCTCCCCCGCTGGCCCGGCATCTGGTGCGTTTTACCGGCGAAGGAGAGGCCAACCTGCTCGACGGCAACCGGCTGGGGAGTTGCCTTGGTGACCCGCTGCTGCTGGATGACTCAGCCGGCGTGGAGCAACGATAGGAGCCGGTTCCCTAGCGCTGCCAGCTCCAGCCCTCACGGAGCTGGTCATTGACCACCGCTCCCTCCGGCCATTCCCCACGGGAGAGCTTGATAATACAGTCAGCTGCCTCCACGCCCATCCCTTCGGAGGATTTCTCATCGGTCCCTGCCTTGTGGGGGCTGACCACCACGTTATCGAGCTCGAAGAGAGGATTCTCGGCGGACGTCGGTTCGACTTCAAAAACATCCAAACCCGCCGCATGAATGATCCCCTCCTGCAGGGCCTCGACCAGGTCCGCTTCGGCCACCACACCCCCGCGAGCCGTGTTGAGCAGGATGGCACGGTCCTTCATGAGGGCAAATGCATCCCGGTTCATCATCCCCCGGGTCTCGTCGTTCAGTGGGCAGTGAATACTGACAATGTCACTTCGCTGAAGCAGTTGCTCAAAATCGACCAGTTCAATCCCCTGCTCCTGGACAAAGTCCTGCTGGGGAAAATTCTCGCAGGCCAGCACATCCATCCCCAGCGCACGGGCGCGAACTGCCGTGCTGCGGCCAATCCGCCCCAACCCCAGGATGCCAAATGTCTGGCCCCGGATCGGCATCAAGAGGTCCGTCGGCCAGGCACCGCCCCGCACCGCCCGGTCATTCACCACGATCCGCTTGGTCACGGCAAACAGCAGGGCCAGTGTCAACTCCGCGACCGATTCATGATTGCTGGTCGGGGTGACGGTCACCGCCACCTGGTGCGAGGTGGCCGACTCCACATCGACACGGTCAAAACCAACACCAGCCCGGGCAATCACCTTCAGCTGCGGAAGCGACTCGATGACTTTCGGCGTGTAATACTCGCCGCCGGCCACCGTCGCATCCACTCCCGCGATCACCTCGATCGTCTCCTCCTCGCTATGCAGGCCCCGGGTGAATGTCGAATCCTCCGGGTAACGAATCTCAAACCCGGCATCCTGGAACATCTGGACGTACGGCGCGTCGGTCTTGTAATAGGCCTCGGGGAAAATCATAACACTGGGCATGGGAAACCTTCGGGCAGGGGTCAGGTGGAGAGAATGTACAGCTGGTCTGGTACGCCACGGCGATAGCAGGTTTTAACACGCGAGCCGGTCGAGGAAAACCTGCGGGCCAGCAACATGACCTCGCCAGCTGTGTTAAAACATGCGAACCATCGGCGAACACCAATAGCCCGGAGAAACCGGTAACGTGTCCTTCACGCTCTGTCTTAATACCAGCACGATCCGGCCCCAGCTGCTGCTGGACAAGATACGGCTTACCGCCGAGGCCGGTTTCGGAGCAATCGAGCTCTGGATGAACGATATCTACGAGCATGTCGGCCGCGGGGGGGAAGTCCGCGACGTGGAAAAGGCGCTCGCCGACCATGGCCTCGAGGTCCCCAGCGTGATCGCACTGCGGCAATGGGGAGAAGCGAGCCCGTTGGAATATCCACTGATGCTCGAGGAGGCCCGGCGGCGGATGGAACTGGCCACCCGCCTGGGCGCAACGTACATGGTTGCCACCCCGCCACGGGAAGCATGCCCCGAGTCCCAGCTGGTGGACCGTTACGGCGAGCTGTTGGAGCTTGGCCGCCAGGTCGGTATCCGCACCACCTTCGAGTACGTCAGTTTTTTTGGTTCGGTATGCACGCTCGACCAGGCCATCTCGATCGTGGAGCAGGTGGGGGACAGCGATGCCACGCTGATCGTGGATGCGTTCCATACCTGGAACAGTGATTCCCACCCAGAACTCCTTTCCACACTCCCCGCCCAGCGCGTCAGCCATTACCATATTGATGACGCCGCCCCGGGAATTCCGGCCGGGGAGCAGACCGATCCGGACCGGGTTATGATCGGGGACGGGGTCATTGACCTGAAAGCAGAAATGTCCATGCTGCACGCGATCGGTTACCAGGGCATGATCAGCCTGGAACTGTTTAACCGGCAGCTCTGGCAAGAGGATCCGGCGGAAGTCCTGGCCATCGGTATCAAACGACTTCGTGAACTTGTTGAGCACGCATGACAATCCAGCTTGGCCTTCTCGATTACATCATCTTCTTTGGTACCCTGGCGGGTGTCATGCTGATCGGCTTTCTGGCCGGGCGCAAGGACAAGTCCTCGGAAGATTACTTCCTGGCCGGCCGCAGCATTCGCTGGTTCGGCGTGGCCGGGTCGATCTTCGGCAGCAATGTCAGTGCCAACCACATGGTCGGCATGCTGGGGATCGGTTTCAGCATCGGGTTTGCCCAGAGTCACTTTGAACTGGGAGCCATCGCCGGTTTGCTGTTGATGTGCTACGGTTTCCTGCCGGTCTATCGCAAGCTGAAGATCTACACGCTCTCGGAATACCTGGAACGGCGATTCGACCACCGCAGCCGCCTGATGTACGCGGTGATCATGGTCACCCTGATGGCCTTCGTGCAGATGGTCCCGGCTCTTTACATCGGTTCTCGTACGATCTGTGAACTGATGGGGGGCAACGCGATTGTGACCGAGAACAGTGCGGTGAGCGAGGAGGAGGGGGAAGGCGACAGCGCCCTCCTGGTGGAAGATTCGGGGCAGATGCTGGCCCAGCTGGCCATGCCGGCCAAGCTCAAGCGCAAGGTCAACATGAACTACTACATCTGGTTCGTGATCGCCCTGGGGGCGATCGCTGCCAGCTACACAATCCTGGGCGGCCTCAAGGCCGTGATCTATACCGATGTCATCCAGTCGGTACTGATGCTGCTGGCCGGGATCGGTGTGGCGTTTGCCACCTTCCATGCCATCGGTGGCTGGGGGGAGATGATGGCACTGGATCATGCCGCCGCCAGTTCCAAGATGAATCTCTACCTGCCGACCAACCACCCCCAGCTTCCCTGGTCGGGCGTGCTGACCGGGCTGATGTTCATGCACTGTTTCTACTGGGGGACGAACCAGTTCATCGTGCAGCGGGCACTGGCCGCAACCAGCGACAAGGAAGCTCGCACCGGCATCATCGCCGCCGGGTTTCTCAAGCTGCTGATCCCTTTCTTTGCCATCGCCACCGGCGTGGCAGCTTTCTACCTCTTTGAGACCTCCACCGATTTCAAGGACTTGCAAATTGACCCGGACACCGCCTTCCCTGTACTGATCAACAAGTTGATTAAACCGATTGGCCTGGGCCTGGTCGGCCTGATCGCCGCCGGACTGATCGGGGCCATCCTCTCCTCGATTGACTCGATGATGAATTCCGCGGCAACCATTATCACCGTCGACATCTACAAGCGTTACTTCCGGCACGAGGCGTCCGATCGTGAGATGATCCGGATGGGAAAAATCGTGATCGTGGTCCTGATGATGGCCGCCGCCACGATCGCGATCCTGGTGATCAACCCGAACTCGGAAAAGAACTTCTTCCTCACGATTGCCGACTATTCCAACATCCTCACGCCCGGCCTGCTGGCAACCTTCCTGCTGGGCATCTTCTGGAAGCGAGGGACCCGCCTGGCGGCCTTCGTGACCATCCTGGCCGGCATCGCCTTCTCGCTGGTGGTTCCCCCACTCTACAACTCGGACATGTCCCGGGGCGCTTATGACCTGGCTCTGACGGAAAACAGCCGGCTGGCGGAGAAAGTCACACAGATGAATATCAAGGCTCTCCCAGAGGAACTGCAGGCAATGACGGTCCCCCAGCTGCAGCAGCACCTGGACCAGCAGGTCCGCCCACAGATCACGCCGCTGATGCGACATTTCGGCCCCCAGCTGAACTTCTTCCATCGGGTGATCTTCGTGATCCTGCTCTCGGGAGTCGTCTTCGTGGTCGTCAGCCAGCTGCATCCACCGGATCCGGAAAAGTCCCGTAACACCTGGACCGACCTGGGGGGCCATGCCCCGGACCACCTGCGTTCGCTGGCCCTGACGATCCTGGTCTCGATCCTGTTCTACGCACTGCTCGGCTGGCTGATGTACCGGGGGAGCCTGGACCAGACCATCGCCGCCCTGCTGGCAGCCAGCTGGACACTGGGGGCCTACCTGCGGGAGATCCTGCGCTCGGAAGGGAGCGAGGAAAGAGACCCGGGCCAGGGAACCTGTCGTCGGCTGCTGCGTGACGAGCGGCTGCTGGCGGGCCTGCTGGCCGCCACTGCCATGTTCATGATGTACTACTTTTATTGATTTCCCCGCGGGATTTCACCCGGCGGTTTTTCCCCGGCTGGCCAGAGGGTAAGATGATCTGTATGCGGCACCGTAACCGGTTGAATCCTCATCCATAAGCACCCCTGCCATGAAGAACATACTCCTGCCCCTTATCCTGCTGGGCCTGCTGCTGACAGGACCAGCACCGGCACAGGATCCCATCAGTGATTCCGTGGTCCAGATCCATGTCACCAACCGGGAACCCGATTTCGCCCGTCCCTGGGCCAAGGGAAGTCCCAAGCAGGTCACCGGGTCCGGCGTGATCATCGAGGGCAAGCGGATTCTTACCAATGCGCACGTGGTGAACTATGCCATTCGCATCCTCGTCCAGGGCCACCAGGTGACCGAGCGGATCCCGGCCCGTGTCCTTGCCGTCTCCCCGGAAATGGACCTGGCCCTGCTGGCGATTGACAATGACGATTTTTTCAGCGAGCGACCAGCCCTCCCACTGGACCTGGAACTTCCCAAGGCCAAGGACACGATCAGTGCCTACGGATACCCGATTGGAGGCGAACAGCTCTCGGTCACCGAGGGGATCGTTTCCAGGGTAGAGTTTTCCCGATACAACTTTGGCGCGATGGGCATGCGAATCCAGGTCGATGCCGGCCTCAACCCCGGGAACAGCGGTGGACCGGCCATCCGGGAAGGGAAGATTGCCGGAATCGTTTACAGTACGATCCGCAGTGCCGAGAACATCGGTTACGTGATCCCGGCCGAGGAAGTACGGATCTTCCTGGCCGACATCGCCGACGAGACTTACGACGGCAAGCCCAACCTGGTGGGCTATTTCCAGACCGTGGAAAACCCCACGCTCAGGCAGCGACTGGGACTGGATACGACAAGCGGCGGATTGATGGTCCGTGATCCGATCGAGGAGGCCGAGGACTATCCCCTCAAGACCTGGGATGTGATCACCCACGTGGGAGGACATGCACTGGACAAAAAAGGGAACGTCCGGCTGGAGGACGGGCTCAATATCTCCTTCCGCTACCTGTTGACCGACCTGGCAAAAGAAAACATGCTCCCGGTGACCATCCTTCGTGAGGGAGAAGCCCAGGACCTGCAGCTTCCCGTGGTCAGCAAGGTGCCTGTCCTGATGCCGAACCTGAAGGGAGCTTATCCACGGCACTTTATCTTTGGTCCGCTGGTCTTCACCACGGCCAGCCAGGACCTGGTCGCACGCATCAATCCCCAGAACCAGCTGGTCCTCAAGGCTCGCAAAAACCCCGTCATTCTCAGGCAGTTCGATCGACCCGCCTTCCCGGATGAGGAACTGGTGATCCTCTCGGTGAGGATGTTTCCCCACCCGCTGGTGGAGGGATATGATCAGCAGTCCTTCGCGGCCGTTCACCGGGTCAATGGAGTGGACATCAAGAACCTGCTGAACCTGGTAGAGACCATCCGTGACTCGGAGGGGGATTACCTCACGATCGAGTTTCACGGGCTGTACGAGACCATGGTTCTTCCCCGCCAGGAGATGTTTGATTCGACCGAGCAGATCCTGGAGGACGAGGGCATTCGGACACCCTATTCCGACGACCTGCGAGAGACCTGGGAAAATCGCAAGAAGTAGGCCTGCAGGAGAACTTCCATGGATATTTTTCGTCGCGAGTTTCTTGCCGCCTCGGCTGCCGGGCTTGCCAGCTCATCCCTGCTGGCCGGTCGGGAGGGCCGCCGGCGTCGACCCCGGGTGGCCGCCATCTACACGGTCTTTACCTACCGCTCCCATGGCCATGTGTTGCTGGAGAATTTCCTGCAGCCCTACCTGTTCAATGGCCAGGTGACGGACCCGGGTGTCGATATCGTCTCCTTTTACCGGGACCAGTCACCAGCGGGAGACATGACCGATGACGTTTCCCAGCGTTACGGCATCCCGGTCTACGAGTCGATCCAGGAAGCACTCTGCCTGGGCGGAGACGAACTGGCAGTCGATGCCGTACTCTCCATCGGCGAACACGGGAACTATCCAACGACAGAACTGGGCCAGACAATGTACCCCCGCAAGAGGTTTTTCGACGAGATCCTGCAGGTGATGAAGGACTCCGGCCGCTTTGTGCCGATCTTCAATGACAAGCATCTCTCCTACCGCTGGGACTGGGCCAGCGAGATGGCAGGGACCTGCCGTGAGCACGGCATACCGCTTTTGGCGGGCAGCAGCGTTCCACTGGCGGAACGACATCCGGCGATGGAATTCCCACGTGGCGCGGTGGTCGAGGAAGCGATCTCGATTCATGGCGGCCCGGTAGAATCCTATGACTTCCATGCCCTGGAGGTCCTGCAATCCATCGTGGAATCCCGCCGTGGAGGAGAAACCGGCATCAAGCAGGTCCGTTTCTTTGACGCCCAGGCCGTTCGCCAGAATGCCCGGCTGGGTTACTGGTCGGAAGACCTGGTGGCAGCAGCCATGGAAGCCCAGTTGGGATATCTCCCGGAGGACCTGGGGGCCATCAAGGGGGAAGACGAGATCGAGCCCCACGCTATCCAGCTGACCTACAACGACGGGCTCAAGGCGACAGTACTGCGCGTGGGTCATGACTCCACCCGCTGGAATTTTGCCTGCCGCCTGAAAAAGAAATCCCAACTGCTGTCGACTGCCTTCCAGGTCGGCCCCTGGGAAAACCGGAACCTCTTCAAAGCGCTCGCCCATGCGATCCAGCATCACTTCCGTACCGGCAAGCCCCCCTACCCTGCCGAACGGACCCTGCTGGTAACTGGCACCCTGGCGGCGGCCATGCAGGCCATGCAGGAGGAATCCGGAATCCTGCAGACACCGCACCTGGCGATACGTTACCGCGCCGCCGACTTCACGGCGATGCGAGAGATGGGAGCAAGCTGGAAGATCATCACCGACGAGATGCCACAACCTCCCGGCATCCACGGGGAGAAGTAAACCGCCAGGAGCCGCACAAGCGGTTGAGCATGACACCATTACGCTGGGCGATTATTGGTTTCGGGCGATTTGGCATGGCCCATGCACAGGTCCTGATGGGCCTGCCCGGAATCGAACTGGCAGGGGTCAGCTCACGTCGGGCCGGGCCGCTTGCAGAACGGGCGGCAACGCTTGGAATCGAACGGGCGGAAACCGACTACCGGCAACTGCTCGACGACGACCAGGTCGACGTGGTCAGTATCGTGACACACTGGGAGGAGCATCACCAGATCGCGCTGGCGGCACTGGCCGCCGGCAAGCACGTGTTGCTGGAAAAACCAATGGCGGTTGATACCGACCAGTGCCTGGATCTCCTGGCAGCCACCCAGGACGCTGCCGGCCAGCTGATGGTCGGGCATATCTGCCGGTTCGATCCACGTTACTCGCTGGCCCGGGAATCCATCCGGCAGGGAGAAATTGGCGACATCGTCTCGATGCATGCCCGCCGAAACCTGCCGGTCGCTCCTGGAAATATCCGGCTCGACAAGATCTCCCCGCTGATGGGCGACGGCATCCACGATGCGGACCTGATGATGTGGATGACAGGCCAGACCCCCGACCGGGTTTTTGCCCGCAACGTGAAAGTCCATGACTACGATTACCCCGACCTGGGCTGGGCCATGCTGGAATTCCCGGACCAGGATGGGCGCAGCGGGGCGGTCGGTGTGGTGGAGACAATCTGGTGCCTTCCACCGAACGTCCCGACCATGATCGATGCCCGCATGCAGATCGTGGGAAGCGAGGGAATGATCACGATTGACTGCTCCCAGACAGGGCTCCTGGTGAACACGGTCGACCGGGTCAAGCAGGTCGACACTGCCTTCTGGCCACTCCAGCATGGCCGTGCTGTCGGTATCCTCAAGGAAGAAATCAGCTACTTCGCCGCTTGCCTGCAGAGCGGAACTCCGGCCAGCGTGATCACGACGGCCGAGGCAGCACGCGCTGTTGCGGTGATGGAAGCTGCCGAACAGTCGGCGCTCTGTCGAGAGCCGGTGGAAGTGGATCTACCAGGTGCCATCTGCAGCGGACTGGCGAGGATCGCTCAGGAAGATCCCAGCAGGTAAAGCTCCGGCCCGGTGTGCTCGGTCATGACCGAACCGAGCAGGGTATGGGGGGTGGTATCATAAACGGTAACGGGCAGGATCTGGCCTACTTGCCGCTCGGTTCCATCAAAGACAACGATCCGGTCACAGGGGGTCCGCCCACCCAGTTGAATGCCCGGCCCCTCCTCTCCCTGCTTGGCCGACTTCTTGCTCTGCCCTTCCACCAGTACCTCCACGGTCTGCCCCACGAACCTCTGGTTCTCCTGCTCGCTGATCTCGTTCTGGATTTCCAGCAGCAGGTTGTTTCGTCGCTGCTTGACATCGTAGGGGACATCATCGGGCAGTTGCTCCATCGCCTTGGTCCCCTCTCGTTCGCTGTACTTGAAAATAAAACTGTTCTTGAAGCGGAATTCCTTCAGCGCCTCCACCGATAACTGGAATTCCTCTTCCGTCTCACCACAGAAACCGACAATAAAGTCACTCGCCACAGCCGCCCCTGGCAGGACCTGGTGGATCCGTTCCATCATCTGCCGGTAATCATCCACGCTATAACCCCGCCGCATCCGCTGCAGGACTGCATCCGAGCCGCTTTGCAGGGGAACGTGCAGGTAGGGAGAACACTTGGGCAGATCCCGAACGGTTTCCAGCAGCCGCTGGTCCATGTCGCGAGGATAATTTGTGACAAACTTGATCCGCTGGATCCCGTCGACCTCCTGCAGGTCTTCCAGCAGGTCGGCAAGTCGCCAGTCCCTCCCTGCCCCCTGGTAGTGATAACTGTTGACTGTCTGCCCCAGCAGGATGATCTCCTGGCAGCCCTGGTCTGCCAGCACTCGTGCCTCCTGGAGAATCTGGACGGGGGGGCGGCCCTGCTCGGGGCCACGCGTCATGGGAACCACGCAGTAGGTGCAGAACTTGTCGCACCCGATCTGGATCCGCAGGTATGCCTGGAACGGTGTGGGACGCATCGTCGGGTCACGCAAGGGGTCAAACGTCTCGTGGCTTCGTTTGACATCCGCCAGCGTACCATCCTGGCGGTCGCGGCTGACCGCCACCAGGTGGTGTTCTCCCTGCCGGGCCTGCTCGATCAGGTCCGGAACCTGCTGGAGCTGTCCGGGGCCAACGATCAGGTCCACGTAGGGAGCACGACGAAAGATCTTCTGCTGGTCTTTCTGGGCCATGCAGCCGAGCACCCCGATGACCTTATCCGGATGCTGCTCCTTCCAGTCCCGCAGCTTCCCCAGGGCGCTGTAGATCTTGTCCTCGGCATGCTGCCGAACACTGCAGGTGTTAAACAGGATCGTATCGGCCTGCTTGATATCGGGGGTAATCTCGTATCCCCGGCGCCGCAGGCTGGCCACAACCATCTCGCTGTCCAGCATGTTCATCTGGCAGCCGACCGTTTCAATATAAAGAAGTTGGAGCATGGCAGCGGGAGAAGCAGGAAAAGGACTGGGACACATCACACCGGAAAGATCTCCATCATGACCCTTCTTTCCTACAATATCCAGCCGCCTCCGAGAACCCGGTCCTCGTCGTAAAGCACGACGGCCTGTCCAGGGGCAACACCGAAGCAGGGTTCCACGAAGGTGACATGGAGCTTCCCATCCGGATCCTGCTCCGCATGCGCCGCCTGCGGGCTGCTGTTGTAGCGTATTTGCACCAGGCATTCGAATCGCCCCTCCGGTGGATCGACCAGCCAGTTAAGCCGGTCCGCCTGCAGCTGCCGGCGGGCAAGATCGTCATGAGAGCCGATGATCACACGACGGGACTGTGGCTCAATCCGGACCACAAACTGGGGTTCCCCCAGTGCCACCCCAAGTCCTCGCCGCTGTCCAATCGTGAACCGCTCGATCCCCTCATGCTGCCCTACCACTTTCCCATCCGTGGTCATGATCTCCCCGGAGAGCGACTCCCCCCCGCGTCGCTGACGGACAAAATCACCATGCTCGCCACTGGTCACGAAGCAGATTTCCTGGCTGTCTCGCTTGCCGGCTACGCGAAGTCCCTGCTCCGTGGCCAGTTGACGGATAGCAGGCTTCTGGTATCCCCCAATCGGAAGAAGGATTCGATCCAGGAGTTCGCGCTGGATGCCAAACAACACGTAGGACTGGTCCTTTCCAGTATCCACGCCACGGCGAAGTGCTGGCAGTTCGCCATCTGTCAGCGGATCCAGCCGGGCATAGTGACCGGTCGCCACGTACTCTGCCTCCACGCTGTCGGCATAATCAAACAGCCTGCCAAACTTGATCCAGTTGTTACACATCACACAGGGATTGGGGGTTCGCCCCAGCGAGTATTCCTTCACAAAGTAATCAACGATCCCGCGGAAGTCTTCTTTCAGGTTGAGCGCGTAAAAGGGGATCTGCATGAGATCGGCCACCCGCCGCGCATCTGCTGCGTCCTCGGCACTGCAGCACCCCTGCTTGTGATCAGCACGACCCTCAAGCAGGGGCAAAAGCGGGGATTGGTCGGTCACATCGCAGGCCTCGACCGATTCCTCGCCATGGCGCATGAAAACCCCGATTGGCTCATGCCCCTGTTCGAGCAGCAGGTGTGCCGCAACACTGCTGTCCACACCGCCTGACATGGCAAGCACAACTCGAGCCATGAAATCACCTGACGGGAAAGAGAAAAATGGAATCCAGCGGGGAGATCACCATCGTGGTAGTCTAGCGCGGTCAGCAGGTTGTCACAAGGGACGACATTTCCCTGAAAACGGTTTCTCGTTATATTGGGCAGCTTCAACCGCCAGACGGTGTTGTCTCTTCGTGGAGAGGTTAGACCATGGATGTGAATCTCGATTCCCGGGCAGAAATCCTGCGACAGAAGATTGTTGGGCTCGGAGACAGTCTTTGACTGTGCTGGCCGGCAGAAACAAATCGAGGAGATCGAGCAGCAGATGGGAGATCCCAGCTTCTGGAACAACCAGGAGTCGGCCCAGCAGACGATTGCCCAGCTTAAATCCCTCAAGGCCATCGTGGATCCGCTGGTCGAGGTCCAGCAATTCAGCGAGGATCTCGAAGCACTGCTGGAAATGGCCGAGGAAGACGCTGCCATCCTGGAGGACGTGCATGCAGAGCTTGGGCGTCTGGAGAAAATCGTCACGGAACTGGAGCTCAAGTCCCTGTTGAGCGGCCCCCATGACGGGACCGGAGCGATCCTCACGGTTCATGCCCGTGACGGGGGGACGGACGCAAATGACTGGGCCGAGATGCTACTGCGGATGTACCTCCAGTGGGCCCAGAAAAACGAGTACCAGGTAAACCTGATGGACCGCAATGACAACGATATTGCCGGCATTAACAGTGCAACCATCTCGGTTCGAGGCCCGATGGCCTACGGATACCTGAAGGGAGAAATTGGCATCCACCGGCTGGTGCGCATCAGTCCTTTCAATTCGGAAGGAAAACGCCAGACCAGCTTTGCCGCGATCGACGTCTCACCAGAAGTCAGTGAAACATCCGAGATCGAGATCCAGGAAAAGGACATTCGTGAGGATACCTACCGTGCCAGTGGAGCAGGCGGCCAGCACGTCAATAAGACCGATAGTGCCGTGCGCCTGACCCATCTGCCTAGTGGGATCGTGGTGCAGTGCCAGAACGAACGAAGCCAGCACAAGAACCGCTCATCGGCCTGGAAGATGTTACGGGCACGGCTGGCGCGGCTCGAGGAAGAAAAGCGGGAAGCAGAGCAGGCTCAGCGTTACAAGGATCAGCCTCGCGTGGGTTTTGGATCCCAGATCCGAAATTATTTCAAACACCCCGACCAACGTGTCAAGGACGCCCGTACAGGGCATAGCATTGGAAATTTTGATTCCGTACTAGATGGAAATATCCAGGCGTTCCTGGATGCCTATCTCCGCTGGCGAGTCAAGGAAAAACCGGCAGAATAGCCTGTTCAAAATGGATGGAGAAACCGTGGTAGAATCACAGATAATCCAGGCAATCGGTGGTGACGATACTGGCCTGCGGGCAACGCTGGCCTGGGTCGATGACCGTTTCGTCCAACAGATCGACTGGGTGGCGGGTAACCAGGCATTCCGGCTGATGGAATCAGTCGAGGGAGCGGCGGATGACGCCTGGCCCCCCAGTCCGGCACTGCAACAGATGAGCGTGGAAAACCGCAGCCAGAATCGACAGGTCGCACTGATGGTTGGCATGGCCGGACAAAATCACTGGTCGGTCAGTATCGAAAACGACCCACAGGAGCGGAAACTCACTTTTGATGTCGCCTGTCGGATTGCCGAGGAATCATCCAAGCTGGGAACGCAATACCGGACAACTTCTGCAATTACCCTGCTCAGTAACGATCATGGCGTGGAAGTCGCCGTGGCTGGACGACGCTGCCAGTTGATACTGGAATCCACCGGCCGTGGGGAGTCCGACCTGATCCAGCACCGCAAGGGGATCATTCGTATTGTCCCCACCGAAAAACTGAGCACCTATCCCAACACGATCCGCTGGAAGTATAGCCTGTTTGGCTAAAGGCCTGGCCAACCTGGGAGAACCATGAGCCACAACAAGCAGGAGGCTTACCATGACCACTCCACGCAAACCAAACACCGGATCGGTCCAGGGCAAGAATCCCCTCAAGCGAATGCAGTTCAACGTGCCGAGAGAGGCGACAAAGAAACAGATGGCGGAGGCTCTGACGGAAGGAATAATGAAGGCGATAAGAGGACAGGAGCCGCCCACCTCTTCTTGTAATCCACGAGATCCTTGAGACAATAAAAAACCTGACAGCCCCTTTTCCCCTATCCACTGCAAAACTCTTTTAACGTCCAGGAGCGTCCTCTCCAGATGGCCTTTCAGCACATCGAAAACCTGCAGCAGGAATACACCGACAAGTATGTCGTTGTGAACGAGGAGCTGCCCGAATTACAGCGGTTTCACGGCATGACCGGGGTCGTCCGAACGGTCAACATGAATGGCCGGGCACTGGTCGAATTCGATGGCGATAACAACATCGGCTGGTACGACATCGACATCGATTTCCTCCGCGTTATTGATGAACCACTTCCGGAAGAGATCCCGGCGCAGGAACCCGCTGTTGAAAAGAAAGAGGAAAAGGAGAACAAGGCTCCCTCGGACCTGAAGAAGGCCCGCGATGAAAAGGACAGTGGGGAGGCACCGGCAACCGCAGACCCCACCGCCATGTCGGTCGATGACATGCTGGCCGCGGCACGCGGGGAGGCGAGCGACGCCGGTAACGCGGAAGAATCCGTCGCCGAAGAGGAGGCCACCGAGAAGCCGACTGTTGCTGCAGATCCTACCTCCATGTCGGTCGATGACATGCTGGCCGCGGCGCGCGGGGAGGCGAGCAACGCCGGTAACGCGGAAGAAGCCGTCGCCGAAGAGGAGGCCGTCGAGGAGGCAGCCACGGAGGGGGAAGAGCAGCAGACCGCTTCAAGCGAGGAACTGCCCACCGACGTCGACGGCATGATCGCCTACTGCCAGCGCGTGGACGGCTGAGCCAGACCCGGTTTTCAGGAAAGACGGAGCATTCTTTCCAGGGCGACGAGGGACCAGCGACTCGTCTCCTCGTCGACGGTGACCTGGTTGACAATCGTCCCAGCAGCCAGGTTTTCCAGGCTCCAGCAGAGATGGGCCATGTCGATACGGTACATCGTGGCACACATGCAGACGACCGGGGAGAGGAAGTGGATCTCCTGTTCGGGGTACTCGTCCTTAAGCCGGTTAACCAGGTGCAGTTCCGTGCCGATCGCCCACCTCGTCCCTGGCTCTGCCGCTTGAACCGTCTCGATGATCTTACCGGTGGAGCCGGAAATATCAGCCAGATCGTTGACCTCCCGGGGGCATTCCGGGTGAACCAGGATCTGGATGTCCGGGTACTGCTGGCGAAACTGGTGCACATGTTCCGGCTGGAACATCTGGTGCACACTGCAGTGTCCCTTCCAGAGGATCACCTTCGACTGCGTGATCGTCCCTGGCTCATGTCCGCCATATTCTTCGGCGTAGGGATCCCAGACCGGCATCCGGTCATCATCGATTCCCATCGCCAGTGCCGTGTTTCGTCCAAGATGCTGGTCGGGGAAAAAAAGTACGCGCTGACGGCGCTGCAAGGCCCACTCGAGAGCCCCGGCGGCGTTACTGGAGGTGCAGACGATACCACCATGACGACCACAGAAGGCCTTCAGGCTGGCCGCCGAGTTGATATAGGTGATGGGGGTGATCTCGTCCGTATCGACTACTTCGGACAGGTCTTCCCAGGCAGCCTCGACCTGATCAATGGCTGCCATATCTGCCATGCTGCACCCGGCGGCCAGATCCGGCAGAACGACCTCCACACGGACTCCCTCCCGCTGGGCAACTTTCTCGGGCCTGTTCGCCAGGATGTCGGCAGTCTCGGCCATAAAGTGGACGCCACAGAAGACGATCCAACGGCAAGCACTGTTCTCCGCCGCCATCTTGCTCAGCTGGTAACTGTCACCACGCAGGTCGGCATGCTCAATCACCGCGTCCTGCTGGTAATGATGCCCCAGGATCATCAGTTCGGATCCAAGCTGCTGGCGTACCGCTTCGATCCGCCCGGCAAGCTGTTCATCCTGCAGCGAACGATAGGGCGCCAGTTCGAGGGCCGGACGTGGTTCAATCGAGGTTGTCATCGTTTCCTGTCCCATCCGCCTGGCTTCCATTT
>CAYYZW010000005.1:0-2707 GCA_964476375.1 uncultured Pirellulaceae bacterium
CAGCGAGGTCATGGTCCACGACGCTCCGCTTGTCGACATTGCCTTCAGCCCCGACGGCCAGCACCTGGTCACCGCCGCGGCGAACCAGGTAAGAATATGGGATGCCACAACCGGCACACCGATGGGGGATCCAGCCTCGCATAACTCACGGGTTCTGGCGTGCAGCTTCTCGAAACACCGGGGGGGCATTCTCACGGTCCTGGACAATGGAAATGTCCTCTCGCGGTCGACGACAGACACACGGCCACCCCGCTTGGTGATGGGAACGAGAATCTCCACCAGAAAAGTTTTAACAGCGGCGACGCTCGATCCTTACGACAACGCCCTGGCGGCCGGGGATAAAACCGGTGCCCTGGTGATCTACCAGGGAATCCAGCTGGCACGTGCGGACGCTTATCAATCGAGCCGTCGCGTGGATAACATCCAGTTCAGTGCAAATGGCGAATTCGTCGCCGCCTCCACGCAGTCCGGCCACGTCATCATTCTCGATTCGCAGTCCACGTTGCCGCTTGTTCCTCCCCTGCCTCATCCCCAGGTGATTTCCAGTTTTGGTCTTTCTGCGAACGGCCGGTACCTTACAACATCCTGCCGGGACGGACTGGTACGGACCTGGGACCTGTCTACCTCCATACGCGATCATGGCATTTTGAAACATGGCGGCCGGGTTACCGCCGGGCGTTTTGGCCCTGCAGCCCACCACCTTGTCACCAGTTCAGCGGACAAAACCGCCACGCTCTGGGATCTTCGCAGCCAGCCACCCCACAAGATCCATGTCTTTGAACATCCTGACCCGGTGTCCGACTGTTTCCTGGTCCCCGGTGAAGAACGCCTGGTCACGGTCCATGGCAGCAGCATATCGACATGGGATCTTGCACAACCCTCCACACCGCTTTTCACCATGAAGCACGGGGCATTGATCAACGATGCCCACCTGGGTCCGGCCGGCATGCTGCTGATAACTGCCAGCACAGATCGCACGACGGCGATCTGGAATCTCACCACCGGTGCCCAAACCCTGCGACGGCAGAACCATACCATGAGCGTCAGGGACGCCGACATCGGTCCCGATGGGCGTTCGCTGGTGACGGCGATGGCCCACCCGGAGGGTCTTCACGCCAGCATGGTGGAATTCTGGAACGGTGAAAGCCGGGTTCCCACCCACACCACCGTCATCCCCGGGGTTGTTCATTCAGTCCGCTTCCTGCCCGCGATCCCGGAAGAGGCCGTTCCCGCCCGGATCCTCACTGTCACCGGAAGCCTGGCACACGAACCGGGCGAGGCCCAGCTCTGGGATTTCCTCACCGGCCAGCGCATCGGACCCCCCATGCCTCACACGGATGCCATCACTTTCGTTGACATCAGTCATGACGGCCGCCTGTTACTGACTGCCTCTCGGGACACGTCCGCCCGGCTTTGGAGCACCATTGATGGATCACCGTTAACTCCGCCTCTCAAGCACCCTTCAAGTGTTCTCTCCTGTAATATACGCACGGACGGGCACTTCCTGGTCACGGCCTGCACCAGAGGCACAACCCATATCTGGGATCCCCGTACCGGCACCCCCGTCCAGCAGGGCCCATTGCACCGCAGTCCAGTCCGCGTCGTGGCCTTTCACCCCGCCGGAGATCACGTCCTCAGTGCCGACGATGGTGGAATCGCCAGGATCTGGCCCCTGCGCAGTACCATCACAGATCCCAAGCAGGCCAGGGAGATCGCCCAGTTACTCGCCAGTCACCAGATCACCCGTTCCTCGAACCAGGAACCGCTTTCTCCCACCCAGACCCTGGCGGATTGGCAACGGTTCAAAGAGCCGATTGCCAGCCATCTCCAAGCCACCATCAAGGAACAATTCGCATGGCTATCCAACCATGGAGTGACCGTGAACCGGGAGCTCTGGCTATCAAGGATCACCGATTTTGACGCGTTACTTGAAATATCGCCACAGGCAATCAGCCTGCGCATGAACCGCGGCTATGCCCACATTTGTGCGGGGCAATACGACAAGGCGATGGCTGACTACCTGGCTGCCTACCAGCTGGATAAAAACCTGGCGACGCTCGCACCGTACTGTTACCTGGCGGCCTACACAGGACAGCGGGATATCCTGGCAAAGACGATCCCGGAGATGATCCGCCAGGCGCGGAGCAATAGCGACCGGGCAATCGTCCTGCTCACTGCAAGCCTACTACCGAACCTGGTAGAGGATTACACGCCCCTGCTGGATATTGCGGCCGACCTTTCGACCGAGGAATTATTGAAGAACGTCTACATTTGCCGGGCAGTCGGGGCCATCTATTTTCGTAGCGGTGACCCTGTCCGGGCCAGCCAGATCTTTCTCCGGACACCGACCGCTAATATTTCAAGCAGAATCCCTCTCTCCACACTGCTCGTGTATTTCGCATTGAGTGAACAAAGCCAGGGCAAGCACCCGGCGGCCGCACAGCTTGTTACCATCTCCCGCCAGCGGATGACACCTGTACCGGGACTCCACACCCGCCGAACAGGGCCCGCATGGATGGACCTCATCACCCAGGAGATGCTCCTGCGCGAATACCAGGATCAGCTCGACACATCCAAACAGGATTAATACCCACCTCTCCATGGACCACCGCCTTCTATTACTGACCGCGCTGCTACGGGGTACGCTCTCACCGGGCGATGTGGCCTCGGCGCTGGGCGCCAGCGACAAGGCCGATGCGCTGCTGGA
>CAYYZW010000006.1:0-14446 GCA_964476375.1 uncultured Pirellulaceae bacterium
CCAGGGCATGCAGGTAACCGAGCTGACGGTTCTCGTCCTGGTCACGCCCCAGGATGACCTTCGTGGCATCATCGAAGCGGAAATGGCGGCCGGTTGTCAGAAGCTGGTAATCCCAGGGTTTGTCATTGACCTGGATCTGGATCAGGTCATGGACCTTGCGGCCGAATTCCGGTTCAGTGAGTGCACACCCTGTGGAGGGGGTGGGGATGTCCTTGAACCCATATTTCTTGGCCATCTCGATCAACAGTTTTCTGCTGCGGCCCTGGATGCCATAGAGAAGTTCCCGGTCGACCCATCCTTCTCTTTCGGGCAGAGTGGGTGGAAGGAGCTTGGCGGAGAGTGGACGGAGCAGGAGGTCCTCCAGGTCGGAATGGGTGGAGATAATATCCAGGTCTCGACGTTTCTGGCTCATCGGACGCTGCCCGACGACCTCCCCGCTGATAATGAACTGGGCATCCATCTCTTCCATGAAAACGCGGGCTCGCTGGAACATGTAAATACGGCAGTCGACACACGGGTTGGCTCCCTTGCCATATCCGAACTGCGGATCCCGTACCAGTTCCAGGTAATCATCTTCCTGCCCGATAATAGTCATCGGGACACCCAGGCTGCTTGCGGCCTGTGCCGAAATGTCCTGGCAGCAGGTGAACATTGTCTTGAAATTCAGGGCCTCGACCTCGATTCCCTGATCCTGCATCAGCCGGATTGCCAGCATGCTGTCGAGGCCTCCCGAGAGAAGCGCGATGCAACGTACCATGGTTCTACCTTTCTGTTCCTTCCCCGTGATCTGCTTCCTGTTTCCCCTGGTCCTTCATCAACTCCACCAGGGCATTGCGGGCAGCCAGTTGTTCGGCTTCCTTCTTGTTGGCCCCCCAGGCGGCGGTGTAGTGCTGGTTATCGACAATGGCCGAGATGTAAAAATTCTTCGCATGGTCCGGTCCTTTCTCATCGACCAGTTCATAGCTGGGAGGTGCACCAAACCATTTCTGCGAATACTGTTGCAGGCTGGACTTGTAATTCTCGTCCTTGCCGTTACTGACGTTGGATTCGATTTCCGGAACGAGATGCTCGCTAATAAATGCCTGGACAGGATCTGTTCCGCCGTCAAGATAGATGGCGGCAATCAGCGACTCGAAGACGTCGGAAAGGATCGACGGAGGAATCATAGGGGTATTGGTGACTCCCTTGCCGACAATAAGAAACTCGTTCAAACCTAGCTTGGCACTCATTCGTGCACAGGCCTGTCGGCTCACCACTGCCGACTTGATACGTGTCAGTTCCCCTTCCTGGAACTGTGGAAAACGCTGGAAAAGAAGCTCGCAGACGACCGCTCCCAGGATGGCGTCACCGAGAAACTCCAGCCGCTCATTGGAGGCCAGGCGGTGGTTGGCACCCGAGGCGTGTGTCAGTGCCGATTTCAGCAATTCCCTGTCATGAAACTGGTAGCCCAGTCGCTGTTCACAAAGTGGCAGGCGATCCTCTTCCGCGGACATCTCGGGCCACGGCAACTCGACCCGTGCGGAGGGCAGCGATGTTTTTTCGGGCGGGGGGATCATCATCATCTTCCTGGGGTTTGGATCCTCCAGGTGAAACCGGTCCGAGTCGATTTCCCCTCGTTCCAGGGGCGACAGGTTGACCGGTGAAGCGAAAGAACGGAGCGACCCATTCCCTTCCCGCTGCCCGTCACGAACATGCCATGAGGCATGGCGGCGAGGCAAAAGAAAAACTTAAATCAAACCAATCATCGCCCGACCTTCGGGGTTGGCCTGGTTTAAAACCTTCTCGACCTGCCTTGTGCGAACATCTGCGACCGCAAACACCTGGTTTTCATCTTCCTTGTAACCTACCGGTGAGTCTCCAAAGTGTCAATCAAGCGGCGCCGGGTGGTACCGGCCGGCCAGCCCGGTCATTTGGCTTCCAGCCCGGGGGAGGACGCCGGCTCCGGTTCAAGGATGGCCGGCAGGTGCTTCCAGAACGAACGAAGCTGTTCCATGCACCCGACCGGCAGGGTCCCCGGGGCGTAGTTGGCACGCGAATAGAGGACCCCCAGCCTGGAGACATCCGCAGTCAGGTCGTGGCGCTGGGCCTGGAGTAGCTGGACAAACTCGATGGGAGTCTCATGCTGGTCCCGTGCCAGTCCCGCTTCACGGGCCCAGGCCTCCAGGGCATGGAAGCTGTAATAGACGAGTTGGTGTTTATCAAAATGGTTCGCCATCCCACTGGAAAAAGGGTCGGGGAAGTCGGCGAAGCGGCGTGGTGGAGGAGGGGGGAGCGCTTCGAGCATCTCCTCGTCCAAATGCCGTTTTGGTAACGCCCAGGAGAAACCGAAAAGTCCGGCCAGGCCCCGCAGGATTTCCAGCAGTGCCCGCCAGAGTTGCCGGCCATGGCGCCAGAGTACAAACAGCGTGATCACGGCGACCGCCACCCAGAACAGGATGTAGACAACATGGGGCATCTTCTCGGCGAGGTGCTCGGGAAGCTGGAAACTCCATTCGGGATCTTCCTCATTGCCGGCCCCTTCCGATTCTCCCTGCTCTCCTTCCTCGGAACCCGGGTTTTGAGCATCCTCTCCGCCCGCACCATTTCCCTCCTCCCCACCCTGGCCACCCCCAGGTTGATCTCCATCCTGGCCTGTTCCGTCCGACATGCCTCCTTCTCCAGGAGCACCACTGCCGGGCTGTTCATTTCGTGGGTCTGTTCCCTCACTGCCGCTTTGGTCGCCGGTTCCATCTCCCTCACCCGGCTGGTCACCTTCCCCCCCATCCTCTCCCACCTTGGTGCCCTCCTCCCCGAGGGCCTGCTCGGACGAGGCCTTGTCCTCATCCGAGATCAGCCAGGAGACCGCTTCGGAAACAACCCACCGCTGGCCGGGGCGGGGCATCAGCATGCTGAAAATCATCAGGCCGCCGATCATCAGGAGACCGACTCCCAGCCAGACACCGGACATTCCAAGTGGCATGGAGATGAAGCGGTTACGGAGGTAACGTCGCAGACCGAGGAAACTGGTGAGCAGCAGGAGGGAAAGGCCACTGGCAACGTAGAGGAAAAGCAATTGAAAGGCGTACCGACGCGAGTCCTCGTTCTCCTCCGGGATGAGTGTCTGTCCGAGTCCGAACAGGGGCAGGGCTGCCAGTGAGAAGTAAACAATCCAGAGTCCCGGCGCATGGGGCCGGCGGCGGCGTTTGAGCCAGCGGCGCCACCATCCCGGGGAATGCTCGTCCAGCACCGGTTTTTCAGAAGGCGTGCGAGAGGAGGTCTGCCGGGACTGCTCTGGAGGGTTCTTCCTGCCCAGCCCGATGCTTGAAAGCAGGCCCCGGCCGCCTGGATCATCTACCTTGTCGATAAAAGAACAGTCTCGCGTCAGCTGGTGCGCTGCCCACCAGATGAGTACCAGGATGCTGACATTGAGAAACGGGGTCAGGGACTTCCAGCGACCGTTAAATTCCACGAACCGCATGATTGCCAGGCAGGCAACCACGCCCAGTGCGACACTGTAGAGGATGGCATGCTCGGTCCCCTCTTCCATGGAGATGCGAGCAATCCCCACGGTCCCCATCACGAACATCGCCATGATGAAGGCCAGCCGACCGTCATAGGGCCCCTGGTAGGTGATCTCGATCAGGAAAAAACCGAGGCTGCCGACAAACAGGCCGATCAAGACCTGGCAGAGCGCCACGAGGAAATAGTCGATTGCTGTTTTCTTGAGCTTTTTCATCTGGCCTGGAGTCGTCTTCCGGTTTCTCTAGCGCAACGCATACTGCTGACAAATGGTACGGATGGAGTCTTCCTCGGCAAGATGAAGGCAATCGATCCGGTGAGCCAGCAGGCCGCCTGCGGCATCCGCAAACTCGTTTTCCCCGTGGATGTTGAGGAGCGCCAGCACAGCAAATCCTCGCCGTTTGAGGCTACTCAGCACGAGCACGGTTTCCACGTCGACACGAGGGATGATGGCGATCACGGTGGCATCCCGTGGAATCTGGCTAGCTGTTTCACCGGCGCATTCAGCAAGCGTAAGTCCGTCGGTCATCTCGACCCGTGCCAGGGCCTCGCGAATGCGGAGGAACTGTTCAGGGTCCCTGCGTGTCTCCACGATGAGCGGTTGGAGCCGATCGCTCTGCTGGTGCATTGTGACCGCCTGGCGGGCAGCCCGTCGCGTCTGCTGTTCGGGGTCCCAGCCTTCCTGGCGAATGCGGTCGACGGCGTCACGGCCGTTGGTTACCAGGCCCACCTGTTGCCCCATCTGCTGAATCGAGTTGGCGATCGAGGCGGCTGCTGTAATGGCCAGTTCGGATCGGACAGGTTCATGGGCCCTGTCATACGAGTCGCGATGGAATTCCAGAAGCAGCGTGGCGCCTGCGACCGTGGTCGGTTCGTAGATCTTGCTGCAAATTTGTCCCGTCCGGGCAGTCGCATGCCAGTGAATTCGGTTGAGTGGATCGCCCTGCTGGAACGGGCGCACCCCGCAGATGCGAGTGGGGTCCTCAAACAGCCGGTAGGACATGGTCACCTCACCGATCGGGCGGCGGCTGGTAAGGTCATAGCCGTCCAGCGGTATCACCTTGGGATAGACCAGCAGGAAGTCAGGACTGGTTGTCACCCGGTAGCGGCGGTGGAGTCCAAACAGGTCTCCCGTTTCCATGATCACCGGCCCGAGCTGGTAGTATCCCCGTTGCTGGCATCGAAGCTGGTAACGGAGCGTCTTCTGGTTTCCCCCCCGTACCAGCGCAAGCTGCACATGGGAACCTTCCACGGCAAGACCCGGGGGCCGGGACTGGATCGCACGGGGAGGCAGCATGTCTTCCAGCAGAACCCAGGGAATGGCGGTCTTACCGATGTTGTTCACTTCCAGTTGGATCCCAACCAGGTCCCCGATCTCGGCCGTCAGCCGATTGCATGTCCTTGTCGCTTCGAGGTTGCCAATCCAGCTGTGCGACAGCCAGCGGCTGACAATCAGCAGTGCCAGCATCGCATACATGGCATAGGCCAGCATGTCCGACTTGAGCAGGTAAGATAGTGCCAGCAGGATGCCGACACCCAGGAACCATTTCATCCGCTCCCCACTTCACCGACGACCGTCGGTACAGCAATACTGTTGACAATCTCGTCGATGATCTCTGCAGCGGTGACGCGTCGCAAGCGGCTTTCAGGTTTGAGAATCAGGCGATGCCCGAGGATCGGCTTGACGACTGTCTTGATGTCGTCCGGTAAGACGAAATCACGGCCACGAAGGGCGGCCATTGCCTGTGCCGAACGCATCAGGGCAATCGATGCACGTGGACTTCCTCCCAGGCTGATGTCCTCGTGATCTCGCGTGTCCTGCACAATCTGCAGGATATACTGCTGGACCTTTTCATCCACGTGGACCTCGCGAACCGCCTTCTGGCAGGCGACCACCTCCTGTGCTGAAATGACCGGTTGAATATGATGAACCGGGTGGCTTCCCTTGAGCCGGTCGAGCATGACCAGTTCCTCTTCCATGGAAGGGTAACCAAGCTGGAAACGCATCAGGAAACGGTCCAGCTGGGCCTCGGGAAGCGGAAATGTTCCCTCGTGGTCAATCGGGTTCTGCGTGGCGATGACCAGGAAGGGCGGGTTCAGTTCATGGGTCACGCCGTCCACCGTCACACTCCCCTCTCCCATCGCTTCGAGCAGTGCTGATTGGGTGCGGGGTGTGGCCCGGTTGATCTCATCGGCAAGGACCAGCTGGGCAAAAATAGGCCCGGAGCGAAACTCAAACTCGGTCGTCTGTGGGTTAAAGACTGAAGCACCGGTGACATCGGTAGGCAACAGGTCAGGCGTGCATTGGATCCGCTTGAAGGAGCAGCCGACACTGCCGGAGAGCGCCCTGGCAAGCATGGTCTTGGCCACCCCGGGGACATCTTCAAGCAGGATGTGTCCCTCGGAGAACCAGGATGCAAGGGAGAGAATCAGCTGTTGCCGTTTTCCGACAATCACCTGTTCCACGTTCTTGATAATCTTCTTGGCAATACCGGTTACATCTGTCACGGTGGGCTTCTCTTTTGGAGATATCTCGACGAATGCGAAGGAAAGCCAGGGGGAAGGTTAGAGCTCGTAAGGGGATTCCAGTACAAACTCGGGATGTCCATCCAGGTAGGCCTGGATACGGTCCTCGCGACTGCACGCCTGGGGAAAGAAATCAAGTGCTTGCTGGATCAATTCGTCTGGTTCTGCTGTGCTAAAACGCAGGAACCCCTTGCCGGCATCGCCAAAACACTCTCCCCCCAGGCAGGCTACTCCAAATTGCTCGTCGGCTCCTTCCAGCAGGTACATCGCCAGGCCGTGGGAGGTGATGCCAAGCCGGTTGCAGAGTTCGGCCACACAGGGAAAGACATAAAAAGTGCCCCCTGGGACAAGGCAGCGGACACCATCGAGCTTGTCCAGTTCGGTCGCAAGGTGTTCCACCTTGTGCCGGAAAGTTTCCATCCGGCTGTCCCGTTCCTGGCAATCCTGCTGAAGCCCGGCCACGCCGGCCCGCTGGACAAAGGGAGGAACACAGGAGAGCGTGGTGTTGGTCAGCTTGGCGAACATGGTGATCGTTGACTCACAGCTCACAGCGTAACCAAGGCGCCACCCGCTCATGCTGAAAGACTTGCTGAACGTGTAGGCGGCCACGCACTGCTCGAGCATACCGGGCTGGGCCAGCAGCGAATGATGCTGGCCACGCCAGGCCATCTGGTCATACGGTTCGTCGGAAAAGACAGCGATATTACGGCCCCGGATCAGGTCTGCCAGGCCCGCCAGGTCCTCTTCCGTGGCCACTCCCCCGGTGGGATTGTGGGGGCTGTTGAGAAAGATCGCCTTGGGCTGGGGATCCTCCTCGAGGAAGCGGGCCACGTCCTCCAGGTGAGGCCGGAATTCCTGTTCCTGCTTGAGTTCGGAAAAAACCAGCCTGCCGCCACGACGGGCGATATTGGGAGGATAGGTTGGGAAGAAAGGGCTAAAGACAAGAACCCCGTCCCCGGGGTTGACGAATGTCTCGCAAAACAGCTGCTCAAAAATCTTGGCCCCCGGCCCCGCCACGACGTTCTCGGCAGAGACGTTGAGCCCATAGTGACCGTTGACATAATCGGCCACGGCACTGCGGAACTCGGGAATCCCGATCGAGGGACCATAGTGGCAGGCGTCATCCTCGATGGCCGCAATCCCGGCGGCCGCGGCGGCCGGGGTCGTGGCGAAAGGGCTGTCACCGATTTCAAGCTCAATCACTGTTTTTCCAGCGGCCTTCAGCTGCCGGGCAATGGCCAGGACGTCAAAGGCGGTCTCGGTGGTCACGCCGGCGGCAAAATCACTGAATGCAGGTTGTTCGGTCATTACTTTTCATGCTCATCAGAAGGGAAGATTACTCGTAAAGACTATCGCACCCAAAGGCTGCCGTACAGTCTAGAGAGAGAGACCCTCCGCGGTTGGACAGGTGCCCTGTTTCACTTCAAAGCGGCCTGGAAAAAGTCCCAGTCTGACTGGCTGAAAAGGACAAAAACAATCTGTTCGGGTAAGCCGAAGCATTGCAGTGAATCCTCGGCAACGGAAAGAGCGATCCGGGCAGCCGGCGGTAGGGGAAACCGGTAGGCTCCCGTGGAGATCGCCGGAAAGGCAACACGTCGGCAGCCATGGTCCCGCGCCTCGGTAAGGCTTGCCTGGTAGGCCGCCTGGAGCAGCCGGCAGCTCTCCTGGCTGTTTTCCTCGTCATAGACGGGCCCGACTGCATGGATCACCCAGTCGGCGGAGAGGCCAAAGGCGGGCGTCGTGCGGGCCTCACCTGTCGGGCAGCGTCGCCCGTCCGGTGCGACCGGGATTTGTCGGCAGGCCTCAATCAGTTCCGGCCCGGCTGCCCTGTGGATCGCGCCGTCCACACCTCCCCCACCCAGCAGGGACTCGTTTGCCGCATTCACGATGGCATCGACCTGCTGATTGACGATATCTCCAATCACCAGCTCGATCCTGCCGTGTCCTGTCGACTTGCTGTGCTGCATCTGGACAATCCCCTGGGCAATGGCCAATCGCCCCTCTCATTTGTAAGTTGTTGGATAGGGAATGTCATCTTCTGACTTTCCCGCTATATTTTTTCCGGTTGCTTCCAGGAGGTGCGAAAACGCATGCGTGTTCTGCTTTTCGCCCGCCGTGGTCTGCTTGTCATGCTCCTGGGGGGCGCCTGGCTCTGGTCGATAACAGGAGCTGTTTACTCTCCGCTTCTTCCCGCTCCGCTGGCGTTGATCGTGGCGCTGGTCTGCCTGGGCGTACCTGCCTGGAGCTGGCGCCGAGCCAACGGCAGGTGGCGTGCTGCCGGCCTGCTTGTGCCGCTACTGGGAATCCTGGCCCTGCTTCTGTTAGCACGACCGCAGACGGACCGGAGATGGGAGTCGGAACAGAAGAGGATGCCCCAGGTGGAGGTGGTTGGACACCACGTGTTGATAAAAGGGATGCGGGATCTCAGGCGCACGTCCGACCCCCTGGTCGACTATGTCAATTACTCGTGCCGGTTGGACCAGATTCGATCGGTCTGGTTTGGCGTGGAACGGCTCGGTGGGAGCAAGCTGGTGGCCCATACATTCCTGGCCTTTGGTGTGGAGAGAGGAGAGCAAAGGGAGTACTTTAACGTCTCGATTGAAATCCGCAGGGAAGAGGGGGAGGTCTTCAGCCTTCCGGGAGGACTCTACCGGAACTTTGAGCTGATGTACGTGTTCGCCAGTGAACAGGATATCCTGATCCGGCGGGCTATCGAGGAAGAGGATGTGATCTACCTGTTCCCCGTGCGGGCGACTCCCGGGACGGTCCAGCGATTGTTTCTGGATGTTTCCGCGCGGGCAAATCGACTCCGGAGAGAACCGGAATTCTATAATACCCTGACCAATAACTGCACCAGCAATATTGCCGCCCATGTGAACCGACTTGCCCCCCGCACGGTGAATCCCCTCGACCCGCGGATGGTCTTTCCGGGCCTGGCGGATCGGCTCCTGTTTGACCTGGGCCTGCTCGACACGGATCTTGACCTGGAGTCGGCACGCCGCCATTTCCGGGTTGATCAACAGATCAAGGCCAGCCCGGACCGGGCAGATATTTCCAATTGGATTCGTCAGTCTCAGGAGTGAGCCCGGGTAGGAGAGCCCTCCGTTTTAATCCCCCCACGATATTTTTGATGAGGCACCAGACAGCGAGATTGGACTATACTGGAAGCACACACGGTGGACATCCCTGCCGATAAATAAGAAGGGGGGATCAGGAAGGCCACCAGGTTAGAAAGGTCACAAATGCTGCGTATCGATTCCCATGCAGGATCTCACCCCAGCCGGCGGGACTTTCTTTCGGTCGGGACGGCCGGATTTGGAGGATTGTCGCTCGCCAGCATGCTGGCGATGCGAGCAGGGGCCACCGAGGTGAGCGACGTGCTGCGTGACCGTTCTGTTGTGTTCTTGAACCTGCAGGGAGGTCCGACGCAGTTCGAAACATTTGATCCCAACATGCAGGCGCCGTCGGAGATTCGCAGTATCACCGGCGAGATTCCGACCTCGCTGCCGGGTGTTACTTTTGGTGGGACGCTTCCCAGGCTCGCTCGCCTGGCGGACCGGATGGCCATTGTTCGATCGTACCGCCATGGTATCAGCAGTCATGGGCCGGCCGCCCACCACGTGATGGCGGGTGGGAATCCCTCCGGTGCCATGATGGGTGCGATCTACAGTACCGCTGCCGGTCTGTCGGATCCCCAGAGCGGTATGCCGCGCAACGTCCTGGTCACTTCTGCCGCTGCCGGGGAGAAGTACAAGGATCTCTACAAGTCAGTCTCGCGGGTTTCGCAGACCGGGACGCTCTCGCCTGCCCACAAGCCATTCGACCTGGGAGCGGGTGGGACGCTGCTTGACAATATGAAGCTGCGACTGGAACAGGCCCGTCTTGATGACCGCAGGCACCTGCTTGAATCCCTCGATGCTTTGAAAAGGAAGCTGGACAGGACAGCAGCGCTGGAGGGTATCAACCGTTTTGAACAGCAGGCCTTCGAGGTCCTGGCTCGTGGAGTTGCCTCGGCTTTTGACCTTTCCAGGGAAGACCCCAGGCTGCTGGAGCGCTACGATACCGGGGAGTTCGAGCCGACCAACGGTGCCAAGAAGCGGAATGAGTATGCCAAGCAGTTTTCGCCGGTGGCACTGGGGCGACAGTTACTTCTGGCACGACGGCTCTGTGAGGCAGGGTGTGGTTTTGTCACTGTCACCTGTGGTGGATGGGACATGCACGGGGGAGGGAAGGAATTCACCATGGTGGATGGGATTGCCAGCCTGACACCGGCGATCGACAAGGGAGTCTCTGCATTTATCGAGGATCTGGAGGCACGAGGTCTGCAGGACAAGATCCTGCTTGTGATCACGGGTGAATTCGGACGAACCCCGCGGATCAACAAGAACGGAGGCCGGGACCACTGGGGAAATCTCTGCCCGATTGTTTTTGTCGGCGGAGGTCTGCCAATGGGGCAGGTGATCGGCCACTCGACCCGCGACGGCGGAGAGCCGGCCACCGATCCGATCACCAGTGGGAATATCCTTTCCACCCTGATGCATTCCCTGTTTGATGTCGGGAAGCTGCGTCTCGCGACCGGTGTTCCCAAGGACGTGGAGTCGTTGATTGTCGATGGTTCTCCTATTCCACAATTGATTGAAGCGTGAGCGTTCCTCTTTCCCAGCCTGCCGCTTCATGCCCGCTATTTTCGGCGGCGAGATCCGTGTCGGTGTGCGTCCTTCTTCTCATGGCTGGTGCCTGTGTGTTGGCCGTACCGCCGCATGGTCTTTCCCAGGAACCGGTGCCTCCCTCCCTCGACCCGCCGCTGGAGGATATCCGCGTGGGGGTTGTGGCGATTGATGACTTTAATGCCGAGCAACAGAAGTGGGGCGAATTACTTCACGAACTCTCTGCCAGCCAGACTCCCACGATTCGTTTTCGATTGGCTGTCGGAACCTACGCTGATGTACGTCACTGGCTTGAGGAAGCGACGGTGGACGTGGCGGTCCTTCCCCCCGGTGCTTTCGCGTCCGGCCGGCAGGCGGATCGGGAGGGAAGGGTTCAGTGGAAATACGATTACCTGGCGACGGTGGGGATTGAGCCGGCCACGAGCAACTGGGCCGGGGAGGATCGCCGCCAGCCTGGTTACCACTTCGCCTACCGAAGCGTCTGCGTGGTTCCTGTTGATTCCCCGGTCCAGTCCATGGAAGACCTGATCGATCAGCTTGAAAAGGGAGACCTGGTAGTTAATTTTGTCCACCCCCTCTCCGCGTCGGGGCATCTTTTTCCGCGGGGTGTGCTCCAGGATATTGGCTGGCAGCCAGAGCAGCACCAGGTTCGATTTACTCACTCCCATTCCGAGTCACTCAGGCAGGTGGCCGAGGGAGGAGAGAAGGCCGCCCAGGTGGCCTTCGTCTGGGATGATGCACTGGCGGAAGTTCCCGGTCTGGCTGGATTGCTCCGCCGGATCCCGGTTCCCCAGCTTGATGACAGGCGGATTCCCCAGGACGTGGTCGTGGCCCGGCGCGGGTATGGCGGCGCCCACCGGTTTCGGGAGCTGTTGCTGCAACATCGTGACCGGCAGGGAAGGATCGATTTCGTCTCCCTGGAAAACTGGGCCGCGCTCTATGAGAGGGTCGGCAGCCAGCTGGAGAAGTTCCCGTCCTACGTTCGTTCCTCCGATGGAATGCAGGTCACGCTGGACGAAATTGGTTCCATGCTTCTCCATGCAATCCGCAGCCAGCCCACTCCACCACGGCTGGCGGTCGTGCTTTCTGGTGGGGGTGCCAAGTGTTCCTACCAGGTCGGAGCGATGGTGGCCCTGGAGGAAAAGCTGGCGGAATTGCGAAAGCAGACAGGTGAGCCACTGGATATCGATCTGGTCGTGGGGACATCGGGAGGCGCGATCAACTCCGTCCCCGTGGCGCTGGGCGTCTCCACCTCGGGCGAGGGACAGGAGCAATGGAAACAGGTCTGGCTCCAGCTTGACCAGCGGGATGTATTGACATTCGATTGGAAAGTGCGTGTTGTCACGGGTGCCTGGTGCGCATCGATCCAGCTGGCACTGCTGCTGCTGCTGAGCTGGCCGCTGCCCGTGCTCAAGTGGCGGTCGTATTTCTTCAGCTCGGGCATGTTGACCCTGGGCGTGGTGGAATTTGTGCTGGCCTTCTTGCCCATCACGCCCTGGCAGATGATGGGAGACCATCACCTGCTTCATCACACCTGGCTGTGCGTGGCCTCCGGGCTTCCATCCTGCAGTTCGATTCTGTTGATTCTGGGAACCACAGCCCTGGTCCGTCAGCTGAGACGTTCGCGTCATGGTGACTCGGCCTATTTTTCTCGTCGTCGGCTGGTCTGGGGGATGACGGTCATCCTGCTTGGACTGCCGATCGTGCAACTGGTAAACGTGCTTTTCATGGGGGAGACTTTTTCCCGGGGCGAGGGGATTGAACATGCGATCGAGGACGGTTTTTCCTCGCTGGTGGATGGTCAGCTGAAAAGACTGGGCAAGCAGCCGTTTGGGCCGGAAGGGGACAATGCCAGACAACGGATCCAGTCATTGAGCCAGCGGATGGTCGATCAGGGGCTTTTCGAGCGTGACCTGGTGATCTCGGCGAATTGCCTTGCGCAATCCGATAACGAGCTTCCTACCGACCTCTTCTTTTTCCTTCCCGGACAAAAAAAGAGTCCCCAGGCACAACTGGGGGCGCGGGGTATTAACTTGCAGGACTATCCCGACAAGCTGCTGGATGTGGTGATCGGGTCAGGAACAATTTACCCGGTTTTCCCAGCTCGGCCCCTGCATAATTTTCCGGTACCAGGGCAATACGTGGAACTGGTGGATGGAGGCTTTGCCCATAACAGCCCGGTCGAAGCGGCCGTGCTCTGGGACGCAACACATGTGATCCAGCTGCTGGCAACCCCGGAGAAAAGGCGGCCTCGCAAGAACCTGGCAACCAATGCCCTGGCGGCCTACAGTCATCTTTTCAAGCAGTCCCAGTTGGCCGACGTCCGTTCGGCAAAACAGGTCTCCGTGTTTACCCTGCAGCCGGAGCCCCCCCATCTCTGCGTGCTTGATTTTGCCGATCTCCTTATCGGGCAGTCCATCGAGCGAGGGTACAACGATGCCCGTGGGGAGATCTGGCATGACGGCCGTTCAACAACGGGTGTGCCTCGTTTCAGGAAAAGCTTTGGAGTCCCTGTTTTTACTGATATCCGGGCGATTCCATAGTTAGTTTTTTTCACTTTCATTCTCCTCCAGGGGGAGGGAAATGAGTACTTTTCTCCTTCTTAATCGCTTCTCTTTATGAACAGAGTTGTGAGAAGGGAGAGGGCTCATGTACTGGAGTAAAGAAGCACACCGTGATGCGATCGAGGCAGCCCAATGTTCCTCGATGACGGACAATCTGGTCTATCTGCAGGCAAATATCGGCTATTTCCTGGGCCTGGATTCCGGCCATCGGAAGGATCGCCTGGACGAGATCCTCGGCACGCTTTCTGTGGTCAAGGAACAGATCGAATCGGGTCGACAGGAAGGCTGTTGCTAAGACGAGGTATCCAGCAGCAAGAAGGCCCGCTTGAATTTCATATCGGCAGGAGCAGGTATCTGCCGATGGAGTTTTGTCACCGCTAGAATTCAGGCGTGACTGGAACCTGAAGCGAGATCCTGGATATGCACCACTTCCTGGTCTGGAGCAGAACTTTTCCGCTTCTGGGAGGCCTGATGCTTTTGTGATCGGCTGCGGTGAGCCCCAGAAGGAGCTGGCCGAGGAGATGAATGATATTCAGTCGAGGGTGGCCAGGACATTGAGGGAAGTCGATTCGGTGGAAGATGCCATCGATGCAGGACCCGCGATCGAGAACCTGGCGGCCAGGTGGAATCTGTTGGCTGTGGCTGTCAATGACATGGAAGTACCCAGCGAGGTGGAGAAAAATAGTTTGGAGAGCGAGGTCGGAAAACTGGTAGGGCTATTCCAGGCCGTCAAGGATGAGAGGGATCGGCTCCGGGGGCACGAGGATCAAGAGATCTGGGCCGTGCTGGAAGCACCGCTGAAGAAATAGGATGCAGCGATGACTGGCCCGGACTGATGCCGGTTAGTAATCCGGTGCGACAGAGGATACCATGGTTCCATGAATCGTCTGCCCCCTGCCCTGGTTGCCCTGGTTCTTGTGGCCGGTTGTGTACCGGACCCTGGAGCCTCGTCCCAGCCCCCGGCGTCCCCACCGGCTCCCGCGCTGGATGGTCAGCAGGCCCAGCAGCGTTACAGGGAAGAAATCCAGAAAGCTCACCGGCTGATCCATGAAGCGGCCCTGCTCCTGGATGGTATCGTGGGCGCCTCCGATGCTCGGCGGGTCCGACCTGAACTGGACAAGCTCAGCGACCAGGTGGCCCTGGTGGCCAGGGAAATTGTCACACTCGGTATCGATCATTCGCAGGACATCT
>CAYYZW010000007.1:0-19226 GCA_964476375.1 uncultured Pirellulaceae bacterium
CAGCTTTACTCGTTTTTCTCCTGGCAACCCCTGGATTCCTGATCGCAGACGACTGGACCCAGTGGGCCGGGAATGACCGGCGCTGCAACTGGAACGAGACCGGGATCCTCAAGACGTTCCCCAAGGATGGCCTGAAACCCGCCTGGTCAGTTCCGATTGGCTCGGGATACTCGGGCCCGGTTGTCTGGCAGGGGCGCGTCTTTGTGACCGACTATCAACCAAAACCGAAAACCGAAATCCTGGAAGCAATCGAGCGCATTCTCTGTCTCGATGAAAAGACTGGCAAGCAGCTCTGGAGTCACCAGTGGGAAACCCACTATCGTCGACAACTGCATTCCTACGCCACCGGTCCCCGCGCCACGCCGCTGGTAAGTGATGGCCGGCTCTACACGCTCGGCGCCACCGGCATGATGCACTGCCTGGATGCCAAGACGGGCAAGGTACAGTGGGAGTACGATGCCCTGGAGGCGTTTGATGCCGAGGTGCCCGTCTTCGGAGTTTCTGCCTCCCCCCTGGCCTGGAAGGATACGGTGATCTTTGTCTGTGGTGGGAGCGAGGGGCTGCTGCGGGCGTTTGACAAGGTTACGGGCAAAGAAAAGTGGAAAGCACTTCCTGGCAATTACGACATGCCCTATTCGTCGCCGGTGATTCTCACGATTGCGGGTCGCCAGCAGTTGATCCAGTGGGACCAGCAGCAACTGAGCGGACTGAACCCGGACAACGGGCAGGTCCTCTGGCAGGTCCCCTTCGTGGCCAAGTCGAACATGGCACTGGCTCGACCGGTTCAGATCGGGAACCGCTTGCTGGTGAGTGGTTTTTACGATGGCTCGATGCTGGTCGAGGTCACGGAGAAGGGGGCCACGGCCGTCTGGCGTAACTCGGGCAGCGGAGAGAATCCGGATCAGACCGACAGCCTGCACGCGGTGATTACCACGCCGATCACCGACGGCAAACATTTTTACGGGACATGCAGTTACGGGGAACTGCGGGGCTTGCAGCTAAGCGATGGAAACCGCATTTGGGAAAACAAGAAGCTGACCCGCCAGGGACGCTGGGGGTCTTTCTTCTGGGTCAAGAATGGTGACCGGTATTTCGTCAACAACGATCTTGGTGAACTGCTGATCATGCAGTTCAGTTCACGTGGCCCGACCGTGCTGGGGCGGACGAAGCTGATCACGGCAGATACCCATTGTGGTTACGGGCCGCGGAGGTTTGCCGATGACCTGGTCAACTGGGTGCAACCGGCCTATGCCAACCGGCACATCATTATTCGCAACGATTCGGAAATTCGCCGGATCTCGCTCGAGGCAAAGTAATGTCCTCTCGGCTCACCAGTCCAGGGTTGCGCGACGCCCTCCACCGGCGAAAGAGCCGCGATGACGGGCGGCTGGAGGCCTGGTCGACACTGAGCAAAGAGATGCGGGGCAGAGGATGCTGCCGATCGATTAATATCACAACTGAATGAAAAAGGAACCATCACATGAGCGATCGAATCATCATGCGCACCGGAGAGTCCCTTGTTGCCGGCGGCCCCCCATTCACGGCTGCGGAGCCGGAGGTTGTTATCGGTGAGTTGGACGGACCGGTCGGCACAGCGATTGCGACGCTAACCGGTGACCAATCCGTTGGGCACTCCAAAGTCTTCGCCATTCTCGATACCGACATCCAGGTTCGTCCAGTGACGCTGATGGTGAGCAAGGTTACGGTCAAGAAAAGTGCCTACACCAATATTTTAATGGGAACAGTGCAGGCCGCGATTGCCAACGGTGTGCTCGACGCTGTCCGCGCTGGCGATATCCCCCAAGAGAAGGCAAATGACCTGGGTATCGTCTGTTCGGTTTGGCTCAATCCTGGCGCCGCGACGGACGAGAACCTCGATCACAAAGCGCTCTTTGACATCCACCGAAAAGCAATGGCTCAGGCAATTCACAAGGCGATGTGCAACGAGCCATCGATCGAATGGCTGTTAGAAAACCAGGATAAAATCACCCACAAGTACTATCAACGCGGGTTAGACGGCGAACTGTAATTCAATTCAGCAAGCACCATGCTGTGAGAAAACTCTTTCCAATCGCGTTGTGCGCTACCACGCTGCTGGCCTTGCTCTTGTTCTATGGACCCGCGTCGGCGGAAGAATTGTCCTTCGTGCCGAAGGGGGAAACAGCGGCAGAGCCCTACCTGCTCGAGAAGCCGGCATCCCCCGGCCGTCGGGTGGCATAATGAACTCAGCACGTCACCCGGATTCCCATTGCCATGCAGCTCACGACCAGAATCAACTAAAGCGGAGAGGCCAATGTGTGACAGACGACAATCCTGGGCAAGAACAGCCATGGGCCTGACCTGGTCGGTCCTCGTGCTCCTCACCGGGACGACCAGTCTCGAGGCCAATCACAACAGGCTGCTCCAACTTGAGTTCCGCAGGGCAATCAACAGGCACGTGGTTTGTGACAGTCAGGGGCACTGTTACCTGGTGGTCCCTACGTCGATGGGAGGGAAGGGTTTCACCCTGAAGGCCTCGCAGAAAGCGCACCCGGAATCGATTTCGGATTTCCCACTGACGATGCCGCTCCCCACGCTGCAGGGCAGACCCCTGGCGTCATTCTTTTCTGCAGGTCTCGCCATCGATCCCCAGGATCGGCTCCACGTCATTTACACGACCGAGCAAGGCCTGACCGCTTACAGCGTCGTGAAGACACAAGCATTGCGAAGCGGCAAGGTCGATCAACAATGGTTGAATCCCGTGAGCGGGCAGGCGGGAGGACTCGTGCTCGCAAAAACCAGGTCCTGGGCAGGAGATATCTGCCGATCACCCGACGGGCAGGCCTGGCTGACCTGGACAACCGGTGGAGGCAACGACTCGGACGTGACAGTCCATCTCGGGACGCTCCGCGACGGAGCATGGCAGTCGTTCGAAATCGGACAGGGGAAAGGGCTCTATCCACCCGCCATGCTCTTTTCCCGAGACGGGGCCTTTGTTCACGTCGCAGCTGGCGACACCAGGGGGGGTACCCACTACGTGAAGCTGAAGGTCTCCACGCTGAATACCGGGAGTTGGCAGTTTCAGCCGAGTCACCCCGGGCACCGGCCCGCTCTCGCCGAAACGGCCGGCGAGATCCTTGCCGTTCACGAATCGGGAGACTCGCTGAAATACACCTTCCTGGAAAGAGAACAACGGCAGTCACACCCGTTGACGGACCTGGACAGCCGTTTCGTATGGGACACCGTGCACTCACCACGAATGGTTGTTGACCGGTATGGCGTCCCCTGGATGTTCTTTATTGACTCAACGCGCCAGCACGTCTTTTACTCGCGATGGCTGGGCACCCGGTGGAGTCCAATCATGAACGGTTTCTGGCTGACACGAAACACGGCTCGATTCGAGGAGAACCACCTCTCAATCGACTGGCTGGGCGTGGAACACGGGGTCGGCGCGGACCACTCTTCGATTGCCCTGGTGATGGGACACCGGGGCCGGTTTCCTGCCACCCTGTTTCACATTCTTCGGGTCCCGTCGCTCACGTCCGACCCTGGAAACAAGGTTCTGTTCCTCGATTCCAAGGAGATCCAGCACATCGATGGCCTTGCACTGAAAGTCAACACGGCGCGAAAGTTTTCGGGCAACCCGGTGATCACTGCCGGAGGGCCCGGGGAATTCGACTCGCAGGGTGCCTCGAAGGTCAAGGTACTCAAGCAGCATGGCGTTTACCGGGCATGGTACTCCGGCATGCATCGCGAGCCTGG
This sequence comes from uncultured Pirellulaceae bacterium, assembly GCA_964476375.1. Lineage (GTDB taxonomy): Bacteria > Planctomycetota > Planctomycetia > Pirellulales > Pirellulaceae > SAT2750. The sequence continues at coordinate 3,742 of CAYYZW010000007.1, forward strand.
TTCGGAATGGCCGAAAAGCGGATCCATCCCCTCAATCCGAATGGGTTACGCCGAGAGCAGCGACGGTCGCAGCTTTGAGAAAATACCGCTGGGCCTGGCCTCCTTTGGAGACAACGACAACACGAACATGGTTGCCGGGCTTCCGGCAACGCCGATCTACCGACCGCTCGTTCCATCGGGGATGTATGTCGACATACACGATCCGGACCCGGCACGTCGATACAAGTTTTTAACGTGGACCGGCACGGCACCCTCGCCGAACCGGGCGGGGTTCGCTGTTGGCCAATCGGACGATGCGCAAACCTGGACGCTCTGGACATCTCCCGACGGACTTCGCTGGCACCAGGCGAGTCGCGGCGGCATTCGGTTCCCCGCCGGGATGCCCTCCTCGTTCTCCCCCCAGGCCCTGTTCTATGATCCGGACGAACGAGACCCCGCCAGGAAGTACAAGGCCTACGGATTCATGGGTCTGAATAACGACCGGCGAGGCGCGGGCTACGGCTTCAGCGCGGACGCATCCGAATGGACGGCCGATCCGAAAAACCCGGTTTTCGATCCATGGGCCAGAGCCACCCCGGTGGTGAAAAACGGCAAGGTCGAACAGATTCATGATGTCGCCGTCTGGAAGTACCGCCAGTATTACCTGGCGTTCTACCAGTACCAGCGCAGCGGAACCAACATGACCGTCGAACTGGCCATGAGTCGTGACGGTGAGCATTTCACCTACATCCAGCCTGGCACGGAAGTGGTGCAACAGGGCGCAGCGGGGGAATGGGATGCGGACGAGATCGCTCCTTCCATCCCCCTGGTCGACGCGAAGGAAATCAAGATCTACTACTCCGGCTACCGGTTCAGCACAACCAGCCTGATTGAAGGGGAACACAGCTGCGGCCTGGCCACGCTTCGGCTGGATGGCTTCACACGCCTGACACTGGAGGACGGCCAGGACCAGGGACGCGTCACCACCATTCCTGTTGACCGGGGTTCCGCCAGGGACCTGTATCTCAACGCATCCTGCAGGAAAGGAAGCCGGCTGGAGGTTGAGTTAATCGACCCCGAGTCAGGCGATGTCGTACCCGGCTATTCTCGCGAGCAATGCACACCCCTGGAGACGGATTCCCTGGCTCACAGGGTCGTCTGGGGAAACCGGGGATTCGGCGATGCCATGCAGGCGCCCGTCCAGCTCCGTTTTTATTTCACCAACGGTCGCACCTCTCCCAACCTGTACTCGTTCGAGTTTCGCTAGATGCGTCAGTCTGTTTGGGGACGGATCGCGGCCCCGGGGGACCAGATGACCGCGGAAGTGATACCCAATGTACGTGCCGATCCTCCGACCCCCGCTTTTCCCCACTGCGCCCCGTAGTGATAGAGAAATACCGTCAGGATCCGGCCGTCTGCCAATTCCAGTGAACAGGGACTATGCATCGTCTGGTGCATGGCCCAGCGAAACAGGGTAAAACGCTTGTCCCAGTCCCAGGTCCTGCCGTGATCTCGGCTGATCACCGCCTCGATTCCGTGATAAACCTTGCCTTCCAGTTCCCCCATGCGGGCAGCATAAGTCATCAGGATGCGGCCATCCTTCAGCGTGATCAAATCCGTGTGAACCTTGCCGTACTTGAAATGCACCTGGTGATCTGTCCAGGTTTTCCCCTCGTCCATCGAACGGGCAGTCGTGATCCGTCGCCAGTGGTCACTGAAAGAAGGAAAGTCCTCAGGCTGGGCTGTTCGAAGCGAGACGACCAGCGCCCCGTCCGTGGCCCGCGTGATGGACCCCTCGGAGGTTTGCCATTGTGGCGGAAACCAGGTTCCTTCCTTCCAGGTTTTCCCGCCGTCATGACTTCTTCGAAGCAGCGACTGCGCTCTCCACTGCACGGGACCATGGGGTTCGACGGCGGCCGTGAAGATCGCTGAGACGACCTCTTTCTCGACCAGGACACTCCCCTTGTGGTAGGTAATTCTTCCGTCACCCAGGCGAGGAAACTGCGTCTTTTCACTCCACTGTTTCCCCCCGTCCTGGCTCAGGCAGAGAAAACCATCATCGTCCGCTGGAATAACCATCAGTCGATTCCCACCCAGGCTGACCAACTGCGGGCGTTCCAGGCCACGGTGAAATTCGACCGGCTGGCTCCATCTCTTCCCCTCATCCACCGAGTAGGAGAGGAAGGATCCTCGCTGTTCCTTGTCCGTTCCGTCCAGCCAGCCAGTCCCGATCATCGCAAGGCGTCCATCTCCCAATCGACAGATCGTTGCAAATTTCATGGAGTGCACGAGAAACGTGTAGCTGGTTCCTTCCTGGTAGACCGGACCGCCTGGATTTTCCTGCCGGATCGCGATCGGCATGTGCGGCGTGATAAATCGATTCGGATCAAATTCCGCGGAGGCATTGCGGGCCGCCATGGTCTTGAGTTTTTCCAGCGGAATCGTATCACGCGGGGTCGGAACCTTCCTGGGCGTCGAAGCATCTCGACTGGTCGGCAAACCTGCGTCCTGGCCAGCAAGATCCGGCAGACCTGCAACAAGAAACACTAGAAGCACAGTAATCCTGAACATGACGAATCTCCCCTGTTTCAACCTGCGGTACCTCGACACCAGGGCATAATAACACAACCAGGGCGGCACAGAATCCGCCATGACAAATCCACCTTCGGGAAAAAAGTGGCGGAAAGAAAAATGCTTTTCACCACGTTCATGTCCTTTTTCACCGATCGAAAAACCAATTCGCGTCAAATCCCAGCCACCACAGCCAGGGCCGGGGATCTTCCATCGTTGGCGGATATATTCTGCTGCACGTCGTCATCGGGATTCTGCCCGGATAGAATCAATTATCGATGTCGCAGCCATCCCCACGTTGTACCGATGGCAATACGAATCGCGTAACAGTCCAGATCAGGAAGAACCAACCGTGCAGTTGATTGTCCACCGTGGAACCCATGAGATCGGAGGCTCGTGCGTCGAGCTGAAAGCGACATCCACAAGATTGATCCTTGACGTCGGCCTGCCACTGGTCGACGCCGACCGTGCACCATTTGACCAACGACGCATCCATGGAAAATCAATGGAAGAACTGGTCAGCGAGGGTACGGCACCCAATGTCCCCGGCCTGTTCACCGCAGGGCCGACTCCCGACGCAATCCTCCTGTCCCACAGCCACCTGGATCATGTCGGCTTGCTGAAGTTCACCAACTCGGACATTCCGATCTACGCATCCAAGGGAACCAGCCAGATGATGAAGGCCGGTGCTGTATTCAGTCGCCAGCAGGAACTCGACCGGAACCGGCACAGGGAAGTCAGCAGCAAGCAGAAGTTCACGATCGGGGAATTCACCGTCACCCCCTACCCTGTCGACCACTCCAGCTACGGGGCCTATGCGTTTCTCCTTGAAGCAGACGGCCAGAGCCTGCTCTATTCAGGCGACCTCCGCATGCACGGTCGAAAACCGGGCATGGTCAAAGACCTGATTGCGGATGTGGGAGCGAAGAACATTGATGTCCTGCTGATGGAAGGAACCCACTTTGGGTCCGAGCGACCAGAAGACCGTAATGAATATCAACTGGAAAAGGATATCCTGGAACTTATCAAAACCGCACCAGCACTTGTGCTGGCCGCGTTCTCGCCCATCGATGTCGATCGGCTTGTGACCTATTACAAGGCGACCCGGCAGGCAGGCAGGACTTTCGTTGTCGATGCCTATGCAGCCTTTGTCATGCACATGGTTTCCGGAAAATCAGGAATCCCTGCGCCCCAGCGATCTTCGGGGATCCGCGTGTTATTCAACACGGCGTTCGCAAAGCGACAGATCCAGAAGCTGGAAAAGCTGTTTGAGAAAGATCAGATCACGCTGGATGAGATGCTGACAGAACCAGGCAAGTACACGATGGTCTTTCGACCTTCGATGGTGAAGCTGGATTTCGATGGCACCTTGCCCCAGTCCAGTCGGTGCCTGTATTCCTACTGGCAAGGATATCTCACCAAGCCCGACTGGGTGGAACTCCAGGAGCACCTTGCAGGGGTCCAGGGCGATTTTTTTCCTGCCCATACTTCCGGCCATATTTACGTGAAAGACATTATTCGATTTGTCGAAGCAATTAACCCTCAGACCGTGATCCCAATCCACACATTTGAACCCGAGCAATACCACGAGCATTTCCCCAACGTGCGGGTGCTTGAGGATGGCGAGGTGTTTGAAGTTACCTGATTGGATTTAGCTATATGACGATTACCAGTGTTCTCTTACCGGCGGACAGTCAGCCCGATTCAAATGCCCTGGCATCGTTGCGGGATGGGTGTGTTGAAGCGAGGGGATTTACAGGCTCTGCGATCGCAGCGCAGCGGCTCGATACTGAGCTGGCCGTGTACCAGCTTCAAGGCCTGGTTGGTCCGCTACTGGAACTGGCACGAATCAGGGGCACAATCCAGGAGGATGGTACGATCCTGCGTGCCAATGGTGCCGCGGCAGGATCATTCGTCTTGTACCTGCTCGGCCTGGCCGCCCTGAACCCACTGGACCATGGATTCCTGCTGGAACGCTTCGTTGATCCGGATAGCACAATGCAGGACGACCTCTGGATCACCTGTAACGTGAGCCAGCCGATCGAACACCTGCCCAGCGGCGATGAATCTGGAGAGGACGGATCTGTTGGTTTGCAGCTCAAGCTCCTCCCTTGCAAACAGCTTGAGCGGATCGCTAAGCTTGCCGCCCACGTTCAAGCGAGCGTGGCACTGGATGACGCGACAACGTATGAATTGTTGGGACGTGGCGATACCAGTGGCATTGATGGCCTGGATTCCTCATCCGACCAGGACAGACTGCGGCAATTCCAGCCAAAGACCTTTGCCGAACTGGCAGCCTTGATTGCTGTCGGCAACCCTGCAATGAAACTGATCCGGGAACGGCTGCTGGCACGGGACCCGCAGAAGCGTCCCGAAGACGTGGCATACAGCGACAGCAACAGGGACCCGGATTCGGTGAGTGGTTTCATTCTGTACCAGGAAGAATTGATGCAGATTCTTCACCAGGCAGGGAACTTCACACTGCGCGAGGCCTACGTACTGTTTCGGGAGATTTGCAAGGGGAATCAGGACCGGGTGGCTGCCGCACGGCGGCAACTGCTCAGCGGCACATCGGAGTCCGGGTCAGGCACGCAGGCATTGGATCTGGTTGAGGACCTGGCCGCACAGACTCGTTGCAAGGCGCATTGCTACGCCACAGCGTACGACTGCTATGAAGCCGCTTATCTCAAGGCGACCTATCCGAACGAGTTCAGCGCGGCAATGACGGAGTGAAACAAGGCAACGGGAAAAGAGCGATGTCAAGCAATGAAAAAAGAGACAAGCCAGCTGAGAAGGCTGACGGAGTCGTTGAAATAGCGTTGACGAAACTCTGCAAGAGGTTCTGCGGATCTCCCACGCGGTTTCTGGAAGAGAAGCACCTGCACAACGAGTTTGATCAGATCCTGCGGGAACTTGTCAGAAACGACAATCGCTTCTCGGAGACTGTGGAGACTAAAGATAAAATAGAATTCCCGCTGATCATGAACGAATATGCCACAGTCCACCATTATTCAAGGGACTCATTCTTCGAAGAACCAATGGACGACAAAGACAAAGAAGAGAGGTGGGGGTCAGGAAGCCTGGACTATGTCTGGCTATGGGATAAGTGGGTCGGCACAAACAGTTACTGCACGGCAGTTAACAAAGATGCCGATTTTCGCCGTGGCGGCAAAGGTGAGGGAAAGGGAAACCCGCACGACACTGACCGGTATCTGGTGGTTGTGGAATTCAAGTTTGATCATTACGCCAGTTACATGGCCACAATGGATAAGAAAAACAACGATGACAAGGGAAAACCCCGGCAAAGCTCAATTACTTCCGCATTGGAAAAGATGAAAAAGGACATGCAGACGGACTTAAACAAGGTCTGCCATGAAGAACCTCCATACGGCCACGTTGTTTACTTTAACTCGCGAATTCCATTACCAGAACAAATGGACGAGGCATCACACTCCAAGGACGAACCAACGTCTGTGTCCGACGTGTTCAATACATTGAAACAACCCCGAGCCAATCACCAGATCATGCTGTGGTATGCACAGGGAGGCGTGAAAAATCGGTTCAACGACGAACAAACATGGGCCGGGAAAACTCGGTGTAAGACATCCAGCAATTCATCTTGTCAACTAGAAATAGTCTGATGAAAGCATCAACCCAGGGAAACTCACAGCGGGCCAGGCGAGCCACGCTTTCCACCCTTCTCTCCCTGGCTTGCGCTGTTGTCGTGCTGCTCGGTCAAGCGACACCTCCGCTGAGGGCAGATAAAAAACCGGCCGCCCTGGAAAAGCTGCTTGCCGAGACCTGCCTCGTTTGTCACGACCGTGAAAATGCCAAAGGGGGCCTCGACCTTTCAGGCCTGGCATTTCAGCTCGACAGTCAGCCTCTCCGCGAGCGGTGGATACAGGTTCACGATCGAGTGGCCCGGGGAGAAATGCCGCCGGCAGACACCGTGCTGGCCGATGAAAAACGCCAGGCACTGCTTCACCTGCTCGATGACGCCATCGGCAGCGCAGATCGTGCTGAAGTCGATCTCAACGGCCGCGGCATGATGCGGCGTTTGAATCGCGAAGAATACGAACAGAATTTGAGGGACCTGCTCGAGCTACCACGACTGGACATTCGCGACATGCTGCCGGAGGATCGCGAGGCACACGGTTTCAACAAGACTGCCTCTGTACTGGACGTCTCACGAGTGCAACTGGCCGCCTATTTTGATGCTGCCGACACCGCCCTTCGAGAGGCCATGGCCGTTAAATCGACTCCTCCTCCAGTCACACAATACCGCGCGATCGGCAGGCAGCTGTTCTCGGGAACTGCCACGTTTGGTGGCCGTCAGGCCATGTTCTTTGCCAGGGATAACCAGGCCGTTGACAACGAGGTTCTCGAAAAACTGGGCACCGATCCCACACTCGAGGTTGCCATCTTCCGATCAGCTCACTGGCCCTACTACGGGTACCCTCGTGGATTTATCGCCTCTCTTGCCGGTCAGTACCGGGTCCGGTTCTCAGCACGCGCCGTGCTCCAGGCGGAGAGGTTCACTCTCAAGCCCGCCGTGGACCCGGTTCCGATGACATTCCGGGCTCGCAAGCCGAGTGGCCCGGATGTCTCCGGGGACGTTCGTGCGACCGGCGGATGGATGGATATTCAACCGGAAAAGAGGGTCTTTGAGACCACCGTCGAGTTGCTTCCCGGCGAGACGTTTGAATTCAGTCTGCTCGGGCTGCCAGTCCCCCTCGCCCGGAATGTAGACGGCGGCCCCCCCACGTACCGGTATCCACCCTTTCCTGAAGGTGGCCAGCCGGGCGTCGCCATCCAGTGGCTCGAGGTGGAAGGGCCGATACCCCCGGAATCGTGGCCGCCGGCATCCCATCGAGTGCTTTTTGACGACCTCGCTCCGGAGGTCGTATCCAGCCATCCCGGCCAGGACGCGCGAAGGCTGCTCAAGCGGTTCATCCAGGCCGCGGCACGCGAGCCTGTCTCCAGGGAAACGCTCGGTCGATACGAAAAACTGGTCGAGGTCAGACTCGGCGAGGGAGCCTCCTTTCCTGAAGCGATGCTCAGCGCTTATACCGGCTTTCTCACCTCAGGCCACTTCCTCTATCTTCGCACGCCGTCGAACCGCTCGACACGACAACTTCAGCACTATGCAATTGCATCCCGACTTTCCCATTTCCTCACCAACACGCGTCCCGACAGGGCTCTCATGGAACTGGCCCGTGACAAGAAAATGCGTGACCAGGATACCCTCGGCAGGACCACCGACCGGCTGATTGCAAGTCCTGGATTTGAGCGGTTCATCCTCAACTTCACCGATTACTGGCTCAGCCTGCGCCACATCAAGCGAAACGAACCGGACATCCGCCTCTACCCCGAGTACCGGTTCGACAACTACCTGGTGGAATCCATGGGGCGGGAATCTCGCTTGTTCTTCACGGCCATGGTACGGGACAACCTGCCGGTATCGGGCATCGTCGATACGGACTTTGTCCTGGCGAATGACCGGCTTGCCCGGCACTATGGGCTGGCACCGCTTTCCGGATCCCAGCTACGCAGGATCCCCCTGCCAGAGAACAGTCCCTACGGGGGACTGCTGACGCAGGCCGCCGTACTCAAGGTCACGGCCAACGGCACTTCTACATCGCCTGTTATCCGCGGCGCATGGATCATGGATCGACTCCTTGGCCAGCCTCCCCCGCCGCCGCCGGAAAGTGTGCCGGCCGTCGAGCCGGATGTCCGTGGAGCCCGGACCATTCGACAACTTCTGGCACTCCATGCCAATGACGAGAGTTGCAAGGCATGCCATGCACGTTTTGATCCTGTTGGCCTTGCACTGGAGAGTTTTGACATCCTCGGCGCCTGGCGTACAAGGTACCGGGCGATTGAAAAGACTGATCGATCCCCACCCCCTTCAGCAGGGATCGATTCGCCCCTGCCAGGGAAACAGGTAAGTGGAATTGACCGTACCGGGCACGATTTTGTCTACAGGGTTACTCACCCGGTCGATACAAGCGGCCGCTTGCGTGATGGCGATACCTTTGCCGACATTCATGACCTGAAGCGGATTCTCCTTGCGAACCCACGTCAACTGGCTCGCAACCTCCTGCACCGGTTGATCGTCTACTCGACCGGAACACCCGTGCGATTCTCCGACCGCGAGGTTATCGAGCAGGCCCTGGATCGTTGCGAGCCGAACCAATACCGCGTCCGCGATCTGATTCACGCCCTGGTCCAGAGCAGGATTTTCCTGGGTGAGGAGATCCGACGATGACCACGCGTCACCTTCTCACACGCCGCCGATTCCTCCAGGGTGCCGGAGTGAGCCTGGCACTGCCGCTGCTCGAATCGATGCAGCGGGTTTTCGCCGATCCCGCCCCCCGCGTCCCCCCCCAGCGCATGCTCCTGATCTCAAACAACCTTGGCATCCTGCCAGGGCGATTTTTCCCGGCCGACACGGGACCGGGATACGAGCTCTCACCTTACCTGCAGGAGCTGGCCGATTACCGTGATGACTTTACCGTCATCAGTGGGCTCTCTCACCCCGACGTTGACGGCGGTCACAGCACGGAGAACTGCTTTCTGACCGCGGCCCGGGGCCCAACCAAGAGTGGTTTTCGCAATTCCATTTCACTTGACCAGTTTGCCGCCGAACAACTTGGCCCGGTTACTCGATTCCCCACGCTGAACCTCGGCGTGAATATTGACAAGGCCAATCGCAGCCTGGCCTGGACTCGCGAGGGAGCACTGCTGCCTGCAGAAGACAGCGCAGAAAACCTGTTCCGAAAGATGTTCGTCCAGGAGGACCGGGCCTCCCAGGAAAAACAACTCGAACGACTACAGCGAAAGAGCAGCATCCTCGACACGCTGGGAGAGGATGCCCGGCGATTGCGTCGCAGGCTCGGGCGTGATGATCAATCACGGCTTGACCAGTACCTCGTCTCAGTGCGGGAGGTCGAGCAGCGCCTGCAGCTGGCTCGCACATGGCATGCACGGCCGAAACCGACAACCGACCAGGGGCAACCGACCGACATCCATGATCAAAAACTTTTCTTCGAGAAGTTCGAGCTGATGCTGTCGATGGCTCGCCTTGCCCTGGAATCCGATTCGACGCGGATCGTGACCTTGATGGTGGACGCCTTTGCAACACCTGTATTCCAGTTACATCCGGACCAGCACACCAGCGAAGGCTATCACAACCTGAGCCATCACGGGCAGGCGGAAGACAAGCTTCAGCAACTTGTGGATGCCGATCATCAACAGATGGCCCTGCTTGCCAGGCTTCTCGGGCAACTCGCCCGGATTCAGGAAGGGGATGCGAGATTACTTGATCGAACCATGCTGCTGTTCGGCAGCAACATGGGCAACGCCAATACCCACGTGAACACCAACCTGCCAATCCTGATTGCGGGCGGGGGGTTCCAGCACGGCCAGCATCGTGCCTTTCGACACGATAATAACCAGCCGCTCTGCAATCTCTTTGTCACCATGCTACAGAACATGGACATTGAAACCGATCGATTCGGCTCCAGTCGCGGCACCCTAAATGAACTCCAGGGGTAAACGGAAACAGGCATCTGACTTCCCGCAACCTGGACAGCTGAACTGAATCGTGGCAGGCACAGGCCAAAAGATCTGCCCTTGCGGCAGTGGATGTCGCTAGGGCATCTTCCACGTCGCTGCAGGGGTATATTTTGGATTGCGCAGCACGCCTTCCGGGGATACTTCCCAGCAGGCAACATCGGCGTCGGTGGTGACCGATCCAATCGTGCGAGTTTCCCCGGAGTAGTTGACAAAAAAGACCTGCCGCGAGTTGTCCACGAAATGGATCTCGAGGGCCGTGGCGTCGTGGTCAGGAACTGCCTGCTGGCCGTCGTTCACGGTCAGCCGCCGGATCGCGGTCATTGTGGAACTCGTCGATGCACGCCACGGTTCCTGCACGGTGGCAAAAACGGTTGCCTTCCCCTGGCGCCGGAGCATCAGATAATCAATTTCGCTCCCGACCGATTCGTTCATGGGGATGCCGTAGAGGGAGACGGTTGTTTCTTTCGCCGGGAGTGCCCAGACCCGGACATGGGCACTCTCGTGCAACAGCGCCGTCGACTGTTTTTTGGGAGGCTTGGTTCGAGGAGCATTATCCCAGCGAACCCGGACCACGCCGTCGGTCACCTGGGAACGCGGTTTGCGGGCAAAACGCAAGACGCCTCCCGGGCTGAGCTGCTCGACAGGTGCAAGGGCAAGCCCCTCCGGCTGCGCCATGCCAAAAGAGTGAAACATCCAGTCGTATTGATGGGTGGTGTCGGAGTTGCAGAGGTGCAGATCGACGATTCCAAAGGGCGTGGTAAAGACGGTCCGTCGCATCTCGATTCCCTTGTAAATCCGGGTCGACTCGGCATCCACCCACTGGATGTCTGCATCGGCAAAAGAACCTCGCAGGCTACCGACAGGAACCGCGCCGGAGCTGGCAAACTGGTTGCGACCGTCGGCCACGACCACGTTGTGCGCATAGCTGGAGGTGTAGAGGCTCATCAGTTCCCCCAGCTTTCCATAACCGTACTCCATCGACGTGATCTGGCCGTTGAAGGATGGAATGGTCGCCAGCTTGGCCGGGTGTCCGTGGGAACGTCCACCATAGAGGCCATAGTCGAAGATGACCTCCTTCCAGTCGATTGGCTCGGCGACGGTCCGGTTGCGGAGGATCGCCATCCCCTTGATCGGTGCGATGTAGAGATGCGGCCAGAGCTTTTCCAGTGGCAGGTTACCGTCGACGTATTCCTGCCGCATCAGTGTTGCCTTGTTGTCCTCTGGGCTGCTGTTCACCCGCTGGGCGGCGGCGATCATGGCAGGCCAGGCGCCGTAACGGGGATCCTTGTAGAGTTTCTCGGCCCAGGCGTATTGCTGGGGACTGGGACAGCCGAAACCGGCTCCCAGGCCATTGAGGTTAACACCCCCCCCATCGTCGATATTCGGGAAACCACCACCGGCAAAAATAAAATGGGGATGGGCCAGGAAGCAGTTGCGGAGGGCCAGGTTCCCCGACATGTCCAGGCCATGCGCGTGAAGTGTTTCCATGAAGCCAACGTAACTGCCAACGCCGCCGTAGCTGCCGATCGAGCACTGGTGGATGCCATCGTCGAGGACGACCCCCTTGAAGATGTCGTAAAATAACTGCAGACCCTCGACCGGGGCCGGGTCGCCGAGGACGCGACCCATCGGCAGGTACGGCATGTCTTCCTTGTTGACCGCGGCAAAGTAAGCCGGTTCCTCGAAGAGCGGGCCGCTCATCCCCTCGTACATTCCCCAGCGGACAATATTGTGTTCCAGGATGCAGCGCTGCTCGGCTGTCAGTCCATCCCAGAGCAGGTCCAGGACATAGATCCCCATGGCATGGTAGTAGCGAGGTCCGAATTTTGGCAGGTAACGTCCGCCGATGCGACCACCCCACCAGTCCCGATCCTCCCGGTTCAGCACGTAGTTAAAGTGCTTGGTCAGCCCGGTATATTTGCGTGCAAAAATCGAGGCCATCTGAAAGGCCTTGTCGGCGTAACGTTTGTCGCCGGTAAGATAGTAAGCCTCGGCCAGCAGCGTGATCCCGGCGTGACTGGAACGACCCAGCGACGTCTCCCGGTAAGGGGCTGCCCCGGAAATGCCATGCCCCATCATGGACTTCCAGCGGGTGTCACGCAGCGATCCAATCAGGTCGTTGTCTTTACCAGCCACGTACGTTTTGCGGTAGGTTTCGGTCTTCCCTTTTTGAGGTGGGCCTTCCACCGTTAGTGAAGTCACCAGGTCAATATCACCCGACGGCGCGATCTGCTTGACCTGGGGTGTCTTGTGCCAGAGGCCGGAATACTCAATTCCCATCCGCTCCCAGCCACTGCCATAACCGTTGTGTTCGGAAGGGCCGTCCGGAAGGTATTGCTCGATTTCTGCAGCGCTCATTGTCATCCAGAGATCGAGGGCCTCCAGACGCTCGCCGGCAAACTCGCGGGGAAACCCTTTGACGGGCTGTCCCGGTGTACTGAGAGTCGTATTGCGCGATCGGATCCACTGTTGCAGCTCGGGTGTCAGGCCCGCGGGATCACGGTTTTTGAGTCAGTCACGGAGGGCCAGCTGCATTTCCTGGTCGGGTGCTGGCGAAAGGACCGGGTGCTTGATCGGCGCGGCCGGGATCAGGTTCCAGAGCCGGTACTTCTGCCGCAGCGAGACATCCTCATTCCAGAGAAAGATGTTTCCCCAGCCGGAGTGGTTCTTGAGTGACGCCGGCGATTCAAAGATAACCTGCAATGATTTTTCCTCGAACGGTTCGAGTGCCAGTTGGTCAACACTGATGCGAACCTGCTGGGGCCTGATCCGCCGGTTGTCGGCCAGGATCTCGTAGCTGCAGGGTTCATCGCAACGGTTCCGGAGAGTGACCGTGTAGGTGTCGATCCGTTTCTGGCCGGTAACGACCGTTGTTTTACCAGCGACCCACCAGGCTGGCGGAATACGGTACTGGTCGACCCAGCGGGGATGACTCGGCCTGGGGCCTGTTTCTGTTGAAATCAGCAGCGCATCGTAAGAGGGTCGGTCCAGGCCCTTGAGGAAACGAATTTTCAGCACGTGCATCCCGGCGGCCAGCGTCAGCGTGCGGTTACCGATCGGGTGCCAGGCCCAGGGTTCCACATCTCCGCGATGGCCCTGGCAGGATCCCGTTGGATAGAGCCGTTCGCTGGCATACTTCTGGCCATCCAGGTGGATTTCTACCTCGGCATAGTTATCGGTCCAGGGTGTTTTGGCCTCGGAGCCCTGGGGCCAGAGGGGGTGCATTCGCCGATCCAGCACATACCGCAGGGCCAGGGAATATTCGCCCGCCTCTGGAACCTCGAAGGTGAAACGGAGTGACTGGTCACCTGGCTGAACACAGGCGCGGCCCGACGCGGTGGCAGCGAGGTTGTCGTTTGCCGGATACCGACCGTTCTTGTCCGGCTGTTCGGCCAGGGCTCGCTGGACATCTTCCTCCTGGACGCCCTGCTCGGCCTCGACCAGCTTTCCCTGCCGGGCCAGCCTGGCCCAGGCAGCCCGCCGACTGGCCGTGGGACGATCCGCTTCGGTCCGTTCGCGGTCCGCCAGCTGCCGTGTGAGTGCAGCACGATCTGTGCCAGCCTGTCGATACAATTCCCAGAGGCTGCGCTGGCCCAGGGCCGTGTCCAAGACATACAGGTCGTCGACCGCCAGGGCGGCCATCGGCTGGCCAATCTGCAAGGCGACCGGAGGACGTGTCATTTTCATCGAGAAGGCCGCGTAGGGGCGCGCCTTCCAGTAGGCGCGAAGGACGCCGGCGGCCGTGTCATGTCCGTCAGGTTGCCAGGTAAGAGCCAGGTGTTCGCGACTCCCCTGGACCCAGTAGAGGGCATCAAAGCAGTCAAGGTGGATGGTTTTCTCTCCCTCGTAGATAAACAAGCCTCCCCCCTTGGAAAGCTGGATGATCGGTTGGTTCGCCTCGTCAAGAAGGGTCAGCAGGTTGTCTTCGGGCGCCGTAAGCCATTCCTTGACTTCAAGTATCTGCCACAGGGCGATCGTCCAGGAGTCGGCGTCGGCCAGCGCAGGCAGGTCGATCCGCAGGGAGGCCTCGATCGCCGTTTCGGCAAACCAGGCTGCCTTCCCCTGTATTGCGGGGGGCCGCAGTTGCAGTCCCGGGCCAGCGGCGATTTCCAATGGGCCGGCAGAAACGGTTGGTTTTTCTGCGGCCCGGTCAAAAGAATGGTAGAGAAGAATTTTCGGGGAGGAGGACGGCCCATCTCCCGTTTCACGTTCGGCAGGGACGGCCCCGGGTTCCTTCTTCTCCGCCCCCCTCACATGGAGGCACAAACACAAAGCGATCAAAGCGATGACGGTGGGTTTCATGGCAGACCTGTTGTGATCCCAGGAGAATGGCAACACGCACGATTGTAGTCGCTCGCCACGCCGGGCAGCACACTCCCCCCGGGGGGTCCAAAAGTTAGCCTCTCGGTCGATCAGCAGAACGCCACCCCAGGGGCGCCTATTTTCGGGCCAAAACCAGGGTCCGGTCCCCTGCCCCTTCGCTGGCATCCCCCTGCCGCCGCGTGACAGAATGAACTCGTCACATCACCGAGGTTCCCATTGCCATGCAGATCCGCTGGCCCCACCTGTCGGCCTTTGTCTTTTCGTCTTCATGATCTTTCCATGACTCACCTGGACGAGAAGAATTGATTATGGAATCAGGCCCACTAGACTATTCCTATGAACGCAATCAGCACCCTGCTGCTCTTCACTACCGCGTTAGCCACTGCACCCCCCCCGGAAACGGTGGTCGTGAAGGATATCGAGTTCACGCTTCGCGGCGAGAAACGAAAGGGGACGCTGCACGTCTTGGTCAACAAAGACGAAGACCCGGTACGCTTCATCAAGGAGAACCGCTGCGTCGCCGGGTTCTGGTATTTCATTAAGGATCGTGGCAAGGAATCGACAACGCACTGGACTGGTGTATTGAGCTACGAAACGTTCAATACTTACCCCAGGCCGACCTACGAGATTATCACGATCCGCAAGCAAGACCAGCTAAAAAAACTTCCGGGAGCCACTCGCACGAGGGTCGAAGAAGTTCTCTTTAAAGGAAAGAGAACCTACAACGTGTTGCTGCGAGAGACCGGGCAGACGAATGAGTACGAACTGATCGGCTATAGTTCCGACAACGTACGGGACTTTTTCAAATTAAACCAACACCTGAAGTACAACGCCCCCGCCATCCCCGCAGGGCCAGGAAAAACTCCCCACGAGCCACCTGACGGTGCGGCAAGCGAATTTGATGCAGCAGGCAAGATGGTCTTTGTAAACACCTATGCGGAACCTGCGGAGAAGAGATTCGTATATGCGAAGCCGGGTGAATTCAAAATGGGATCACCCCAGGCCGAGAAAGAGCGAAAGAAGGACGAACCGGA
>CAYYZW010000008.1:0-7112 GCA_964476375.1 uncultured Pirellulaceae bacterium
CGAAACAGATTCCCAGGATAAACGGGCCAAACAGCATTAACGGCATCTGGCGATGCATCACCACTCATCCATGCTAGAGAGATTGTTCGCGTGGGGTGATTATACCAGATGCTGACCGGAGCGGCCGCGATGGAATGCCTCCGCAGACCATCTATCTTCACTGCTTCCCGTTCCAGGTCTCCGGTGTCCCCAGGGCGGCGGAGATCCTGCGCCAGGCGCACGCCACCCTCCGCCCGAAAGAATAGCACGCGGTGGGGGAAAGGCTCGATGATGAGGATGCCAAAAAGAATCCGCCCGGAGATCATTTCCCATCCCCTCGAGGGCGCAGTAAGATCCGGGCTCCGTTTCACCGCTAACACGAGGTAAGTCATGGCAAGGCTGGTGCAGTTCCTGGTGCTGGGTGCCGCGTCCCTTCTCGGCGTCACGATGGGAACGGGTTATCGAGCCGGCCACGGAGTCCAGCCAGCCCCGCCAACGGGGAGTGAACCGGGCATCCAGGTCCGCCGCCTTCATCCGCTGTCTCCTGCCGATGCATTAAAGTCCTTTCAACTGGAAGTCGGTTTTCAGCTTGAACTTGTGGCTCATGAACCCTCGGTCAAGGATCCGGTGGCGGCCGTCTATGACGAGGATGGCCGGCTTTACGTGTGCGAGATGGGAGATTACCCCGGCCACGGCGAAACGCCTGAAGGGGTCAAGGGACGCGTCAGCCAGCTGCTGGATGCGGACGGTGACGGCTTTTATGAAACACACCGGGTGTTTGTCGCCGAATTGGCCAATCCATCGAGCGTGGCCTGTTACAGGGGCGGCCTGTTCATCCTCGCTGCCCCCGATCTCTGGTACTGCAAGGATACCGACGACAACGGAATCGCCGACCAGCGCGAACTTGTTTTCACGGGTTTTGGGGTGAACAGCCTCGAGACGCTGGCCAACAATTTGAAATGGGGGATCGACAACAAGCTTTACGGTGCGTCAAGCCACAGTGGCGGCACGATTACCGTCCCGCCCGGACAGCCGGGAAGGGGTCTCGACCTCCAGGGAAGTGATTTTTGTTTTGATCCCAGGACGCGGATTCTTGAGCGGGTCAGCCGGGGCGACAGTCGCTGGGGTAACAGTTTCAATGATGCCTATGATCGTTTTGTCTGCCAGAACACCGGACCGGCACGCCACGTCGTCCTTCCCAGTGTGATTCTTTCCGCGGGCGCTTTCTTACCCTCGCTACCGGCCTACCAGAGCCTTGCCCTGGAAGGGGGCACCGAACCGGTCTATCGTGCCAGTCCTCCCGAGCCCTGGAGGGTGGTACGGGCCGACCGGCGCCAGGCGAGAGGCAAGAACGCCAATCCCGGCGAAATTAATGCCGCCGGTTATTTCACCTCGTCCTGTGGGATCACCGTCTACCGGGGAGACGCTTACCCGCCGG
Source organism: uncultured Pirellulaceae bacterium (assembly GCA_964476375.1). Classification (GTDB taxonomy): domain Bacteria; phylum Planctomycetota; class Planctomycetia; order Pirellulales; family Pirellulaceae; genus SAT2750. Next base: position 1,418 of record CAYYZW010000008.1, read on the forward strand.
AATACCGGGGCAACCTGTTCGTCGGCGAGGCGGCGGGGAACCTGGTCCACCGCCGCACGCTTGTCCCGGAAGGTGTGAGTTATTCCAGTTCACGGGTCGGGAAAGAAAACGAGTTCCTGGCCAGCACCGACAATTACTTTCGAGCCGTGAATTTCATCAACGCTCCTGACGGGACGCTGCAGGTTGTCGACATGTACAGGGAGGTCGTGGAGGGGCCGAGCTGGGTGCCGGCCGACCTCAAGGCATCGGGCCAGGTCGATGTGATGGGGGGCGCCGACCGGGGCCGGATTTACCGGATCGTGCCGGTCGATTACGTGAGAAGGCCCTCTCCAGCCCTTTCCCAGGCCACGTCCGCTGACCTGGTCGACCTGCTCGCCCATGACTCGTCCTGGTGGCGGGAGACCGCTCAGCGGCTCCTCGTCCAGCGGCGGGACCACAGTATCACCAGGCTCCTGCGGCGAAAGTTTCGGAAGCGTTCGTCGGCGGCAACCCGAATCCACCTGGCCTGGGCACTCCAGGGCCTGGGGATGCTTACTGCCGAGGATATCACCCTCCTGCTCTCTGATCCCCGAAAAATGGTTCAGCGACACGGCGTCCGGCTCATCCCATACTGTCCTGACTTCCAATCCTCCATCCCTGCCGCACTGGCACGCCCCTCCGCCTCCGGCGATCCGGCCGTCTGCATGCAATGGCTTGCATGGATCGCGGGCCTCGATTTAGAAGAACGGCGGAAACGGGTTTATATCGATTTCCTCTCACGGGTAACGCGGCCGGAGTTCCTTGCCCCCTCGGGCGATCGCCCCGCCTGGCTGCAAAGGGGAGTCGTCGTCGCTGCCACCGGCAGCGAGGGAGCACTGGCCGAGGCGGTCCTGGCGAGGCAGCCACCCGTTGTGACTGAAACCATTTCAGTTCTCCTTGAACAACTCTCTCTGCGTGCGGGTGCCGCCGGAGAAGAACGGAACCTGTTGCGGCTGCTCAAGGCGTTTCGCACCCGGGATCCCGACGGCCAGGACGGTTTGACGCTCAGGCTTCTCGCCGCCAGCCGCGTAGGCGAGATCCAGTCCGGGAAAACAGCCTTTCACCTGGCCCTGTCACAAGACAATGCGTCCCGTGACTGGCAGAAGGCGCTCCAGATGAGTGTGCTCCGAGGGCTCGAGTCCCGTTCTGACGTCGAACTTACCATGTCCTGCCTTACACTTTCCGATCTTTTTCTTCCAGAACTGCTGCTCAAAAACGCCGGCCGGTTCATCTCTGTCGGCGAGGCGCCGGCGGTGCGGGCGGCCGCCGTCAAGGCCCTGGCCCGTCTGGAAAATGACCAGGTGCTGGGCCTCTTCATTGAAACCCTGCCCGCCAGCCCTCCCGGCACCCAGGCCCTGATAACAGAGGAGATCTTTCGTCGTTCCACATGGACCGGACGTTTACTCGACGAGATCCGCGAGGGTGGCTTGCCTCGCACGCTGGTGACCTTATCTCGCCAGGCTTCTCTTCAGCAGCACCCGGATGGAGGCATAAAACAGGCGGCCGTGGAACTGTACGGGATGGGCGTCAACCGGGATCGCGAAGATATCATCGAGCGGTACCTCGAGGCACTTACCCTCGAAGGGAATGCCGAACGTGGCAGCGAGGTCTTCAAACGGGAATGCACGATGTGCCATCGTTTTGGAGTACTCGGACATGATGTTGGCCCCAACCTGTCCGCTTACGGCCGGGGCGCGACAACCCCGGAAGGCTTTCTTCGAAACATCCTTGATCCCAACCGCAATGTGCCGGCGGATTTCATGGAGTACTCGGCGGTCCTCACGGACGGACGTGTTGTGGCAGGACTATTACGGGATCCCACACCGACGACGGTGACATTCCGTCGGGATAAGACCGAAAGCGTTGTCGTCCCCAGAGCTCGGATTGATGTCATCAAGAGCACCGGGAAATCGTTCATGCCGGTGGGTCTGGAAAAGAAGATCAGCGTCCAGCAGATGGCAGACCTGCTGGCCTTTCTCGCCCGGATTCAGCAGCGGTTATAAAGGGCAGGGGCCTTTCCACCCTGTATCGTGGTCACCCGCGTGAATCCCTTCTGCCCGTTTGCTAAGCCGGTTGCCGACCAGATATACTTCCGAAAGAAAACCTTTTCTAATCCCGTCGTTAGGTATCCCCGGATGGATGGATGGTACGTCAATATCGCTGGGTTTGCGGGAGACCGCATTGAGGGCCCCGTCCCATCCGAACAGGAAAAACTCCATTTTGTGTGGGTCGTTTCCGGGGATCCCGCTAAGGGGGAGAGCATCCGATGATTGTTCAAGTTGACCGCAACGAATCACTCAATGTCCTGGGGGGCCCACTCCAGACGTGCAGTACCAGTCCGCTCACGGGCTTTCTTCGCGACGGGTGTTGCAACACCAACGACCAGGATCATGGGTCCCACACCGTGTGTGTCGAAATGACCGCAGAGTTCCTCGAGTTCTCCAGGCTGGCCGGAAACGACCTGTCCACCCCGATACCGGAATACGGTTTCCCCGGGCTCCAGCCCGGAGACCGCTGGTGTTTGTGCGCCGCACGCTGGCAGGAGGCCTACGACAACAATATGGCTCCACGGGTTGTTCTCGAATCGACGCACCAGCGGGCCCTTGAAATCGTCTCGCTTGATGCGATCCGCGAGTTTGCGGTCGACCCATAAACCGCGGGCGATGGCCAGCTCTTGATTGGCAGCCCCCCTGCCGCTGTGCCCTCAGGATGCCCGTCCTGACGGTCGCCTGGGGAAACACTCACCCGCCATTCAGTGTGGCAACGCGAAGGCCACCAGGGTACCACCGCGAGGGCGGCCGCCCTTGCCTCCGCCAGCCGAAATCACCACGTATTGCCGACCGTTGACCATATAGGTACTCGGGCTGGCGTTGCCGCCAAACGGCAGCTTCGCCTTCCAGAGAATATCGCCGGTCTCCTTGTCGAACACGCGGAAGGTTTCATCCGCGGTTGCTCCGATAAAAATCAAGCCTCCGGCCGTCACCAGCGGGCCACCGTAATTCTCCGTGCCAGTCGGTGGAATTCCACGGGCTGTCAATTCGGGATATTCGCCTAAGGCAACCTTCCATTTGATCCTGCCGGTATTGAGATCGACCGCGTTCAGCGTGCCCCATGGCGGCTTGATCGCCGGATAGCCCTCGTCGTCGAGCCAGCGATGAAAACCACCAAAAGCATAAACCGGTCCATCGTCCTCAGGATCAGGAACTGCCGGCGTGGCAATTTCGGGTTTTTTCCGCGGCGGGCTGAGCACGTAGTCGATAATCGCGTTGAATTGTGCTTCTGGCAGGGTTGCGTAACCGGGCATCCGTCCGGCGCCCTGGCGCGTGACCCTCTCCACCTCGGCGCGATTCTGTCGTTTTCCAATATCGAGCAGCGGCGGGAAATTCAATGGGCGATTGCCTTTTCGATCCAGCCCGTGGCAGGCGCCGCACAATACCATGTAATCGCGCTCCCCTGGTAAAAGCGTGGAACCATCCGCATGACGGGTCTCGATCATTTGAAGCAGCCAGGGCATCTCGTTGATGTTGACGTAGTAAATCCCCTCCGGGTCCGCTGCACCGCCTCCCCACTCCATCCCGCCGTCAAATCCGGGAAACATCACCGTCTCATTCAGGCTCGGCGCCGGAAACGGCCCAAAATTCGGCGACACCCGAATCCGGTCCAGGGTCAACTGGTGGGCCTGGGGCGAAATGTTCGAGGCATCCTTGACGGTGTACTTCTGTCGCATCAGCGGCGGTGGCCTGGTCGGAAACGGCTGGGTCGGCCAGGCCTGCTCACCGACCAGATCCGATTTCGGAACCGGCCGTTCCTTGATCGGCCAGAGCGGCTTTCCCGTGACGCGGTCGAACACGAAGAGCAGCCCATGTTTGCTCCCCTGCGCGACCGCATCGATTCTCTTCCCACGGTGGTTCACCGTCAGGAGAACCGGCGGACAGGGCAAATCCTTGTCGAGCAGATCGTGATGCACGATTTGAAAATGCCAGATCCGTTCTCCCGTGGCGGCGTTGAGCGCGAGAACGCTGTTCGCATACAGGTTCTTCCCGGCACGTTTGCCGCCATAGAAGTCCGGCTCCGCCGTCTTGGTCGCCACGTAGACGATGCCGCGACGTTCATCCAACGACTGGCCGCACCAGGGCATCAGGCCGGTTGCAGTCTTCCAGGCGTCCCTGGGCCAGGTGTCGTAACCCACCTTGCCAGGCCGGGGAATCAGGTGGAAGATCCATCGCTGCTCGCCCGTCCTGACATCGTAGGCCCGCACGGCACCCTTCCCACCGACGCCACCGACGATCAACATATCCCGGTACGTGACGCCGGGCGTGTTCAGTCCCGAGCCAAGACTAATCGAGCCATTCTCGCCAAAACTACGAATGGTTTCACCGGTTTTCGGATCCAGCGCGAAAAGGAAACCCCTGACCGCGGTGAACAATCGCTGCTCTTCGCCGGTCTCGTTCGCCCAGTAAACCAGCCCGCGCTGCCGCGCGCGACCGGGGCCCGTGTGTTCGTTGGCGGGATCCCATTTCCAGAGTTCCTCGCCGGTGGCGGCGTTCAGGGCGATCACCTTGCGCGTCAGGGTCGGAGTGTAGAGGACACCCTGTATTATCAGGTTGTTCGCCTGGTATTCTGCCGACTCTCCCGTCTCATAGGTCCATGCGACCGCCAGCCTGGAGACATTCTCGCGATTGATCTGTTCGAGGGGCGAATAAAGATTGCGTTCCTTGCCCCCAAGATAAACTGGCCAATCGGCAGCCGTCGCCGTCAGTGAAAGCATGCTGGCGATCAGAAAGAATCCCGGTAAACGGATTGAAGTCATTCGTTTCCCTTTCACTTTTCGGAAGGAGGACGAGGTTCGAGCAATCGAATCGGGCAGACGGTTTGGAACAACTCGAACCTGTGGTCATTTTACCGCAGGAAAAGCCACTTTCGCAGCAGGGTAGTGCAGAATCCGGCGCACTCTCTTTCGTTGACGAGCAGCGAAGGCTCCTGCTGGATGTTTGGGCCTAACTGCGAGAGAGCGTGACGAGGGCCGTGATGGGGATGGGCAGGGGGTGCAGGCCGCAAAGTCATGAACCATACGCTGTGAATACCAAAATCAAAAAACCCACAAGAGCAGCAATGCCCCAGAAAAGCGAAAAGGCACGTCGAGCATGTGCCGTGGATTGAATGAGCTGAACCGTCTCTCTTTCGATTGTTCGCACCTTCTGTTCGGACCCGGCCCAACTGCGTTGCATGACCTGTATTCCGTCAAGGAGTTTTTGCCCTTCGCTGAACGATATCGTCATCGGGTATTGTGCCTTGTAATTTTCCCCAGGCATTTGTTGTTTCGACCGGATCGAACACCTGCGGATTTCCATTGATGACATTGTCATCAAGCATGTTTTTTACGTGCTGGGTTGTCCATGGACCTTCCAGTCGCTCTCCTGCAAATCCCGTAATGTTGACATGCGAATTATTCATCGGTTAGTAAAAACCTATTCGTGTCACGGCAGCCGTGTATTCGCTCGTGAAAGAGGTGGGCACCCGCAGGCAACATGATTGGATTCGTCAATTTATTGTGTTTCGCCTTACCGGTCTTTGTGGTCGTTATGCCGTTGTGCGCATTCTATTTTCGCTTGAATTGATCCATTTATAATTGCCTTGTCGGGGGAGCAGGCAGTCCTCGTTCCATTCCGGAACCTTC
>CAYYZW010000009.1:0-2117 GCA_964476375.1 uncultured Pirellulaceae bacterium
GTCGCCCCGTCCTGCGAGTACCAGACGTCCCCAAAATTTCCCTCTTCCCTGTTCCATCCGCCCAGGACCCACATCCGGTCGCGGTAGACGACCAGGGAAAACCACATTCGCTTCGACCACGGGGCCGCATCTGTCACCTGAGTCCAGTTCACCCCGTCTTTTGAACACCACACATCGTTGAGGGGGATCGTTTCTGGCATCCAGTGGCCTCCGCCCATGATCCAGATCTTGTCTGCAAAGACGACGGCTTGGGCGTGCGCTCGCTTCGACCACGGAGCGTTCTCCACCTCCAATTTCCATTCCTTGCCCTCCGCTGAGGACCAGATGTCGTTCTTGAGCGTCTGGTCGTCGTTCTGGTAGAAGTCCTCGACGCCGCCCATGATCCACATCCTGTCCGCGAACACGGCGTATGAGGGAGACACTCTGGGACACCAGCCGGCCTCGGTTTCCAGGGTCCACTCTGCGCCATCGGTGGAGGACCAGACCTTGTTGCTGACGACCGTACCTGGCAGGATGCGCCCGCCCATCAACCACATTCTGTCCTTGAACGCCATCGTCGCCGGCAGATCGCCATGGTCCCACGGCGCGTCCTTCACAGTACAGGTCCAGTTTATGCCGTCCGGAGATTTCCAGGCGTCGCGCGGATTCGGCGTTTGCGGGGTGAACCAGCCGCCGAAGATCCACAAATGATTGTCGTAGACCAACTCGCCCTGCGAATCGCGTGGCTGCCACGGGGCAGCTGCTGTCACACACACCCAGTCGGGCGCTTTCTTTGCCTCACCCATGAAAGTCCTTTCTTCCAGCAAGGAGCCCCTGGCGGTCGGATACCAGAATGGCCGGTAGTTCGCGGCGAGCGATGTGGACCCGGTCCTGCGAATCTGTAGCCACCGCTGGCACCATGTCGCCGAAGGGACGTTCCTCCAGTTCTAATCCTCCGACTCCTTCGAAGTTGAAATCTGCCGAATCTGCTATGAGAACCTCCTGGATTGGTAGCAACTTTGTTTGTGATAGGATAGGTTGCCCCATCGCCGGGCCAACCGGATGAGGGAATTGGCTTTCATCGAAGCTGAGGCGGAAAGAATCCCAGCCCGGCCGGTGGAGGTCGTAGAGGTCCCGTGGCCGATATGGATATTCGGCGGCCGCTTCTTCGTCGAAGTCCACACCCAGTCCCGGTCGATCCGGTATTTCCAAAAACCCGTCCTCAAACCGGTACTGCGCACTCTGGGGGACAATTTTCTCGGCCCATGGTTCGGCCGGGAACTGTTCCAGCACAAAGAAATTCGGCACACACGCAGCCACCTGCAGCGAGGCGGCATAACCTATGGGACCGTTCGGGTTGTGCGGGGCCGTAGCGACATAATGGGCGTCGGCAATGGCGGCAATCTTGCGCGCTTCCAGGATTCCACCACAGTGGCATAGATCGGGCTGGATGATGTCCACGGCTTGCAGTTCCAGCAGTTGCTGGAAGCTAAAGATAGTGAATAGCCGCTCCCCCGTCGCTATGGGAATGTCGACTTTCTGCCGCACAAATGCCATCTCGCGGAAGTTCTCGAGGGGCACGGGTTCCTCGAGAAAACCGATGTTGTAGGGCGTGATAGCCTGGCCGGCCCGCACCGCATTGCCCGTGGTGTTAAACACCCCGTTGCAGTCGATGAACAGGTCCACGTCCGGTCCCACTGCTTCGCGCACTGCGGCCACGCAGTCGACCCCCGCGTTCAAGATGGCGTTCTCCAGCCGGTAAAAATCCCAGCCCTGACGCCGGCTGAACGGGTTGAATTTCAGCCCGCGATAGCCGCGGGCCACGGTCTTGCGGGCGGCCTGGGCGAACTCCTCGGGGGTCTCGGAGCCTTGTGGACTGGCTCCCGCTTCCGGCCCGTGGAACCAGGCATTGGCATACACTTTCTCTTCACGGTTGACTAGCCCTGCGTTGGGATCCGTATGCAGGATCCGGTTGCCCTTGTTTGTTTCGACGCCAAGAGGCCGGGTTTTTCTCTGTGTCCGGATCGATAAAATCCAGGCATTTTTTCAAGATCGTCCAATTTTGCGGCTTGCTGAAAACGCCATCAAAGGACCGCCATGACACTGGAAGAAAAGCTCCTTGCCCTCGAGCTAGAGGG
>CAYYZW010000010.1:0-33273 GCA_964476375.1 uncultured Pirellulaceae bacterium
GGACGTCACCTGATCGACCAGGTCCACCGGCCGGGAGAGCAGGTCCGAGGCAATCTCGCTTCCCTGCCCAAGCCAGCCCGCCACCCGGGGGCCATAGAGCTTGTGCTGGAGAAGTTCCTGGCTTCGCCCGAGGTTCCGGACGTTGTAACCACGTAGCGCCAGCGCCGTATTTGCAAGACCGTCTCGTAACTGATCGACATCCATCTCGACGCCTGCCGTGGGGGGAAGCTGTGCTGGGGCCCAGTGTATCGTCGCTGCCCTCTGGCAGGCAATCGCAACCCCACCTGCTGTTATTCCTGTCCTGCTTGCCGCTGGCCTGTGACCCAAGTACAACGAAATGCAAACACCCTTCCATTCACCCCTTTCGAGCATGGTCCAGGACAGGAATAACAGTGACCCTGCCAGTCTCTCCCTGGCAGGACAAAGGGCCGTCGTGACAGGCGCCTCGGGCGGCATTGGCAGTGCGATTGCCCTGGCCCTGGCTCGCGAGGGTGCGGATGTTCTCCTGCATACCCACCAGAACCGGTCAGAAGCCGACCGTATCGCCGGGCAGATCGAGCAACTCGGCCGCCAGGCGACCGTTCTCTCGGCCGACATCGGTGACCCGGACCAGCGGGCCGAACTGGTCGAGCAGGCCTGGCAGTGGCAGCAGGGAATTGAGACCTGGATTAACGCGGCCGGCGCGGACGTACTGACGGGCGAGGCCGCCAGCCTCTCCTTTGAGCAGAAGCTCCAGCAACTCTGGCGAGTGGATGTCCAGGGCACGATGCTGCTTTGCCGCATGGTGGGCCAGCGGATGCTCCGCGCCGGCAAAGAGCCGGGCCAGGCGGTGCTATTGAACATCGGGTGGGACCAGGTGGCCCACGGTATGGAGGGGGAAAGCGGGGAGATGTTCGGGGCGATCAAGGGAGCCGTGACGGGATTCACGCTTTCACTGGCCCGCTCCCTGGCTCCGGCCGTTCGAGTCAACTGCATCGCCCCTGGCTGGATTCGCACGGCCTGGGGCGAACAGGCCTCCGCGGCATGGCAACAGCGAGCCATTTCCGAATCGCTCCTGGGCCGCTGGGGAACTCCCCAGGATGTCGCCCATGTCGCCTGTTTCCTGGCCTCCGGGGCAGCCTCCTTCCTGAGCGGACAGGTGATCCCGGTCAACGGCGGATTTCGTCATGCGGGCAGCGGGCCCGGGGAGCCGTCGTGATGAAGACCATCGATCCGACAGGCAAGCACCTGCACTTCGTTACCGGCCGCCTGGCCGAGCATGCCCTCCGCTCAACCGTCGAGCAACTGTCCGGCGAACTTGCATTTAACTATTCCATCGATGTCCTTCCGATCACGGTCGCGGCGCTGATGACCCCCGCCTGGATGGCTCCTCGCCTGAACCTGCCCTCGCCGGCCGACATGGTAGTACTCCCCGGTTACTGTGATTCGGATCTGGAACCGATCACCTCGATCACCTCCCTGCCGGTCATCAACGGACCACGTGACCTGCGACGCCTGGGAACCTTCCTTGGTACCAGGGCCCCCTGCTCAGAAACCTATGGCGCCCACGACATTGAAATACTGGCGGAGATCAACCACGCCCCGAGGCTCTCCCTGGCGGAGATACTTCGCCAGGCCGACCTGCTGCGCGAGGCGGGGGCCGACCTGATTGACCTGGGCTGCGACCCGGGAGCCTGCTGGAAAGACGTGGGGGAAACGACGCGTGCCCTGCGGGAAGCGGGACACCGGGTTTCGATCGACAGCCTCGACCCGGACGAGATCGAGCCGGCCGTCAACGCCGGTGCCGAGCTGGTATTATCAGTCAACAGCAGCAATTGCCAGGCGGCCCTGGACTGGGGCTGCGAGGTGGTGGTGATCCCGGATGAACCGGCCACCCTTGGCGGGCTGGCCGAGACCATTGAAACACTGGCGGTCGGAGGAGTCCCGCTGCGGATCGACCCGATCCTGGAACCGATCGGGTTTGGATTTTCCCAGAGCCTGCTGCGTTACGGGGCGATCCGGCAGCAGTACCCCGATGCCGAGATAATGATGGGGATCGGCAACCTGACAGAACTGACCGACGTCGACAGTCCAGGGATCAACGTGCTGCTGATGGGATTTTGCCAGGAGCAGTCGATTCGCAGCGTCCTCACCACGCAGGTCATCCCCTGGGCTGTTTCATCGGTCAGGGAATGTGACCTGGCGCGACGCCTGGTCTACCACTCGATCAACCAGCAGGTCCCTCCCAAGCACCTGGAGGCAGACCTGGTCATGCTGCGAGACTGCCAGCTGGACAGCTTCGGTGGCGAGGCACTTGAACAGCTGGCCGCCACCATCAAGGATCCGAATTACCGGATCTTTGCGGAACAGGGAAAGCTGCACGTGGTGAGTGCCAACCTGCACCTTGCCGACACGGATCCTTACCGGCTTTTCGATCGGCTGGTCGGCGGAGAGGACCAGTCGCAGCCGCCAACCAACATCGATCCGGCTCATGCTTTTTACCTGGGATATGAACTGGCCAAGGCAGCCACGGCACTCACGCTCTCCAAGCAGTACATACAGGATGAGGCGCTTAACTGGGGATTCCTGACGACCCCCGAGCCAACCCATCGCCTCGCCCGTGGCCCTTCCGGCCAGAGGGGAGACTGACCCGGTGACACAACAGGTCCAATCCCAGACGGCCCGCCCGAGTGGCTCCCTGGAGAGCGAGTTGCCGCTGGTGGAAGAAATCGTACCGATGCCGGACAGCCAGGCCGCTTTCCTGCGACTGGCATCACTTCCCCATTGCCTGTTTCTCGATAGTGCCATGAAGCATCCCGAGCTGGGACGCTATTCCTTCCTCTCGGCAGATCCCTACGACTTTCTCCAGTGCCAGCAGCGAGGCGAGGATGCAATCGGCCAGGTCCAGCAGAGACTGGACCTGCTTGCTGCCAGCACAACGGCACACCACCGCGAGGACCTGCCCCCCTTCCAGGGAGGGGCCGCCGGCCTGTTTGGTTACGACCTGGCTTACAGTCTGGAAAACCTGCCCACTCCCAGCAACGACGATCTCCAGGTACCGACCCTGGCCGTCGGTTTCTACGACGTGGTCCTGGCACTGGACCATTTCGAGAACCGGGCCTGGATCATCTCGCAGGGGCTGCCCGAGACCGAGCCGGGCCGACGTGTCGAGCGTGCCCGCCGGCGAGCCAAGCAGTTTCGCCAGTGGCTTAACGCCCCCCCGCCTGCACCCGTGACCGACGACTGCCAGACGCTGCCCGCCACATCCCTTGTCCCCCAGCACGCGGTTGGCGAGCTGCCAGGGCTGACCAGCAATTTCTCCCCGGACGGCTACCGGCAGGCCGTCGAGCGAGTCGTGCAGTACATTCATGCCGGCGATGTCTTCCAGGTCAACCTGGCCCAGCGTCTTCTCTACCCGGCCTGTGATGACAGTGTCTCGCTCTACCTGCGGCTGCGGGAACGCAACCCGGCTACTTTTGCCGGCTACTTCGCCCTCGATGGTTTCCAGCTGGTGAGTGCCTCACCCGAGCGATTCCTGCGCGTCGAGCAGGGCCGGGTGGAGGCACGTCCGATCAAGGGAACACGGGCCCGCATGCTGTATCCGGAAGCGGACCTGGTGCTTGCCGAGCAACTGCGGCAAAGCGAGAAGGACCGGGCCGAGAACATCATGATTGTCGACCTGCTTCGGAACGATCTCTCCCGGGTCTGCGAAGCAGACAGTGTGCATGTCAGCACGCTCTGCCAGCTGGAAGCGTACCAGTACGTCCAGCACCTGGTTTCGGTGATCGAGGGTCAACTGGGACAGGGCCGGGGGCCACTTGACCTGCTGCGGGCCTCCTTCCCCGGGGGATCCATCACGGGCGCACCCAAGGTGCGGGCAATGGAGATTATCGCCGAACTGGAACCGACCAGCCGGGGATCCTACTGCGGGTCGCTCGGTTACATTTCGCTGGGAGGAGCAATGGACCTCAGCATCCTGATTCGAACGATCACGGCAGGCAGGGGATGGTGGCAGTTTCCCGTCGGGGGCGGTATCGTGGCGCAATCGGATCCCGACCGGGAGTACACCGAGACCTGGGAGAAGGCGGCCGGCATATTACATTCGCTTCAATAACCTGACGACTGGCAGAAGAGACGATGATCCTGTTGATCGACAATTACGACAGCTTCGTGCATAACCTGGCTCGTTATTTTAACCAGCTTGGCCAGCAGACGGTTGTACTCAGAAATGACGCGGTCACACTCGAGATGGTCCACCAGCTGGCACCCGACGCGGTGATCCTTTCTCCTGGCCCCTGTACGCCCGATCAGGCAGGCATCTCGCTGGACCTTGTCCGGCAGCTTTCCGACCAGCTCCCGATGCTGGGCATTTGCCTGGGACACCAGGTGATTGCCCAGGCACTGGGAAGTTCCATCATCCAGGCCAGCCAGCCGGTCCATGGCCAGAGCAGCCCTGTCCGCCATGACGGGGAGGGAGTTTTCCAGGGCCTGCCCAATCCACTTACCGTCTGCCGCTACCATTCGCTTGTTGTTGACCGACCGTCGATCCCGGCATCACTCCAGGTCAGTTGCTGGCTGGACGACGATACGGTGATGGGCATCCGGCACCGGGAGTTCCCCCTGGTGGGTGTCCAGTTCCACCCCGAATCGGTGCTGACCGAGGGAGGCTACCAGCTGCTGGCACAGTTCCTGGAGCTGGCGGGCCTGGCTGCCGCCGGCCCAATCCCCCTGCTTGAGTCGCAGCAGCCATCCAGTACAGAAGCGGTCGGCCCGGCAGGACGACCAGTCACATTCTAGTGAACCACTGCGGATCCCGAGCCCCCATGGAGAGCAACGTGATTCTGGAAGGCATCGTGACCACCAGCAACGAGAGGGGAGAGCTGAACATCGCCCCCATGGGACCATCGATCGAGTCCTGCATGGAGGAATTCCTGCTCCGCCCCTTCCAGTCCTCGCAGAGTTTCCAGAACCTGGCCCGGGACGGCCGGGGCGTGCTTCACGTGGTCGATAATGCCGAGCTACTGGCCCGCGCCGCGATTGACCAGTGGGACGAGCCGCCTGCCCTGGTGGAACTTGATTCTGGCAACGGGACGATCCTCGCCGATTGCTGTCGCTGGTATGCCTTCATGGTGGACGAACTGGACGACAGCATGGAGCGGGCGCGTCTTCAGTGCAGGGTGGTCGAGCAGGGCCGGGTACGGGATTTCTGGGGATTCAACCGGGCGAGGCATGCCGTGCTCGAAGCGGCGATCCTGGCGACCCGTGTCACGCTGTTACCTGCCGGGGAGATTCGCCAACACATGAAGCACCTGGCCAGCCCGGTGGAAAAGACTGCCGGGGAAGCCGAAAGACGAGCATTCGCGATGCTCCAGCAGTATATTGAAACCGCTCTCGCCTCCTGCCGATAAACATCAACGACACCCTCTCCCGCTCACGGTGACCATGCCCTCCTTGGAAGTCCAGGTTCACGCACCCAGCAGGATCCATCTTGGCCTGCTCAGCTTCGGACACGACGACCGGCCCTTTGGAGGTGTGGGCCTGATGATTCGGCCCCCCGGCCTGGACCTGCATTTTCGATCCGCCAGGGAGTTTACCGCGGCCGGTCCGCTGGCGAACCGGGTAAAGCAGTTTGCCCAGGGGTGGGCCCGTTTCCATGGGCACCCGTCGCTTCCCGACTGCCAGGTCACGGTCCAGCAGGCTCCTGGAGAGCATGTCGGCCTGGGGACCGGCACCCAGCTGGGACTCTCGGTCGTGGCCGGGCTTTCCCGTTTCCTGGGCATGCCAGACCTTTCCACCGGCGAGCTCGCTGCCTGTGCGGGGCGGGCCGCCCGCTCGGCGATCGGGACTCATGGGTTCGTCCACGGGGGCCTGCTGGTAGAACGCGGACGCCTGGCATCCGATCCGATCGCAGCGCTGGAATGCCGCCTGCCGATCCCGGACCAGTGGCGACTGGTCCTGGTCCGGCCGGCAGAGGAGACAGGACTGAGCGGGCAGGCGGAACAGCAGGCCTTCGGCCGACTGCCTGCGGTACCGGACGAGGTGACAGTCCGCCTGCTGGAAGAAATCCAACAGCAGATGCTCCCCGCCCTGGCAGATGGACATTTTGCTGCCTTCTCCGAGAGCGTCTATCGTTATGGCAACCTGGCCGGCCGCTGCTTTACTTCCATCCAGGGGGGGCCCTACAACGGCGAGGCGCTCAACCAGCGAGTCGGATGGCTGCGATCGCTGGGCCTGGCCGGGGTGGGACAGAGTTCCTGGGGCCCCACCCTGTTCGTGCTGGCCAAAAACCAGCAGCATGCAGAGCAGGTGGCGGGGCAGCTTGACCATTGCCCCAGCGGTCAGCAGCTGCTGGTCGAGATTGCTGCTCCCTGCAACCAGGGGGCGGAGATCCGCAGCGGCTGACAATCAGGCACTCTCGATCTGTTCTTTCATCTCGCGCACCGCCTCTGTCATGCCGACCATCACGGCACGGGCAACAATCGCGTGGCCGATATTGAGTTCGGCCATCTGGTCGATCGAGGCGACCGGCTGGACATTCCGGTAGTTCAGTCCGTGACCAGCATGCAGCAGCATGCCGGCGTCGACAATCTGCCGTCCGGCAGCCTGCAGCAGCTCCAGCTCGGCCTCTCGCTGGGCTCCTCCTGCCAGGGCATACTGGCCCGTATGCAACTCGACCGCGGCAACCCCCATGCGAGCGGCGGCGTCGATTTGCTGCGGGTCAGGATCCAGAAAAAGGCTGACCACGATCCCCGAGTCAGCCAGTGCGGACGCGGCAACCTGCACGGCGTCGAAATTGCCGGCCACATCCAGCCCTCCCTCGGTGGTCACTTCCTCGCGTTTCTCCGGGACCAGCGTCGCCTGGTCAGTTCCCGACTGGCATCCGATCTTGACGATCTCGGGATCGCAGGCCAGTTCCAGGTTGAGCTTGCACTGGACGGTCTCTCGCAGCACCCGCAGATCACGGTCCTGGATATGCCGGCGATCCTCACGGAGGTGAATCGTGATCCCGTCGGCACCAGCCAGCTCCGCCAGCACCGCCGACCAGACCGGGTCCGGCTCGTACGTCCTCCGCGCCTGGCGAAGGGTGGCGACGTGATCGATATTCACTCCCAGTTCGGGCATCGGACAGTTCCCTGCAGGATTATTTCCCCGCCTGCTTCTGCTGGATCTTTGCCCAGCTGTCACGCAGCGTGACCGAGCGGTTAAAGACAAGTGCCCCGGCCGCGGAATCGACCGGGTCGACACAGAAATAACCGAGCCGTTCAAACTGCCAGCGGCTGCCAGCTTCGGCGCCTGCCAGGGCCGGTTCCAGCTTGCTGCCGGTCAGCACCTCGATCGAACCCGGGTTAAGATTGTCGCGGTAATCTCCCCCCTCTGGAACGTCGCCCGGATCGGGCTGCTCGAAGAGGTGATCATAGAGCCGGACTTCTGCGTCCACCGCGTGCTCGGCCGAGACCCAGTGAATCGTCCCTTTCACCTTGCGACCATCAGGAGCGGAACCGCCTCGTGTTTCCGGATCATAGGTACAACGCAGCTCGGTCACTTCCCCGGTCTCCGGATCGGTGCTGTAATCCACACAGGTGATAAAAAATGCGTACCGCAGGCGGACCTCCCGGCCCGGCCCAAGCCGGAAAAACTTCTTGGGGGGATCCTCCATGAAGTCATTCTGCTCGATGTAGATCTCCCGGCTGAAGGGAACCATGCGGCTCCCGGCCGAGGAATCCTCGGGGTTATTGATCGCCTCGAGTTCTTCCGTCTGCCCCTCGGGATAGTTCTCGATGATCACCTTGAGCGGCTTGAGGACGGCCATCCGTCGCTCGGCACGCTTGTTCAGGTCCTCTCGCAGGCTGTCTTCCAGCCAGGCCATGTCGTGGGTACTGTTGTACTTGGTGACGCCAATCCGATGGCAGAAGTTGCGGATTGCCAGCGGCGTGTAACCGCGACGCCGAAGGCCGATCAGGGTCGGCATGCGGGGATCATCCCAGCCACTGACATGGCCCTCCTGGACCAGTTCCAGCAGCTTCCGCTTGCTCATCATCGTGTAGGTGAGGTTCAGGCGAGCAAACTCGATCTGCTGCGGATGATAAACATCCAGCTGATCGAGAAACCAGTCGTAAAGCGGACGGTGGTCCTCGAACTCCAGCGTGCAGATCGAATGGGTGATCCCCTCGACCGAATCACCCAGGCAATGGGCAAAGTCATACATCGGGTAGATACACCAGGCATCCCCGGTGCGGTGGTGGTGGGCACGCCGGATACGATAGACCGGCGGATCCCGCATGTTCATATTCGGGGATGCCATGTCGATGCGAGCTCGCAGCGTGTGCTCCCCATCTTCAAATTCCCCGGCCCGCATGCGGCGAAACAGGTCCATGTTTTCATCGACCGAACGCTCCCGGTGGGGGCTATCACGGCCAGGTTCATTCCAGCTTCCACGGTACTGCCGCACCTCGTCGGGGCTGAGGCTACAGACATAGGCCTTGCCATCGCGGATCAACTGCTCCGCATACGCGTACATCTGCTCGAAGTAATCCGAGGCAAAAAACATCTCGTCCCACTCGAAGCCGAGCCACTCGATATCCTGCTGGATCGACTCGACGAATTCCACGTCCTCCCTGGTCGGATTGGTGTCGTCAAAACGAAGGTTGCACTTGCCCTTGTTCTCCGCGGCCATTGCGAAATTCAGGCAGAGCGACTTGGCATGGACAATATGCAGGTAGCCATTCGGCTCGGGGGGGAATCGCGTATGGACACGTCCCTCGTGCTTTCCCGACTCGTTATCCTCGGCAATGATCTGCTGGATAAAGTGAAGCGGTTCTGGTTCATCCAGAGGATTTTCGGCGGAGGAGGAGTTCTCATTCATATCGATCTACTCTTACTGGGACGTCCTTTTCTCACGCCCCCGATGATGATTGTAACGTCCGGGGGCGGGATGCTGAAAGTGCCGGCCTAGCCAGTCTCGCTGTCGGTATGGCGCTCAAGCACCCGGTCGATACGTTCCAGTGAGCGTACCTGTCCGAGAATGGCAAGCGTTTCAAACAGCCCGAATCCAACCGGTTTGCCGGTCACCGCGACCCGCACCGGGTGAATCAACTGGCCAAATTTCAATTCCCTCTCCTCCACGAATGATCGCATTGCCGCCTCGATCAATTCCGCCGTGAAAGATTCCAGGCCGGCCAGTTCCTGCCGGAATTGTGCCAGCAGCCCGATCGCCTCCGGGGGCTTGGTAATCCTCTTTTCCATCGCTTTCTGGTCGTACTGGAGATCCTCTTCGGCAGTAAAAAAGTCGTCAAACTGGAGGATATCGCCGGCCATCGTGATCCGGTCTGCCGCGGCCTCCACGATGCTCCCCAGGAAAGGACCTGTTTCACAAGGGGGCGGTTCACTGACCAGGCCGGACTGTTGAAGGTAGGGGAGTACCATGACGACTTTTTGCTTGGGCGGCAATTCGTCCATCTCCCTCTGCTGGAAGGCAAGCAACTTGGCCGGATCAAAACGAGCTGGCGATTTGATCACCCGCTGGAGGGAAAAATGCTCGACCATCTCCTCGATCGTGAACTGCTCGGTGTGGTCATCTAGGGACCAGCCAAGCAAGAGCAAGTAGTTGACAATCGCGTGCGGGAGAAATCCGATATCCCGGTAGAAGTCCACCAGCACGGGGTTGAAGGTGTCGGCCGAGACCTGGCGGCCGGCACGAAGGGCAATCTCCTCCCCCCGTTCATAAAGCTGCCGGAAATCCGGGTTCTTCAGGTACTTGTCAATCTTTCGCTTGCTCAGCTTGTTCTTGCTTCCTGGCTCTGCCACATAAGGCAGGTGGGCATAGGCAGGACGTGGATAGCCAAGTGACTCGATAATAAAAATCTGCCGGGGGGTGTTGGAGAGATGCTCCTCGGCCCGGATCACGTGCGAGATCCCGAAATCATGGTCGTCGACCACGCTGGCAAGATGGTAGAGGCAGGAGCCATCTGCTTTCTGGATCACGATGTCCTGCTCGGACTCCCAGGCAAACTCCACCTGCCCACGGACCAGGTCATCGATCTGGCACGTCCCCTGACGGGGCATTTTCAGGCGAACCACTGCCTGCCGGCCTTCTGCTTCATACCCGGCCGCCTGCTCATCCGTTTCGGCCATCCAGCGGCGACTGTAGAGGAAGGGGATTTTTTCCTGCTGGGCCTGCTCCCGCTCCTGCTGGACCTCCTCGCTGGTGGAATAGTCGCGATAGGCATGGCCACTGGCAAGCAACTGGTCGACCGCCTGCTGGTAACGATCCGAACGCTGTGACTGGAAATAGGGGCCCCGGTCTCCTCCGACCTGGGGGCCTTCATCCCAGTCGATACCGAGCCAGCGAAAACCGTCGAGGATCGGCTGCAGGGCCGTCTCCACATTCCGCTGCTGGTCCGTGTCATCAATTCGAAGAATGAACTGGCCGCCATGCTGGCGGGCATAGAGCCAGTTGAACAGGGCCGTACGCACGCCGCCAATATGCAGGTACCCGGTAGGGCTGGGAGCAAAACGGGTCCGGATCATTCAAGTCACCACTGATTCTATCCAGGCGAGTAAAGTCCCAGTAGACAGTAGAGCAGGCGGGATTGTCAGTAGAGATTGACCTCTTTTTTCATTTACTGCCCAAGAACCATCTCAAAAAAACTCAACTCGTGCTTGACATCGATACGATACATTTGTACAGTAACCAACCTCATAACTGGTGTACATATGTTCACTTTCCCTGCGAATGCCGCACACAAGCCCATGCCATGTCCCGGCCATCAAAAACAGCCCCCCAGGCTCCTGCAGAACAGCTTCAGCAGCTGCGTAAGCGGCTACATGATTGCAGTTCGGGGAATCCCCCCCTAGGTACCACCGTCCTTAGCAGCGGCTTCCTGGAGCTTGATGCAATACTTCCCGGGGGCGGTTTCCTGCCGGGTCAGCTTGTCGAATGGTTGAGCGAGGGGGAGGGCAGTGGTGCCGGTGCACTGGCCTTGCAGGCGGCCTGGCAGGCGACCTCCCTGGGAGGCATCCTGGCCGTTCTGGATCGTGCCCAGCTTTTCTTTCCTCCGGCAGCATCTGCCCTGGGGATGAACCTGGAGAAACTGGTCCTGCTGCGAAGTCGTTCTGCCCGGGAAGAATTCTGGGCCCTGGACCAGGTCCTTCGGTCACCGGAAGTTTCCGCAGCCTGGATTTCCCTGGGACGTTGTGATGACCGGCAGTTCCGACGGCTGCAGTTGTCTGCCGAGCAGGGAGGAACGCTTGGGTGCCTGGTCCGCAGTGCCCGCATGCTGGGCCAGCCTTCCTGGGCCCACCTGCAACTGCTGGTCAAGCCAGTCCCCTTACCGGGGCCGGCCCCCCTGCAGAACAGTGGCCAGCATCGGCAGCTGGAGATCACAGTTATTCGCTGCCAGGGGGGGGCCCAGGGCAAGCGGGCGATCATTCGCTTTTCACAGTAGCCAGCGGCCTGCTTTCCCGGCAGTACCTGGCATTCCTTTACGAGCACGTCCATCCTCATGTCCACGCTCTGCATCTGGCTTCCCGACTGGCCTCTCCAGCACATTCTTGCCACCCGGCCGGAACTCTCTAGCCGACCGATCATCATCCATTCAGCAGATCACACCGACCGCCGGGGCGAGCGGATCGTGAGCTGCTGTCAACAATCCCGAGCCGCAGGAATGGAACCGGGGGCTCCCCTGGTCGAGGTAGAAACAAGCTGGGGTAGAGGCCGGCCCCTGCCCCAGCTTGTTGCCCGGGACCGGAAAGCGGAACGTCACCAGCTGGAGGCACTGGCCGAGGCCTGCCTGCAGTTCAGTCCGCATGTCAGCCTGGAGTCGGCAGCCGACATCACGCGACCGGGAGGCTGCCAGTCTTTCCCACAGGCCCTGCTGCTTCATACCCGGCACCTTGCTCCCTCCCGCGACAGCAGCCAGGGGTTACTGCACACGGTCCAGGAATATTTTTCCTCCCGCGGATACCAGGTCCGCCTGGCCCATGCAGCCACCCCGGGTGCGGCCTGGGCCCTGGCCCACTACAGCGACCCTTCCACCAGTTTGCCGGCCTGCATCCCCACCCGTTTTGTTCGCCTTGAACTGCCCGCCGGAGCCTGGTGGGCCCCCCCTCCAGAGACATTCACGGCCCTGGCTCCTCTTCCGGTGGAAGCCTTGCGAATCCCCTCGCAGGCGGCCAACCTGCTACACCAGCTGGGAATCACCCGGATTGGCCAGCTTCGACAGCTCCCCCGCCCGGAACTCACACTCCGCTTCGGTCCAGGGCTTTGCCGGCAGCTGGATTATGCTCTCGGAGAGCAACCGGAGCTGCTCCCTTACTGCCGATCCACCGGCAGCTCCCTGCACCGCCAGGTACTTGAATCTCCTCTTGCCAACCGCCGGGACCTGCAGCAGGTTCTGGAGCATTTACTTCAGCGACTGCTGGCTTCCCTCTCAGGCAGCAACCGGGGAATCGTTCAGCTCTCCTGCCGCTTCCTGGGCGAGGGGGGAACGCAGGAATTCCCACTCACACTTTATCTTCCCAGCGTGGATTTTGAGCACATGGCCGGACTTCTCCAGGGACACATGGAGCGTCATAGCTTTCCCAGCCCGGTTACCCAGGTGGAGATAGAAGCGACCATGACCGCCCTGCTTGGACAATACCAGCAACACCTGTTTCCCCCGGCGGCAGAGGATCTTTCCCCCGGTCATCGCCCACTCTCTGCTCAGCTTGGCCGCCTGCTTGATCGGCTCTGCTGCCGACTGGAAACCGGCAGCGTGCTTCATCCCCGCCTGCGATTTGAAGCCCAGCCGGAACACTGCTGGGAACATTCCCCTCCTCGCAGATCCGCTCGCCTCTCTCGCCGTCCCCTGCCCCCGGGCACGATCCGGCCCCTGCTGCTGCTTCCCCATCCCCGGCGGCTTTCCCTGTCCGGCTCCCTGCCAGGCGGCTTCCCCTCTCATTTTGATGATGGCCGGCAGCATTACCGGGTCGCGCATCACTGGGGACCGGAAAGGATCGAGACTGGCTGGTGGCGGAAGGTCACGGTCCGCCGGGACTACTACCGGGTGGAGATTGTCTCGGGACACCGCTTCTGGATTTACCAGGATCTTTCCCGGGGCACCTGGTTCCTGCATGGCATGTTCGCGTGAAATGGACACTCCCCTGATGCTTTACACCGAGCTCCATTGCAAAACAAACTATTCCTTCCTGCAGGGTGCCTCTCATCCGGACGAGCTTATCCAGCGGGCCCAGCAGCTGGGCTATACTTCCCTGGCCATCACCGACCGCAATTCCCTGGCGGGCATTGTCCGTGCCCACACCGCAGCCCGTGACCTGGAGCTCGGCTTGATCATCGGTGCCGAGGTCACTTTCCAGGATGCCCCGGCCTGCCTGCTCTGGGCCACGCAGCGGGCCTCCTACGGCCGGCTCTGCCGGCTCCTCACGCGTGGCCGACGCCGATCCGAAAAAGGAGAATGCCAGCTTCGTTTCCAGGACCTGGCAGACCATGCCGAGGGCCTGCTGGCCGGGGTGATTCCCCGGTGGCATGGTCCCGGCCATGCCCTCTCTGGAAACCATGACCGCCTGACAACAGATATCCCGCTGGCCGGAGAATCGCACCTGCACCGCTACCGGGACCTTTTCCAGGATCGTGCCTCCCTGCTTGTCGAACTCCACCATGGCCCCAATGACACCCAGCAACTCGAGCACGTGCAACAGCTTTCCCGCTCCAGCCACCTGCCCCTGCTGGCAGCCGGGGACGTTCACTATCACGTGCCCGAGCGGATGGAACTCCATGATGTGCTGACAGCCATTGCAAACAATTGCACCGTTCCCCAGGCCGGACAGCAGCGTTTCTCCAATGCCGAGCGACACCTGCGTACGCGGGAGGAGATCTCGGCCATTTACCGTGACATTCCCGAGGCCCTGGAACGAACTCAGCAGGTCGCCAGGCAATGCCTTTTTTCCCTGGACCAGTTGCGTTACGAGTATCCTGAGGAACTGGCGCCGGCCGGGATCCCGCTCACGGAACACCTGCTTCAGCTCACCTGGAAGGGAGCCCACCAGCGTTATCCGCAGGGCATTCCCCGCAAGGTCCAGCGCCTTTTAGAACACGAGCTTGCGCTGATCCAGGAGCTGGATTATGCGGCTTATTTCCTGACCGTCTGGGACCTGGTCCGCTTTGCCCGGGAGCGGGATATCCTCTGCCAGGGCCGTGGTTCTGCCGCCAACTCGGCAGTCTGTTACTGCCTGGGAATCACCTCGGTGGACCCGGACAGGGTGGACCTGCTGTTTGAACGCTTTATCAGTCGCGAACGGAACGAGGCACCCGACATTGATGTCGATTTTGAACACCAGAGGCGCGAGGAGGTGCTGCAGTATCTCTACGACAAGTACGGCCGCCAGAGGGCCGGGATGACCGGTGTGGTAACAAGCTACCGACTGCGGTCGGCCATCCGCGATGTGGGCAAGGCCCTGGGATTCCCTCCCGACCAGGTCGACTCGCTGGCTCGCCAGGTGAACGGCCGCAGCCAGGATGACAAGTTCAGCCAGCGATGCGAGCAGGTCGGCATGGCCCCCCACTCCCCTCCTGTCCGGCAGCTGATCCGGCTGGTCGACACGCTGACAGGATTTCCCCGTCACCTGTCCCAGCACGTGGGAGGCATGGTCATCACCCGGGGCCCTCTCTGCGAGCTGGTACCGATCGAGAACGCGGCCATGGAGGGCCGCACGGTGATCCAGTGGAACAAGGATGACCTGGACGAACTGGGGATCCTCAAGATCGACTGCCTGGCCCTCGGCATGCTGACTGCCATCCACAAGTGCTTCCAGCTCCTCACCCGGCACGGCCAGGGAGACTGGACCCTGGAGACCATTCCTGCCGAGGATCCGCGGGTCTACGAGATGCTCTGCCAGGCCGACTCGATCGGCGTTTTCCAGGTGGAGAGCCGTGCCCAGATGAGCATGCTGCCGCGTCTCCAGCCTCGTTGCTACTACGACCTGGTGATTGAAATTGCCATCGTCCGCCCCGGCCCGATCCAGGGAAACATGGTCCATCCCTACTTGCGTCGCCGGGCCGGCCAGGAAAAGGTCACCTACCCCACCCCTGAAATCCAGGAGGTTCTCCACAAGACACTTGGCATCCCCCTTTTCCAGGAACAGGCGATGCGACTGGCCGTGGTGGCAGCCGGGTTTACTCCCGGGGAAGCGGACCAGCTTCGCCGGGCCATGGGGGCCTGGCGGAGGCCGGGCCTGATCGACCAGTTTCATCGCAAACTGGTCCAGGGAATGCACTCCCGTGGACTCTCGGCCCAGTTTGCCGAGCAGGTATTCCAGCAGATTCGTGGTTTTGGTGAATACGGGTTCCCCGAATCCCATGCTGCCAGCTTTGCCCTGCTTGTCTACGTCTCCGCCTGGCTCAAGCATTACCATCCGGCCGCTTTCACCGCCTCGCTGATCAACAGCCAGCCGATGGGGTTTTACAGTATCGCCCAGCTGGTCCGCGATGCCCGTGAGCATGGTGTGGATGTCCGTGGCGTGGATGTCAATTACAGTGAGTCGGACTGCACGCTGGAAACAGATCCTGACGGGAATCCAACCCGGCTGCGACTCGGCCTGCGAATCATCCTGGGACTTCCAGCCAGCGTCTGCCAGGGAATCCCGGAAGCACGCCGGACCGGGATTTTCCAATCCCAGCATGATTTCCAGCAGCGCACCGGACTGGGCCGGACAATCATCATGAAACTGGCACACGCCGGAGCCTTTGCCTCGCTCCAGCAGGATCGCCGCCATGCCCTCTGGGACTCCCTTGCCCAGCAGCATCGCGCCCAGGAACTTCCCCTTTTTGATTCACTCCCTGCTTCCGGAATGCCAGCAACTCCCCTCCCCTTCATGACGGCCGCAGAAGAAGTTGCCATCGATTACCAGTCCACCGGACTTTCCCTGCAGGCCCATCCGGTCTCTTTCTGCCGGGATCAACTGGAACAACGGGGAATCACGCCAGCCAACCAGCTCTCCCGACTTCCCGACAACCAGAAAACGCGTGTTGCCGGGCTGGTCCTGGTTCGCCAGCGTCCCAGCACGGCCCGCGGGATCACCTTTGTTACCCTGGAGGATGAAACAGGAATCATCAACCTGGTGATTCACCGGCACACCTGGGACAGGTTCTATACCCTTGCCCGCCGATCCCATGCCTGGATTGCCGAGGGACGGCTCGAGTCACGTGACTCTGTCATTCACCTGGTTGTCGAGCGTATCGCCGACTTGTCCAAGGAGATTTCCATCCAGGTTTCATCGCGGGATTTCAAGTGAGTTGCCAGTCACTTCCCCATGCTTCATAACAGAGAACTGGTAACTTTCTCCCACAGGGCTCGCTGCCTGATGGCTCCGGTGCAACTTGGACCCTACCTGATCAACGAAACCCTCGGCCAGGGGGGCATGGGGACGGTCTACTCGGCGATCCACCAGGAGACTGGGGAGATCGCCGCCATCAAGGTGCTTTCACGCCTGGGAGCGACCGAACCAAACCTTCGGCAGCGGTTTTCCCAGGAAATCGAGACCCTCAAGAAAATATCGCACCCCAACATCGTCCAGCTTCACGGGCATGGTGAGCAGGACGGGACGCTGTTTTTTGTGATGGAATTGGTCCAGGGGGAAAGCCTCTACCAGTATCTCAAGTCAAAGGGGCCCTGTTCCTGGCGCGAGGCGGTCAACTACACAATCGATATCTGCAAGGCCCTCAAGCATGCCCACGACCGGGGGATCATCCACCGGGATCTGAAGCCGGCCAACCTGCTCCTTAGTGAAGAGGGGGTCGTCAAGCTGACGGATTTTGGCATTGCCAGGCTGTTCGGTACGCAACACCTGACCGCCGACCATTCCGTCATCGGCACCGCGGACTACATGGCTCCCGAGCAGGCCGAGGGCAAGCAGCCGACCACGCGCAGTGACCTCTACAGCCTTGGCTCGGTGATCTACGCCCTGCTGACCGGCAAACCTCCTTTTTCTTCCAAGGTCGCTGCCCAGGTGATCCACAAGTTACGGTACAGCGACCCCCAGCCACTGATCCATGTTCGCCAGAACCTTCCTATCGAACTCGACCAGATCGTGATGCAGCTGCTCAGCAAGGATCCCTCCGCACGGATCCCCACGGCCATGGCACTGAGCCACCGGCTGCAGGCCTTGCTCCACGCCATGGATCGCGAAGAGAGCACTGGCACATCCGTTTCACCCGTCGATCCTCAGCAGGACACGGACGAACGGGGCAGAGCCCCGGGAAGTGGCTCGATCGGCGGCAAACCCACCAAGGAAGGTTCCTACACCGGCGTCGAGGAGAATAAAAACGAACCGGACGGGGCGATGTCAACCGAGGCGATGGTTTCGAAGATAGATATTCCGGTCACCCCTCCTGCCACCCATTACACCCAGGTCCAACCCGGACAGGAGAATGGTAAAAAATCCGACTCACGATTCTCATCCCTGCTCCAGGTACTGGTCCTTCTTGTTGCTGGAATCATCCTTGCCCTGGCCACCTGGCACATGCTTCAGCCTCCCTCGGCCGATCAGCTGATCGAACGGATCCATGCAGCTGCCGAGTCCGCTGACCAGGGTTCACGGGCATCCAACCTGCATGCTCAAAAAGACATCCAGGAATTCCTTTCCCGCTACCCTGATCATGAACAGGCAGAACGACTGCGACAGCTACGGCAGAGGCTGAAGGAGAACCAGGATGGGGATCCCGCCACAGAAACCCCATGAATCATGGGGCAAGAGAATGAACGACCGCCACGTTTTTACATGGGAGCGATCCGACGGGAACCGACATCCGTCGTCAGCAGGACATGGCTGTCAAAGCTCGCCGCCATCAAGCGAGCCTTGAGTTGCTGGCTGCCAGGATCGTCCCACAGGTTGTGATGTTCCCAGGGATCCTGTTCGAGGTCATACAGCTCCCCCAGCCCGTGGCCATGATAAACGCTCAGCTTGTATCGCCGATCCCGGTACATCGTGGCAAAGGTTCCTTCACCACCGGTAAAGTGAGGATCGAGTGCATCAAAATACTCACAGCGAACAAAGTCCCTTAGTTCGTCTGGTTGCTCGCCCCGCGTTAAGAGAGGGACCAGGCTCCGGCCCTGCATGTACTCGGGCTGCTCTAACCCGCCAAGCTCGACGATCGTGGCGCTCAAGTCGAGCAACTCCACCAGGGCATCTCGACGCACATCTTCCAGGAACCTCCCGGGCCATGAGAGGATCAGTGGAACCCTCACCAGTCCCTCGTAAAATCGGCAGCCTTTCTGCAAGAGGCCATGATCTCCAAGCATCTCACCATGGTCACTCGTGAAGATGACGACCGTGTTGTCACGTTGCCCGGTCTCCTCCAGCGTTTCCAGGATCCGTGCAAACTGGTCATCAATCTGGTTGATCATGGCGTAGTAAAGTGCCTGGCAACGCCTGGCATCGTGTCCTTCCGGCTCCAGTGCTTCTCCCTGGAAATCGACGGCCTCCAGCGCCTGCTGGGTCACCAGGTCCGAAGGCAGGAAATGGGGACCTGGCATTGCCGCCGGGTCAAAACGGTTGGCATAGGAACCGGGAGGAATAAAGGGGGGATGGGGATCATAGATATTCACCGACAACAGCCAGGGACCTTCTTCTCGTGCCCGGATAAACTCCATTGCCCGCTGGCTTGCCCAGGTCGTCTGGTGGAGTTCGGTCGGCACCCGGTCCTCGTGATCCCGGAGCGCATCCAGGTCTCCTCCTTGCTGCTTGACCCAGTCTCCATAATCGTGCCCTTCCTCCCAGTCATCGCGTGGTGCATGGCTGAACTTCCAGAAAGAGTAACCGTCATCCATGCGTGGTTCGGTCCTGTGACCGGAACTCTGCAGGTGAAACTTGCCGACCAGCCCGCAGTGGTATCCACTGTCGGCGAGCAGTCGCGTGATCAGCGGGGGAGAACTGGGGAACGTATCATTCCCATTACGTGTGTTATGGACGCGACTGGGGTACATGCCGGTCATGAAGCTGGAACGGCTTGGCGTGCAAATAGGACTCTGGCAATAGGCATGCGTGAATGAGACACCATCCTGAACCAGTTGATCCACGACCGGTGTGACAACATGCGAATAGCCGAGCGCCGCAATCGTGTCGAACCGCTGCTGGTCGGTACAGTACCAGAGGATATTAGGTCGATCGCTCTTGTTCATCTTTATCCTGCCACAGAAAGCGGCATTCCCCTCCAGGGACTGCTCACGGTTCACCGGACAGAGTCCGCCGGACAATATCCTGGTCGAAGTAGTTGACAGACATGCCGGCATCCACCACCACCGACTGTGCATTGATTCCGGAGGAGAGCGGACTGATCAGAAAACCCGCCACCTGGGCGACCTCCTCGTTTTGGAGCCCCTCCTTGCGGGGAATCACCTGCTCTGCGAACAGGTAGGAATCCACGTAACCGGGAATGCCGGCCGAGGCCGAGGTTCGCAGCAGGCCCGCCGCCACGGCATTAAAACGGACACGTGAAAACTGGCTAAAGGATTTGGCCAGCATGGCCAGCGAGGAATCCAGGGCTGCCTTGACCGGCGCCATGAAACCATAGTTCTCTGCCGCTATGCGTGTGGATGAAATCGAGACCGTGACCACCGAGGCATCTTCTGCAAGGCACTGCTTGAGTGCATTACTCAGTGTCACCAGGGAAAAACAGGAGATATTGACTGCCCTGAGAAACTCCTCTGCCCCGGTTTCGTGAAATGGAACGGGGCTGTCTCCAAACTCGGCAAAAGCAATCGAGTGGACGACTCCATCCAGCCGGGGAACCTGTTCTGCAACCTGGACAGCAAGCTGTTCAACCTGCTCGGGATATTCCACGTCACAGACCAGCACCGGGGAAGAGCCCAGCAGGTCCCTGACCGATTCACGACGTTCCTCGGACCGTACGGAGTAGATAACATTGGCCTGGGCATCCTGAAGGAACTGGCCCGTGTGGTAGGCCACGCTGCGTCTGTTGGCCACACCACAGACGAGAATGTTCTTTCCTGCCAGTTGCATCGGGTCCATGTCCAGGTTTCCTTCGAGTTACCGGCCGGCTATCGTACAGGCAAAATCGAGTGACGCGGTCAACTCCTCCTCACACCTCAGACGGGCAGAGAGGAAAAAGGCGCTGGCCAGGCGTTCCCGGACCTTCACGGTAACCTGGACCGTATCACCCGGCCGAACCACCCGCTTGAATTTAACGTTGTTCATTCGTGTCGCAAGTGGCAGTTCCCCTTCTTCCGCCCTTCCCTGCTGGTATTGCCGGGCCAGCAAGACAGCCCCCGCCTGCAGGGCCATTTCACAGAGAATCACGCCAGGGACGATCGGCGCCCCCGGGAAATGGCCCTGGAAAAAAAACTCGTCCCCGGAAAACGTCCCCCCACAGGTAATCGTATCGCTGCCAGATTCGATGATTTCATCGAGCAAGAGCATCGGTGGGCGATGGGGAATAGCCGCCAGGATCTGCTCGCGTGTCATGAAATTCTCCCTCCCGGCCGGCAGGTGGATTACGACCCTGGAAAAGGGACGATCACGAGTTCTCGGTCGCGGCCAGTTTCACCACCGACGTGCACTCGCCTGTCGTCAACTGGGCATCGACATCATTGGCGACAATCACGCCGTAGTTGATAGCTCCCAGCCATCCCGACATGATAATGCCCACGCTGCCGGCATGGTACAGCCCCCTGACCTGCTCACAAAGGCCACGGCTGATCGCCAGTCCCTCGAACTTGGTGCCAAAACTCGCACCGTCAAGATGTCGCGTGTAATGCTGGAATGTCAGCGGGGTCGATGCTTCCACGTGATCCACCCGCTCACGGACATTGGGAACGTATTTCTCCAGGACATCGAGCGTCGTCTCGACCAGCTTCTGCTTGGCATCCTCGTAATCCTGATCCTCCAGTCCCGCCCAGTCCTGGTAGCGGGCATTGGTACTGGAAACCACCAGGCACCGCTGTGGGCCCTGGGGACGCGTGCGAGGGTAGTAAAAGGAAAAGGTCCGGCTGGTAATATCCCGGTCAAGCAACAGGTCGGTCCGGAAAAGAGGTGCCGTGGAACTAAACAGCAGGTCCCCGGTGGACTCGTCGATCCGTTCCTCCGGTTTCATTGCCATGTAGACCTGCGTGCTGGAGTTATTCAGGCGAACCTCCCTGCATTTGTCCAGGAAACCGTCCTCAAGGAGCTCTTCCCCAACGAGCTTGAAGACCGTGGCTCGCAGGTTCGCGTTGGAAACCACGATCGGGGCGGCAATCTCACGTCCATTGACCCTGACCCCCTTGACCTGGTCCTGCTCGATAAGGATCTTCTCCACGTCGGTCCGGATCCTGATATCCACCCCGTTCTTTTTCAATTCCTCGGACATCAACTCGACCAGGAATTCTGTCCCTCCCTGGAAAGTGTAAACCCCGCGGTCCATGAAATTGGAAAAGACAATACCGTAGGTGATCGCCGGATCCTCGAGCGTGGATCCATTCGCATAGGTAATCGGTTCCATCAGCAGCCGGGCCACGTCGTCCCGGCCCGGGAAAAATTTCTCCAGCAGTTCGCCGGTCGTCATCTGCTGGTCATCGTAAAAGTTCATGCCACGCACGGTATCGAAAAAGTCCTCGATCACGGCAGGGGCTATTCCAAAGTCGTGCTGCAACAGCCGGGTGAAATCCTCCCGGTTGTACCCCGTGGTCAGGGAGAACATGGGGTTATCGAACCGAACCTTTTCCAGCGGGACAATGTGGTCGGCAATTTCCTGGTTCCAGTAGCGGCGACAGCTTTTGACCATCCCGTAAGGAAAGCCATGCAGGGAAATATCAAAGATGTGGCCACCCGGCCGACGAAACCAGGTTGCCATCCCTCCCAGCTTGTAGTGCTGCTCCAGCAGCAACACCCGGTGACCGGCACGCCCCAGCACATTGGCACAGGTCATCCCGGCAAGGCCGCTGCCAACAACTATGGCATCGTAATTTTCTTTGGCGCCTTGCAGAAAATCGCGGGGCATCAGTTCCTCGTCCTTGCTGCGGGAGAAAACAGCCGGCGACAGGCTGCCGTCTGCCGGACACGAGAGCAATCAGTTCCGGAGCAGGTGGTGGTTCGTCATGGAAACACCACTCACGATAGAACCTATGATACCCACAAAACCCTGGTCTGTCCCACACAGGAAGAGGTTCTGGACCGGTGTCTTGCCATCAATGAATTTTCCCGGGGCGCCATAGACAGCACCATGGACATGCGACGTGAAATGCTCGATCGTGCGAGGTGTAAACATGTCGGTGTCGACCACGTGAGGACGGTAATCGGTAACGAAACGGACTGCGGAGGCCAGACTCCTCCGGCCCCAGTCCCGCTTGGCAGCCTGGTAAGCCTGCTCTCCCAGGCCTGTCCAGCCAGCATGGTCAGCTAATGCCGTGACTCGCATCACCCCGTCCGGCAAATCTCCCAGGGCTGGCTCGTAGTCAAAATTATTGGGCGTACAAATCACCCCGGTCCGAAGATCACAAAGTTCGGCAGTCGGCCGGCACCAGTGAAACTGTTCGGAATCATTAAAGAACACGATCGTCTCCTCGTGTCCCAGATCGGCCGGCATCTGGTCCAGCGTTGAAATGGTCTCCACAAACGACAGCTGCCCCACCTGCCGTGGAGCAGCCGGCGGTTGACCACAGAGCCTCATCGTCTCCACCCAGCCTGCCGAGGAAAGAATGCGGGGGGCCGAGAGCTGCCGGCCATCCTCGAGTTCCACACCGACGGCACGTCCCTGGTCAAGCTCGATTTTCTCCACGCCGCTGCGCAGCATCAACTCTCCTCCCAGTTCACGAAAGCGTCGCACGAGCTTCCGGAGGATCAGCCTGACTCCCTCGTGCGGTCGGGCAAAACCCTCCAGGAAAATACTGCGAAACATGATCACAAACTGGGCGTAGTCCATGTCATCCTGGCGAGCATTGCCATACCACATCAGCGGGCAGAGCAGCATTTCTCGAAGCAGAGGATCCTGGATATAGGACTCAAGCACCTGGCGTGCTGAGCGAGCATAGTGCCCCTCGTCCAGGTCATCGTAATCCGGCAATTCTTCCACCAGCCTCAGGAAACTATCTACCTCGCTGGGGAAAAACTCCGACAGCTGGGATTCCAGCATCCCAGGATCATTATTGAAGTGCAGAGAACAGCCCGGAAAGGCAATCTGCGACCGGTGTTGGGGCGCAAGTTGAAACTCGTCCCTGTCAAAACGGAGCTGGCGGAGCGAGCGAGCCAGGGGGCCATGCCGGCTGCCGGGGGGGGTGAAATTTGTCACCGCGTGCAGGCCGACATCATAGTCCCGGCCGCGCAGCCGGTAAAAAGAATTCAGTCCACCGATCGTGTAATGGCGTTCGAGAATACAGACTCGTTTCTCGAAATAGGCAGCCCGAATACCTGCCGCCAGGCCTGACATGCCCGCGCCGATGATGATCGCGTCATACACCGGTCTGCTCTCTTAAATATCCTGCATCAAAGGTTGCAGGTAGGCCACGGTCGACGACATCGTGTCCAGCTGGGCGTAATCATCCTCGGGAACCTGGATTCGAAATCGTTTACGCAATTCCAGCACGATGTCGAGAAAATCCATGCTATCCAGATCCAGTTGCTCTCGAAAAGGTTGCTCGTCATCCATAACGGCAAGCTGATCCACATTATCCGGATTAATCACGGACAGGATTTCTACAATCACTTCACGAATACTATCGGGAGTCATCCTCGGCACATCTCCTGCTACCCAGTCCTCAGGATTCAAAAACCTGCCAATTGTGAAATGAGATATTGCATTATGGCTTCAGATTCCCGACTGGCAATGACTGGCAAGGCTACTTTTCGTAGTTTCCAGCCGGCCCTGGTCGACTCTTATGCTGTGCCCTGGAAACGGGAGATGACCAAGACTGAATTAATACCCAGCATTCCGAAGGAGTTATTGAGAAGGTAGTTCACGTTGCCAATCTTCCGCGCCTCGTTCAGAACCAGGCCCTCGACGTTACATTCCGGGTCAAGCTGTTCAACATTGATCGTGGCATGACAGATTCCATCCTCGAAGGCAGGCAAATTGCCAGCAATCTCAAGGGCTCCGGCGGCCCCCATGGCATGTCCAATCATACTCTTGGTATTGTTGAAATAGACTCCCTCCGCACCCTGGAAAACCCCGTTCAGAGCCGCACACTCCTGGATATCCCCACTACTGGTACCGGTGGCGTGGGTACTGACAATATCGATCTGCCCGGCGGCCAGCCCGGCCCGTTGGAGTGCCAGTTCCATACACTGCTGCTGACGCTCGGGATTGGGCAGCACGAAATCCGTCGCATCGCTGTTGATGGCATAACCCGCTATTTCTCCATAGATCCGGGCTCCCCGCTTCCTGGCGTCCGAAAGCCGTTCCAGGAGATAAACACATCCACCCTCGGAAACAACAATCCCGTTACGGTCCAGGTCAAAGGGTCGTGAGGCCTGGGACGGGTTCGCATGCGAGGCCAGTGCCCCCTGGCTCTTGAAACTGGCGAAGATTCCAAAGGTGTGAATACTCTCGGAAACACCGCCGGCAAGGGCCAGGTCACAATCCCCCAGCATCAGCATCTGGGCCCCCTGGATCAGTCCCGCGTTGCCCGCCGCACAGGCGGCCCCGATCGTGTAATGCGGCCCCACGATTCCCATGTTCAGTGCCGCTTCACCAGCCGGGTTATTCGCCACCGTGCGTGGATTGTGAAAGTGCGACCAGTAGGCAACATCGTAATCGTAACCGCTCAGTTCAAAAATCTCGTTTTCGGTCTCCACATTGCCATGCTCGGTAATCCCAAGGTAAATACCGCAGCGGGAGCGATCGACATTCTCCAGGTCCAACCCCGAGTCCTTGATGGCTTCCTGGCAACAGTAAATGGAAAGACTGCCCGCACGCGTGCCCCGTCTTTTCTCCCGGGCCGACTGGTAGCGTGCATCATCAAAGTCACAGATCCCGGCCAGGGTTTCTCCGACGTAACGGATATCGTATTCCTGCACCCCACTCTGTCCCTGCAGCAAATTCTCACGGTAGCTTGCCAGGTCATTGCCGTTGGGAGCTGCCAGGCCAATTCCGGTAATCACAATTCGCTGCGTCTCCGGTCGCTCGGTATGCATGCTACTGGAACTCATGATCACGGTCCTGGGAAGATCAAAACCTAGAAACTACCGCTTGGGGTGACTGCTTACAAGCAGCTTTCAATCGCCGGGAGAATCGCCACTGCCACCTGCCGCCGTCTGTTCCTCGAGAAATACCCGTAGCCTTTCAAGTCCCTGTTCGGTGGAGACCCTGGGCAGGTACCCCAGATCGTTTCGCGCCCGCTCTCCATCAAAATAGTGCGAGGTGGAAAGTTGTCGGGCCAGGAAACGGGTCATCGCCGGTTCTCCTGAAAGAGACAGAACCCGGTAGGTGGTTTCCAGGCAGCAACCAATCGACCAGGCCAGGCTGGCAGGAATGGACTTCTTCACCGCGGGGAGATCCGCGCAGTCGAGCAGGCGGTTGATCCAGTCCCAGCAATTCACCGGTTCTCCCTGGGTGATCCAGTAAGCACTTCCCACCACCGGGCTCTCCGCCTGCAACCTGTCGGCTGCCTGCAACTGGGCATGGGCCGCATTTTCCACATAGACCATGTCAATCACGTTCTCTCCTCTGCCGACCTTTCGCAGCCGTCCACTTGACGCCCTCCTGATGAGTCGTGGCAGGAGATGATTATCGTGGGGACCCCAGATCAAGTGCGGCCTGAGGGCACAGGTCAACAGCTCGTCCCCGCTGGCATCCAACACCATTTTCTCTGCCATCGCCTTGCTGCGGGGATAATGACACAGCCAGCGGCGCGAGTAGGGAGCGGATTCATCGATCCCCTCCTGGCTGCGGCCGTCAAAAGTCACACTGGGGCTACTGGTGAAGACAAGCCGCCGTACGCCGTGGGCCCTGCAGCCGTCAAGCACGTGGCCTGTCCCCAGCACGTTAATCCCATGAAACCGCTTCCAGGCGCCCCAGATTCCCGCGATCCCACCAATGTGCTGCACAACGTCGATTCCCTGACAGGCGGCGGCAACCGACTCCGCGTCTCGCAAGTCCCCCTGGACCTGCTCCACACCAAGCTGATCCAGGAATGCATACCGGGACCGGGAAAATGATCGGACATGATCGCCACGTTCACAATGGAGCTGTGCCACGTGGCGTCCCAGGAAGCCACCCGCGCCGGTTACCAGGACGTTAATTGGAGAGGCCACAAGGTCACCAGGCACAATCTTCTACGAGGGGCATTCTACGTGATCGGTTCTGTTCAGGGAGTTTCATTCTCACCCCCTCCTCATGGTACTTGTTCCAGTAAGACGGGAGCAATCAAGCCCGGCCTTTCACCCACTCGGCCAGCTTCTCCCGGAAAATCTTGGCGTTATGACGAATGTCCACCGGCAACGAGGGATGAAGCAGAACCTGGTCCACGTCCTCGGTGAGAGGATTCGCACGCGCCAGCTCCAGCAATTCTTCCTCGAGGGCCTGTATCTCCCGCTGGCCCTGACACCTCTTGTCTGGCCAGAGTTCAACAACGATCACGGCTCGCCTTGATCCGGGCAGACCAACGCCGACCAGGGCAGAACGAAAAACGCTCGGATGACAGTTCAACACCGCTTCACAAGGTACGGTAAAGAGTGTCTTTCCACCGATCACAACCCGCTGGGATTTCCTCCCACAGAACCAGAACCGCTGTTGCTCGTCACAATAACCGACATCTCCCATGCGGTGCCAGAATGTGCTTCCATCCTTGATCTTGTGCAGGTCCGTCTGCTCTGGAAGATTCACATACCTCGACGTCACCACCGGACCTCGCACGACCAGTTCCCCGATCTCTCCGCTGGGCACCAGCTCGGCATCCTGCATCTGTTCTATCGCGTCATCACGGATCCGGATCACCTTCCACTCGATCCCTCCGAACCGTCGTCCCACGCAGGTTCCCAGGCCCTGTTCACTCAGGGCCGCCGTCTCCTGGAGAACTTCCGTGGCAGAAATCGATGCCACCGGCAAAGCCTCGGTTGCTCCATAGGGTGTGAACATCTCCCCCCCCGGTGCCATCACGCGGGTCATGCTTCGGAGCACACGCGGCGGCACCGGTGCCCCGGATGAAAAAACGCGTTGAAGCGAAGGAAGCTTTTCGTGCTCTTGTTCACAGTAACGTCCCACCACGTCCCAGAGAGCCGGGCTCCCGAATGACTGGTTCACCTTCCACTGCTGGATCGGTTCAATAATCTCGCGAGGATCGACCGTTGCAGGCCTTGTCGGATCCATCGCCGGGATAATCGAACTGACCCCCATGGCCGCGTTAAAAAGACCAAACAGTGGAAAGGCGGGCAAGTCGATATCCCCCTGCTGAATCGAGTAATGCTCCTGGATCTGCTTCACCTGCTGGAAAAAATTCCCGTGCTGGTAGGAGACTCCCTTGGGGGGGCCCGTGCTGCCGGTGGTGTAGATCACCGCAGCCGGGTCATCCGCCTCGGCGGGAAAAGAATCAAATTCCTCCGCCTGGCATCGGGCCAACTGCCGTTCGGTGGGCCCCCCCCAGAACCAGCGCCGGCCAACAGTAATATTATGCCGGGCCAGGGGAAACCGGGATCGCAACAGGCAGCGAATCGCCTGGACACGGCTGACGCCGATGAATCCTTGCGGCTCGACTTTCTGCAGACAACGAATCACGTTGCGACGGCCCATCCCCGGATCCACAAGCACCATCACCGCACCACTCTTGAGCAGGGCAAACACCCAGCGGATGAAACTTGTACTGAATGGAACCATCAGGACAATCGGCATACCGGGCTGGATTCCACTTCGCAGCATCCCTGCCGCCAGGTGGTCGGATTCCTGGTGAAGTTGCATGAAGGTCGTCTGCTGGTAGGTCCGTCGCGCTCCCCGGGGTCCGGACGGCATGGCCACAGCCAGCGCCTCAGGCTGCTCGCGGGCAGCCCGGGCCAGCAGGTCGGCAACGTTAAATGAATCGGCCATGGCACTCCAACCGGCGGAAATCGGATCGTGATCTCAGGAACAAGGGGCCCTCACCACCTGCCGCTCCAGCAGGTCCAGCATCAAGCTGGCTACATCGACATCGAGTGTCCGGGCCAGTGCCTTCCAGCCAGGCACCCCGTTGACTTCCAGCAGGTAGTGCTCCCCGTCGAGACCGGGAAGAATATCGACCCCGGCGACAATCGCGCCGACCGATGCTGTCGCCTGGCGTGCCAGCTGCTCCATGACGGGATCCAGCGAGACCGCTTCGGCCCGGCCACCTCGCCCGATATTTGTCCGCCAGTCGGTTTCGCTACACCGGCGGATCGCGAGGAACTGGTCATCGATAACCAGAATGCGGAGATCGTAGCCGTGATGGGGAATAAACTCCTGCAGGTAAATCACCGCCTTGAGCTGGACCAGCAACGTAAAAGCGCGGGCTGCCATGTCCCGGTCATTCAGGCGACTGATCCCCCGCCCCTCTCCACCAAAGATCGGCTTGAGAACGACGTCCTCCCCAAGTGCCACAAAGGCCTCCATGGCCTCCTCCACACCCTGGCAAACAATCGTCCGGGGAACCGGCAGCCCGGCTTGCTGGAGACGTGACAGCGCCCGGTACTTATCGACCGCCGCCTCGATAGCGGCCGGTGGATTGACCACGGGGATGCCCTGTCGGGCAACTGCGTCGAGCACATCCATGCGAAAGACCACCTGCTCAAGCGACCCGGGCGGCATGGTTCGTACCAGCACGGCATCATACTGACCGAGTGCCTGCTGACCGGACAGCTGCTGCTGCCCGGTTGAATCGACCCCGGCCATGATCGTGGAAAAGGGAAGTGGCTGGAGCTGGTGTTGATTTACCGCGGCCCGCTCCAGGTCTCGAAAATACCAGGAGTCCGCGGAACCCAGGACGGCAAAATGCATGGTGGATCATCCTGTCAGTTGGAATCCGGAGACACCGAGAACGAGGAGGTGAGTATGTCGGTTGCCAGTTCACCAAAAACAAACCTGTTCCCACTGCGTGTACTGACCAGGGAGATCCGGGCCGGGCTGAACAATAACGGGTCGATCTTGTAAAAGTCACAATCGTACTGGCGAAAGATATCGATGAAAGGACGGCCATGGTCAGCCGAGCAGCTGCTGGGAATCCCCGCCCCCTGGTCCTGGATTACTTGATCCTCGGCATCCAGCCAGAGACACACATCGGCCCCATAAAGCACCGCATCATTCGTCCATCCCAGTGCCTGCATGTCATCCTCCGTTGCCGGGGGCAGCGGCGCGGAGCCACTGCCACTGAGTACGCTTTCCAGGTCCATACCGATCTCATGCATCTTGTGAAGGGCCGTCTCAAGCGACCTGGCAACCACCTGGCAGGCTCCGGCCAGGCTGGCAGTCCGGGCAACCATAAGAGTCAGGGCGGATGGGGCAACCCCGCATTTCTCGGCGACCTGTCGACAAACATCGTCCGGCGGCAGGGCGGCAGATTCCAGAACTCCCACGACCGCTTCCGGTTCTTCCCGGATACCGATCTGCTTGAGCAACTCCTCGTCGCCATATGCAGCTCGCATCGGGCCTGATCCCATGGCAAAATAGTCATTCGAGGCAAGCTGCCATCCAGCATACTGGGAACCCATGCATGCTAAAACCGGTTGTTCACTGGCGACTTCAACGCGAGCCCAGGGCTGGCTGCCGGAAGTGGGAACGACCCTGACCTCGGCCAGGCCGGCAAGACAGACGTTGGCCAGTACCAGTCCGGCTGCCTCTCCTCCCGGCGCCATCACACCGCAATCGACAAGGACCGTACCGCTGCTGGAACGGCTAACGACGGCTCCAAACCGTTCCGGGTCATCCAGCAGTGGCCGACCACAAAGCAGACCACGTGAGTTGAGGTTCATCGTTCTCTTCTCCAGACCTGGATGACCCCTTCCGCCATCTCGCCGGCACCGGTTTCACATGATGGCGAATCCCACCCGGCTTCGCAACGGCCCGCCCGCCTTTCCACGCACCTACCCCCTCCGCTGCCCTGGGCCTACAATATCCGAAACAGTTCCTGCTTGAGGCCTTAGCCATGCCCAGCCTGACGATCGAAAATTACGTCAAGACGATCTACTTGATCTCGATTGCCCAGCAGGGACAACCGGTTGCCACTGGCCAGTTAGCCGATGCTCTCGGTGTCGCCCCGGGCACTGTCACCAGCATGGCCAAGACACTCAGTGAATCTGGGCTGGCCATCTACAAGCCCTACACGGGAGTCCTTCTGACGCCCTCCGGACATCGGCTGGCGATGCGAATCATCCGTCGGCATCGTCTGATTGAAACCTTTCTCGTGCAGACCCTGAAACTCAACTGGGACGAAGTCCACGATGAGGCGGAGAACATGGAACATGCCGTCAGCGACCTGCTGGTAGATCGAATTGACGAGTTCCTTGGATTTCCCATGGCGGATCCCCATGGTGACCCCATCCCGGCGGCCGACGGAACGATCGTTCATTCCGAGGGGGTGACGCTTGACCAGCTTCCAGCGGGGACTCGCTTCCGCCTTGTCCGCGTGCTGGACCAGTCCGCCAGTTTCCTGCAGGATCTTTCCCGGGACGGACTGTCTATCGACAGCGAGGGAGTGGTACGGGAACAGGGGGAGACGGTCATCGTGCTGATCAACGAGAGGGAGATCTCACTGAACTTGAATGTGGCCACGAAAATCCTTGCCCAGGCCACCACACCTAGACAACCGGCGAATGCCCCAGGGCCCGCCTGATCACCGAGAGCTGGCCACTATGCAGGGCCTCGTGCCAGACTGCCGTTTCAAAGACCGAGGCAAAGTCAGGCATGAAATCCGGTGTTCCCTCGGGAGTTTCCCTTGCCAGTGCCTCGTCATCCAGGCCATCCAGGACTTCCAGGAAGGTATCCCGGCGGGAGGTCATGTATGCCAGTAATTCCTCGATCGGCGGGTAATCCGAGATCTCGGTTGAGGGCTGGGATCCCATGCCAAACGCCCCAGTAAATTCTTCCCGGGAATCATCCCGGTCCGGAGAGAGAATGGAGATCATGAAGTTATCGGTCGTCCCCATGTGGCCCACAAACCAGATCGCATGGTTACCACCCTCGTGAAGCTGCATGGTCCATTCCTCGGGTGTGGAGAAATCTTCCAGCAGCCGGGAGGAAAATCCCCGGGTTCGTTCAAGGCGTTTCCGCAATCGTTCGGCCTGGCTGGACATGCGTGCTCCTGCGTCGGTTATCGGAAGGGTTCTGCCAAAACGTACCGTACCAGTCCGGGAACGGGAATCCAAGTTGTTCCCTGAATGACCTGGAGAGACGGGAACTACCACTTGATACGCTGGTACGGAAACCGTACAAACCAGTGGACGTCCTGTGCTGGCCCCGAGTGACCCTCGCAAGGAGGAACCGCGAACCGGGGCAGGCCTTAACCGGAGCAGCCCTAAGTGGGGTACTCTTGTGCGAGGGTCTCTCGGCTCCAGCCAACCGTTGCAGGACGACATCCCGACTCCCCTCCCCGGGGGACACGGGCAGGGCATTTCACCATGGCAAAAAAAGCCACACAGAAAAAAGACTCTCCGTCCTCCGACGGTCAGAAGTACACGGTTGTTGCCCGCCGTTATCGTCCACAATCCTTTGATGAACTGGTCGGACAGTCCCAGGTCGCCCAGGGGCTGTCCAAGGCGATCAGCCAGAATCGTGTCGGCCACGCCTACCTCTTTTCCGGGGCCCGTGGAATTGGCAAGACATCCACCGCCCGGATTTTCGCCAAGGCACTCAACTGCATGAAGGGCCCTGCAGAACAGCCCTGTAACCAGTGCGATCTCTGTGAGGAGATTACGGCTGGGAACAATGTCGATGTGCTCGAGATCGATGGAGCCAGCAATCGCAATATCGACGACATCCGGGAATTACGTGCCAACGTCAACGCCCTTCCTATTCGCTGCCGCTACAAGGTCTACATCATCGACGAAGTTCACATGCTCACGCGTGAGTCCTTCAACGCCCTTCTCAAGACGCTTGAGGAACCCCCCGCCCACGTCATTTTCATGTTCTGCACAACCGATCCGGATCGCATTCCGATCACGGTTCTCTCGCGTTGCCAGCGATTCGACTTCCCCCCCATCGACAATGCCGCCATCGTGGAACGCCTGGACGCGATTGTCAGGGCAGAGGGACTCCAGGCGGACCAGGAAGCACTTCAACTCCTCGCCCGTCGTGCCAACGGGTCGATGCGAGACAGCCAGTCCCTACTGGAACAGCTGCTCTCGCTCTCTGAAAAAACCATCACCGTTGCCGACGTCCACATGGCCCTCGGAACAATCGGTAATGAGCGGCTGGCACAAATCGCAGGCCAGGTGATCGGCAATGATTCCGCGGCCGTCCTGGAAGCTTTTGACATGGCCTGCCGGGAGGGGATCGATCCGAGCCAGTTAATCGAGCAACTGCTGGGGTATTTTCGTGACACGATGGCCGCCAGCGTCGGTTGTGAACCGTCCCTGATGAGACATACCGACCGGGACCAGTTCGAGCACGTTCTGGACCATGGAAAGCAACTTGGCCTGGAAACAATCATTGCCGTGGTAGAAATTCTTACCGAGGCCATGGGCCGGATGTCTTCCAGCCCGCACGTCCGTACGATCGCGGAAACCGCGCTGGTACGCATCTGCTCGCTGGAGAAGCTGGACCTGCTGGAAAACTGGCTCCAGCTTTCCAGCAGCGGGGCCGCTACACCCCAAAAGCAGGGAACATCCCCGCCGCCCGGGGCGGAAAAAACCGCCCAAGCAGCGTCGACCACCGGCGAAAAAAAAAATGAATTAGCCACACGACCGGCCCCGGTGGCCCCCTCTCCCGAGCTTCCACTGGAACCCTCCCACGTGGCTCAAATATGGCAACAAGTCCTGAGCCGCCTTGAAGATATGACCGGAGATTTCGCTTCTTCCGCTACATCGGTAGCAATTTCTGCGCCAAATACGCTGGTCGTTGGATTTCCTGCGCCCTATACTTTGCAAAAAGAGTCGTGTGAACGGCCCGAGCGGAAGGATAAGATCGAGTTTCTGCTGGCGGAGATTACGGGGCAAAAGGTACGTATCCAGTTTCAAATGCTTCCAGGCGAAGCACCAACAACACCCAAGCCTGCGACAAAGTCAAATCGCCAGAAGAAGCGAGACCTTGAACAGGAACCACTGGTCCGCCAAGCGATGGACGTTTTTGATGCCGAAATGATTCGCATTGAAACAGAGCCTGGCAGCGGCCAGTAGCACGGGCACCTGGGTCGGTTTCTCCGGTTCACACGGTTCTTG
>CAYYZW010000011.1:0-4492 GCA_964476375.1 uncultured Pirellulaceae bacterium
TCCAGCAGCCGGGTGATGCTCGATCCGGAGAACTTCAAGGGGCCACTGGGCTTGGTCACCGGGCCGGCCAGCGACGAAGCGATCCGTTTCGCGGGAGGGTTGATCCTGCGGTACAGCACCCCCCGTCACGAGGGCCCCTACCGTGTTCAGGTCAGCGAGGACGACCAGGTCCGGCTGATCGAGGTCCAGATCGAACAACGCGTGGAACAGGCCCAAACTATTTCGATGCAGTACACTCCGCCGCTTCGTACTGGAAAACGCGGACGATGATCAATACACTCTTTCTCCCAGAATTACGGGACATGATTGCCACTGGGAAGAAAGAAGAGATGCGCGAATTCTGCGCCGCACTCCACCCGGTCCGCACCGCGGAATTCATGGAGGGATTGAGCTCCAGCGAATCCTGGCAGGTTCTGCGATGTGCTGACAATGAACAGCAGCAGGAGATCTTCCGGCACTTTGACGGGGACAAGCAGGTTTCTATCCTGGAACAGGAAGATCGTAAGGAAGTCGCCGGACTGATTACCAAGCTGGCCCATGACGAACGTGTCGACCTGCTGGGAGAGATCGACGAAGAGATTGGCAGCGAGCTTCTCAAGCTGTTGCCTGCCGAGGAACGCCGGGACATCCTTCGGCTCAAGGCCTTTCCAGAAGAAACAGCCGGCGCGGTGATGACCACCGACATCGCCAAGCTCGACGAGTCCCTTACCGTGGAAGAGGCACTCGAGGAACTCGGACGCCAGGCCGAGGATCTGGAGACGATCTATTACCTCTACGTGGTCGACAAGACAGACCACTTGCGCGGTGTTGTCTCGGCCCGGCAACTGGTCTCCGCCATGGTCCATCCGAAGACCACGCTGGCGACGCTGATGGAGACAGACATCATCGTGGTCGATTCCATGGAAGACCAGGAATCGGTCGCCCAGACCGTCGCCCGCTTTGACCTGCTTGCGATACCGGTGGTCGACCCGGAACGCCGACTGCTGGGGATCATCACGCATGATGATGTCATCGATGTGATGCGAGAAGAAGCAACCGAGGATGTCCAGCGCATCGCAGCCGTCACCCCCCTGAACCAGAGTTACCTGAGAACCAACCTGCTGACGTTGAGCTGGAAGCGGGGCGTCTGGTTGACGATCCTGTTCTTCGCCGCCCTGCTGACCGCCTTCGCCCTGGACGGGTACAGGGACATCTTTGGAAGGGCCGACGCTGCCTGGCTGGTGCTGTTCATCCCGCTGGTAATTTCCAGTGGCGGAAATTCGGGGAGCCAGTCATCCACCCTGGTGATCTCCGGCCTGGCAACCAAGGACATTGTGATCTCTGACTGGTGGCGCATTTTCCGGCGTGAACTGGCCATGGGACTTCTGCTGGGCAGCCTGCTGGGAATCTTCGGTTACCTCTGCGCGGTCATCCTTGCTCCCTCTCCCATGGCGGCGCTGATCATACCGATCACGCTGCTGCTGGTGATGGTCTGCGGAACCACCTGTGGATCCCTGCTGCCACTCCTTTTCCAGCGCCTGGGACTGGACCCCGCCATGATGAGCAACCCATTTGTGGCCGGGATCGTGGATATTCTCGGGATCATCATCTACATGAACGTCGCCAGGCTATTGATGAACTAAACCGGCAGCAACTGTCGATAATGGGAAGCCAGCGCCTCGGCCGCCTGGGGAATGCTAAAACACAACTCGGCACGCAACCGCCCTCCTCGTCCCAATTGTTGTTGCAATTCCTCATCCCCCAGCAGGCGCCTTATCGCATTCGCAAGTTGCTGGTGGTTATCCAGGTTCACCAGCAGGGCACCATCCGTTTCCGCCGGAAAAATCTCGGCTGTCCCTCCCACGTCAGTGGCGACCACGGGGATCCCGGAGGCGGCCGCTTCCAGCAACACTCGCCCCAGTGGTTCCTGTCGGGACGTGTGCAGGAGCATGGTGAACTGGGGAAGCAGATGACTGACATCCTCACGGTACCCAAGCCAGTGAACACGGCCGGCAAGCGGAAGCCGGCTGGCTTGCCTCCGCAGCTGCTCCTCGTAAAGAACCGCTTCCTGCTTGAGGGACCATCGATCCCCGATGATCACGAGATGAGGATCCGGATTGGAGTCGAAAACGGTGGCAACCGCATCGAGCATCTGGCGCCATCCCTTGCGCTGGACAAGCTGGCCAACCGCCCCAAGCAGTGGCGCATCAGCCGGGATATCCAGCTCATCCGTCAGCCTGGCACCTGGGGTAGCAGGCCTGAAGCACTCCAGGTCGACACCGTTATGGACCGTGAAAAGGTGAGCGGCCGGCAGTTCCCTCTCGATGAACCATTGCCGAGTGGCATCGGAGACGGCCAGCACCCGATCCAGGCAAGCAATATCACGGAGCGCCGTGCGGCTCAGGTTGAGCATGTCCCTGAGATGCCCCACCGTGGGACATTCCAGCAGCGCCTGACAACGTCCAACCAGGCGGGACATGGAGAGGCTGTTCGCGTGCAAGAGATCGGGACGCCTCTGGATGACAAGCTGGCTTAGTGATTCTTCCAGCTCAAGCGGCGAGCGGCGTTTTCCATCCTGCCCGCGAACATCCCAGCAGAGATGCTCGATCCCCAGTTCCCCAAGAGCCGTGACCAGCGGACCGCTGGCAGGAGCTGCCACGGCCAGTTGAAATTCGCTGGCAAGCCGTGGAAGGACGGCAAGCAGGGAATTCTCACCACCACTTCGCGTGGCAAACTCGCAGAGGACCAGGATCTGTTTCACACTGCCCGCTCCCGGCCGTTTCACTCCATCAGCCCGTAGTCGACAAGCGTGCCACGGAGTGACTCCAGCTGGCCATCCTCCAGCGGCGTCATTGGCAATCGCACCTCCCCGCTGTCCTTGCCAAGCATCTGCATGGCCGCCTTGATCGGAATCGGGTTGGTTGCCAGGCCAAGCATATCACGACAAAGCGGAAAGAGCTTGCGGTGCCAGTCCTGTGCCTCGTCAACCCGTCCATCCAGGTAACTGTTGGTCATCTGGATCATATCCTCGGGAATCACGTTTCCGACCACCGAGATCACTCCCTCCCCTCCGATCGATAGCAGGGGGAGTGTCAGGCTGTCATCC
Source organism: uncultured Pirellulaceae bacterium (assembly GCA_964476375.1). Taxonomy (GTDB): domain Bacteria; phylum Planctomycetota; class Planctomycetia; order Pirellulales; family Pirellulaceae; genus SAT2750. Next base: position 3,086 of record CAYYZW010000011.1, read on the forward strand.
CCGCTTAACACTGTCAGTTCGCTTCCGCTAATGATCTCGGAAGCCTGGTCGATCGACCCGGTCGCTTCCTTGACCAGGGCAATATTCTCGAGCTCTCCCAGCCGGTTAATCGTCTCCGGATGGATATTGGCGCCGGTGCGGCCAGGGATGTTGTAAATACAGATGGGAAGCCCCACCTGTTCGGCGACCGCCTTGTAATGTTCATAGAAACCGGCCTGGGTCGGCTTGTTGTAATACGGGGCAACCATCAAAAGCGCGTCCGCATTCTCCTTCTCTGCCCAGCGAGAGAGTCGCAGGGCCTCGGCCGTGCTGTTGGAACCGGTTCCCGGCATGACCTTGATCCGGCCGTCAGCAACCTCGACCACCCTGCTGATCACCGCCTCGTGTTCATCGTGCGAGAGCGTGGGAGACTCCCCCGTGGTGCCGGTCGGGCAAAGACAGGTTGTCCCGGCCGCAACCTGGAACTCGACCTGCTCGCGCAAGCGTTCCATGTCCACTTCGCCATCACGAAATGGGGTGACAATAGCCACCGAAAGACCGGCGAATTGAGATCCTTTTCGCATCGTTCAAGGCCAGCGGGTTCGATAAAGATCCAAAGTTCCGAAAGGGAAAAACAAGCTCCTATTACAGCCTAGTCCGTCAAAGAAGAGACGTACAGGGCCAGCCTGTCGGCTGCGAGCTGATCCTACTCACCAGGCTCGCCGGCGAAGTCATAGGTGTCATCGAGCACCTTTTCCAGGTCACCGATCTCGGCACCCATTGTGACTGCCTGTCGCCAGTACGTCCTGGCTTTTTCCTGGTCTGTTTCGCTGGAACCCTTGCATGTGGCGAGGAATGTTCCCACGGCCATCACCGAACCGGACCGCTGCATGTCAAACTTGGTCTGGGCAATTCCCATCACCAGCCCCTTGCTCATCTCCGAGCGAGGAAACCGCTTCAAGACCCCAGCCAGCTTGATCGTCAACTGGTCGTCGGTGACCTCCACCACCGAAGCAATCGTGCTCTTGCCAATCTTCAACTCGCTTCCCGCCTTCATCTCGGACAGGGATTGGTTCAGCAAGCGGTCAAAGGACTTGGTGTACTGGACAAGCAGATCCAGTCGCTGGTACATCGCTTCGAAGTCCGGCGTGCGAGCCAGCTCCGAAGCGATCTTCATCTGCATGTCGGCGACGACAAAATTTCGTTCCGAGAGGGCAATACGAACCTTCTTGAAAGCTGCTGCCAGACGGACCTTCTCCGGGCCCGCCAGGGGTTTCACCTCGGGATCCGGTGCTGGGGGAGGGGGAGGTGTCGGGGCCGGGGGTGGGGGAGGTGTCGGGGCCGGAGGTGGGGGAGGGGAAGGATCGGGTGTTGGGGATGGGGTGGGAGCCGGTACGGGAGTGGGGGCCGGCACCGGGGTCGGCTCTG
>CAYYZW010000012.1:0-1973 GCA_964476375.1 uncultured Pirellulaceae bacterium
AATGGGCTGTCCTTGAATCACCCCGGCAGATGGGCTGGTCACTCGAAAAACTGGCCGAGGCCCGAGAGCTTTCCGGCACGCTCGACACTGCGGCGGTCGTGATCATCCAGGGCGGGGTCGTTGTGGACCAGTGGGGGGCGCCTGCCCTGCCCCTGAAATGCCACTCGGTGCGAAAGAGTCTGCTGAGCCTGTTGTTTGGATCGCACGTGGCCAATGGCACCATTGACCTGGATAAAACGCTGGCCGAGCTGGGGATTGATGACAATGAACCGTCGCTCACCGAGGACGAGAAACAGGCGCGTGTCTCCGACCTGCTCAAGGCGCGTTCCGGGATCTATCATCCTGCCCTTTACGAAACAGCCTCCATGGCTGCCCGCCGCCCCGAGAGGGGGTCGCACGAACGAAACACCTTCTGGTACTACAATAACTGGGACTTTAATACCACCGGTGCCATCTTTGAACATCTCACTGGGCGGAGTCTCTTTGAAGAATTCGAAAACAAGCTCGCCGGGCCCCTCGAGCTCCAGGACTTTGTCCGGGACCGACACACGCAGTACGTGACGGGGGATGACTCGGTGCATCCGGCCTACCCCTTTGTGCTCAGTACACGGGACCTGGCCCGGATCGGCCTGCTCGCTCTTCGCCAGGGACGATGGCAGGGAAAGCAGCTGGTGCCCCGCGAGTGGATGGCCGAGAGTACCCGTTCTTACTCGGATGCAGGCAGTTCCGGGGGATATGGATACATGTGGTGGGTTACGGTAGATGGAAAACAGTACCCGGGAATCTCGCTGCCGGAGGGGTCCTTCTCGGCACGTGGTTACCGCGGGCAGTACCTGGTGGTGGTGCCGGAGTGGGACCTGGTTGTCTGTCACCGTGTGAACTCCTTCCAGGAAAAGACTGCTGTTTCCAAGGCCGAGTTTGGGAAAATGCTGGCCCTGATCGCGGCTGCCCGGCCGCAGAAGGCGGTTCCGCCTGGCGACGGTGGTGCTGCGACGGGAGCGGATCCGTCGCTGGATATTCTGCTCTCAGGAGGGACGGTCATCGATGGGACTGGTAGTCCCCGTTTTATCGCCGACGTGGGAGTCCGGCAGGGCCGGATCGTGGCTGTGGGAGACCTGGCCGGCAGATCCGCAGCACGCGTGATTGACGCCCGCGGACGGATTGTCACACCCGGGTTTATCGACATGCACAGCCATGCTGACCGGGGCCTGGTGGACGAGGATCCGCTGCGGCGATCCGCCCCCAACCTGGCGACGCAGGGGATCACCACCGTCGTTGTCAACCAGGACGGCCGGGGTCCGGATTCCATTGCCCGGCAGCGGGCAACGATGCAGCAGCTGGGCGTTGGGCTGCATGTCGTCCAGCTGATCGGACACGGCACCGTACGACGCGCGATCATGGGAGGGGACTACCGGCGGCCAGCGACCGCAGCGGAAATCAGGGCGATGGCCCGGGAGGTCCAGCGGGGGATGGAGGAAGGCGCCTTTGGAATGTCCGCGGGCCTGGAATACATCCCGGGGCGATGGAGTACGGAGCAGGAAATGCGTGCCCTGGTCCAGCAGCTTGCCCCGTACAAGGGGGGCTACGTGGTTCATGAACGCAGCTCGGGAAGCAGCCCGATGTGGTACCTCCCCAGCCGTGATGATCCACGACAGCCATCGATGATTGATAATATCCGCGAGCTGATCACGATCTCGGAATCGACAGGCGTGAACGTGGTCGCCACGCATATCAAGGCCAAGGGAGTGGATTTCTGGGGGTCCAGCCGGATCATGATTGACATGATCAACAAGGCCCGGTCCCGTGGGGTGAAAATCTATGCCGACCAGTATGCCTATAACACCAGCGGGACCGACGGGCGGATTGTGTTGATTCCAGGGTGGCTCAAGCAACGGCTGGAAGAGTCAGGGGTCCGTACCGAGGGCCTCTCGCCGGCAGAACTGGTGGAAAGGGGAATTGCCCAGGCGGCGGTC
>CAYYZW010000013.1:0-36755 GCA_964476375.1 uncultured Pirellulaceae bacterium
AACGTCCTTGCCGGAGAATCCACGAGTGGTATCCATTTCGGGCACCAGACAGCGCTGCAGGTCCAGGTTGCGGACGAGGTGATCCGGGAAAGTGCCGGGGCCGGGGCCACGATGCTCCAGGTCTCAAGGCAGGAGGCCAGCCACATGCCGGAGTTGCTGGTGATGTTAACGCACGATGATCCCAGTGAAGTGTCCCTGCCCGGCCAGGTGACCATTCCTGCCGGTGTCGATTCCGTGATGATCCCCCTCGACGCAGTGGATGACCATCGCCGTGACGGAAGCCAGCAGGTGACGATCACAGCCACGGCAGCTGGATTTGGTACCGGTATGACCTCGATTGAAGTGGCAGATCACGAGCAGCTAACGGTGATCGTTGAGCCGACGCACATGTATGAGAATGATGGACTCCAGGCAGCGCGGCTTGTGGTGCACCGTAGCGACGTGGATACCCTCCAGCCTCTGGAAGTCCAGTTAGTTTCATCGGATACAAGCGAGCTCGTAACCCCCCTGTCGCTGACGATTCCGGCCGAGAGCATGTCTGCCGAGGTCATGATTGACGCTGTCGATGACCAGCTGCTTGATGGCCTGCAGTTCGTCCAGGTGACAGCCACAGCAGTCGGTTTTGATTCGGGAGTCACGACAGTCGAGGTGGGGGATCATGAGCCATTGGGAATCATGCTGGAGAGACAGGTTGCCTGGGTGAGTGAGACGGGAGGGGAGAACACGCTCACGATCACTCGTACCGATGTCGTCCAGGGTCAACCCCTGGATGTCCAGCTGACATGGCAGGGGATTGACGGAATCGCGGCTCCGGAGGAGCTGACGATCTCCGCGGGGCTTACCGCGGCCAGCACGATGATCTATGTCATGGATCCGGCCAGTTGGCAGAATGACCAGCAGGTCATGGTGGTTGCCAGCGCTGCCGGTCATGAAGATGCCATTGCCAGTTTCGTCTTTTCCAGCAGAACTGGCCTGCACCTGGCGCCGGACACGCCCTCGGTTGCAGAGAATGCTGGTGCGGCCGCAGTCCACTGGACCCTGAGCCGTGTCGGTGGGGATCTTGCCGAGGAACTTGTGGTGTCACTTGCCAGTAGTGACACGACTGAACTGACGGTTCCCGCGGCCATCATGATCCCGGCCGGCCAGACAACCGTGACGTTCACGGCAGATGCAGTTGATGATCACCTGCGGGATGGGAGCCAGCAGGTGGCAGTGTCTGCCTCGGCGGCTTCTTTCGAGGATGTTGTCACGACCATGGAGGTCAGTGATTACGAGACCTGGCAGAATCCGGTTGACCGTTACGACGTCGATCACAATGGCCGTGTCTCCCCAGTTGATGTGCTGCGTGTGATCAGTCGCCTGCAGAGAGATGGTCCGCTTCCGCTTCCCATCAACCCGGAAACGGAAGGCCCGATTTTTTTCTACGATATCAACGGGGACTTGCAGCTTTCCCAGCTGGATGTGGTTGTTTTCCTGGACTATTTTAACGAGGTCTCCCTGGCGATCCTCAAGGCCCGGGCAGAGGCAGCCGCCGAAGGCCAGCAGGTGGTTGCCAAGCTAGGGGGCTTCGAGGGGCTGTCCCAATTCAGTCGCCCCCAGGTGGTATCGATCTCCAGGCCAGGCCAGGTTGTTAATACGGTCTGGGATATGCCTGACCCACCAGGACGAGCAGGATCCGCTCCAGGGCCGGTCGCCATGGACCAGCCATTCTTCCCACCCCAGGAAGGTCTTTCCTGGCTCCATCCGGCGGAGGGGCATGCGGAGAATGAGATACTGGAAAGCTGGAAGTGGGAATGGGGTGAACTGGAGGAGATTCTGGACCTGGTTGTTGCCGGTCAGCTGGATTGATGCTCAGGCAGGATCCAGGGTAAGCCCGTAGAAACGGGCTGCGGTTGCTCCGAAGAATTGTCGCTGTTCATCCTCAGAGATCGGTCCCAGGATATCCCGCAGTGCATCGTGTACCTGCTGATAGGATCCAGCCAGTTCACAGACGGGCCAGTCGGATCCAAACATGCAGCGATCGGGACCGAAGGCCTCAATCGCGGTTTCCACGTAGGGCTTCAGATCCGCGGGCTTCCATGTCTTCCAGTCTGCCTCGGTAATCATGCCGGATAGCTTGCAGAAAATATTGGGCATGGCGGCTGCTTCCTGAAGCTCCCCGACCCAGTCCCCGGTCAACTGCTCACGAATCCGGGGCTTGGCCAGGTGATCAACTACCATCGGTAAACCGGGCAGCAGGCGGCCAAGCGTGGCGGCATGTTTCAAGTGCTGGACGTAGAACAGAAGGTCAAATGGACACTGGTGTTTTTCCAGAATCCGAAGACCGGCAAGGATCGCTTCTGTCACGATAAAATCCTCGTCCGGTTCATCCTGGGTGATGTGCCGAATACCCACGAAGCGGGGGTCGCCAAGGAACCGGAGTAACTGGTCTTCGCATTCCGGGCTGGCCAGGTCGACCCAACCGACAACGCCGGCAATAAAGTCCCACTGCTCCGCCAGTTCCAATGCCCATTGGTTTTCTTCCAGGTGGTGCTGGGTCTGGACGAGGATGGTGCGGTCAATCCCCGCCTGCTGCAGGTGTGGCTTGAGGTCTGCCGGTAGAAAGTTCCTGCAGATCGCCTCGTTTCCGGGAGATTCCAGCCAGTCGTAATCAAAGGGATCACGACCCTGCTGCCAGAAATGTTGATGGGCATCAATGACCAGGTTCATCATGCGTGGATCCTGCCGGGTCGTTATTTTCCTCTCGACCCTCGATATAGAACCAGTTGTGGATCGGCCGGAGAATCTCCTGGACCGATTCCAGCAACGATTCATCCAGTGGTATTTCTGCCCACTCCGCCCATTGGCGAATGCGATCCGGGTTAGCCGAGCCGGTGACGCACGTCGCCATGGCGGGATGGGCGATGGAAAATTGTACCGCCAGCTGGGCAATATCAACTCCCTGCGATGTACAGAAGTCCGCTGCTTCCTGGCAGAGGGCCCGTACCTGGTCCGTTGCCTTGTGCCAGGGAGGCAGGGGGGCGTTGGTAAGTAACCGGGCCGAGAAGGGTGCGGCATTCATGATCCCAACGCCGCGTTCCTGGAGCATCGGGACCAGGCTGGCAAACATCGTGTTCTGGAGGGTGTAGTGGTTGTAGGAAAGCACGACATCCAGGTCGGCCTGCTCGAGAATGTAGGAAAAGATATTCATCGGGTAACCGGAGATTCCGACGAAGCGGACTTTTCCCTGTTGCTGGATCTTCCTCAATGCCGGAAGTGTCTCATCGACGATCTGCTGCATGTCGACAAACTCGATGTCATGGCAGAGGCAGATGTCCAGCTCATTCACGCCCAGCCTGTGCAGGCTGACATCCACGCTCTCGACAACCCGTTTGGCGGAAAAATCAAAGTGGCCGGCATCGTAACGGCCGAGCTTGGTACCCAGGTAGTAACGATCACGGGCAATCGTCTTGAGTGCCACGCCCAGCAGGACCTCCGACATCCCCCGTCCGTAGAAGGGGGATGTATCAATGAAGTTCATCCCGCAGTCGAGCGCCGCGGGAACCGACTGGAGCGCCTCCTGGATGTCGACCTGGCGGAACTCCTGTCCCAGGGAGGAGGCACCGAAACTGAGCACGGAGAGATCCATGCCGGTGTTTCCAAGCGGGCGAAATTTCATCATGGTTCCTTGTCGTGCCGGTCCGGGAAGGATGCCCCGTCGGTCAGTCCATTCTTACACCGATGGTCAGCAGCAGGTTGGCAAATCTCTGCTGGTCAGCCGTCTGGATGGTGAGCACGTGGTCGGTCGTCGAGGCTGCCTTGTAAAAATCCCATTTCTCGATCGGATCCAGTTCCAGTTCCAGTTCGGCCGCCGCCAGAACTTCACGATATTCTGCCCACACGGGGGGGTCTTCACTGAGTGCATAGGGCCCTGTTGTCTCGTAGTTCATTGTCTGGGCAGCTTCCAGGGGAATTGCAGTGACCAGGGCCTGCAGGACCTGCGTGCATGTAACCAGGCCGGGGGAAAGGTTCAGGCTCACGAGCTGGGCGTGCGGTCCGAGCGTGCTGGAACAGGGGTAGTTCCCGTCGGCAATCAGGATCGTGCCATGGTGCCCCGCGCGTGCCAGGACCTCGTTGATCTGGGGGTGAATGAGCTGGTGCTTGAGCATCGTGAATATCCTTGCTGGTGAAAAGCTGGGGGAATTACATGCCTTGGCGAAGCGCTTCCAGGTGGCGGCCAAAATGGTCATCCAGGATCTCGCAGTAGGTATCCGGGTGGGCGACCAGGAGATCACGCAGGGACGGCCCCAGTCGCTCGTCGGTCAGGACGGACCCGAAGGTGCAATGCAGGATTTGCCGTCCGGGGGCTGTGAATCCCTTGCCCTCCGGCACCTCGTCCCAGATCTCCAGGTACTGTCGTTCCAGTTCCTCCAGCTCGACATCATCATCGGCGGAGACGGCCGAATCGAGTGTGGCCGAAACATGGTAGGTCGCCTTGTCGGTGTTGTACCTTTCCCGGCCAAATCGGATGATCTCCCGGAAAAGTGGCTCATCATGCCGCACCACAACCCGCAGTGCTTCCAGGTAACTCGTCCCTGCTGTTTTGACATGGTAGAGACCACCGGTGGTCCGGGCGAGAGCCGGGTACATGGAAAGCTTGTCCGAACCGGAATGCAGGCTGAGCTTGTAGGGACCAAGCTTTTGGGCGATGTCGGCATGATCTTGCAGTGATGCCTCCAGTGCGACGAGATCTCCCTTGTAGTCCACTCCTTTTTCAAAATCACCTATGAAGCGGGGTGCCAGGCTGACCAGTTTCATGCCGTGGTCAAGGCACTGGTCAGCAATGATGTAATGCTCTGCCAGGGTCGTTGGCTGTGGCGTTTCGTCCACGCTCAACTCGATCTCAAAGTCGCGGCCGAGTGATTCGTGGACGGTGGCGATATAGCTGGAGAGATCCAGGGCGTGTGCCAGGGCTGGGCCATACTTGACCGCTGCCCTCAGGCAGGCCAGTTCGTCCAGTTCGATGACCGTGCCACTTTCCAGGGTAACCTGGTTGCCCTGGTACCGGTCAATCCAGTCAACCTGGCCGGCGACCTGCTGGAACTTGTCATGGAGTTGTTCCATGGTGTAATCATCCGCCTGTTCGTCAACATGGTCGGACGGGTCAATGGTGAAGAAGGTGAATCCGACCTCGGCGGTCACGTCGACATCGTCGCGTGTCTTGAGATGGTCCGCATCGGCACCGGTCGGCCCTTCCCAGCCAGATTCAACCATGCAGCGGAGTGCATCATCCATCACATCCGAGGGAGTGCGAGAAGTCCGCATCATCTCACGGATTGACTGCTGTGGGTAAATGGCCTCGATCCCGTCACCACAGCGTTTCATCGAGGCGACATGGCCAGGCGTCGCCAGGCCAGTTCGGTCACCAAAACCGAAACTGGGGGCCATGCCAAGTGGGATCGGGGAAGGGAGTGGTTCATTCATGGTTGCAGATCCTTACTCGCTGCCGGTGCACTGTCGGTAACAGGTTATTGTCTGTTCGGCTGCCTGCTGGGAATCGGGGTAGGGGAGTGCCTCGGCACAGAGGTACCCGTCGTATCCAATCTCGGCCAGGGCGGCCATGACAGGCTGGTAATCGATATGCCCCAGGCCGGCGGGCCGGCGGTTGGAGTCAACGAAATGGACATGGCCGATATGCCTGCCACCGGCGCGAATCGCCTCGGCCAGGCAGGTCTCTTCAATGTTCATGTGAAATAGGTCCGCCAGGAGAACGACGTTCAGGTCCTCTCCCAGGTTCTCGAGCAACCGGGCCCCGTCTGCCAGCGTGCAGCAGAGATTGGTCTCGTAACGGTTGAGCGGTTCATAAATCAAGGGAACTGCATGCTGCCGGGCGTACTCACCGAGTTCCTGGAGTGCCTCACCGAGGTAACCAAGAGCTGTTTCCTGGTCCACCTCGTCGCCATGCGATCCCTGCATGGAGCCAATGATTGCCGAAGCTCCCAGCGGACCGGCCAGGTCGATGATCTCGCGCACGTAAGCGAGCCCCTGCTCCCGGTTCTGCGAATCCGGGGAGGTCAGTGTGAGGCGGTGCTTGACCCAGCCGCCGCCGGTCCCTACCGCTGCCAGCTGGAGCTGATGTTCGTCCAGGAGGGCGCTAAGTTGTCCGGCATCGACTGCCCCGGCACCCGGCGGAAAAACCTCCACGGCATCAAATCCAAGTGCTGCGGCGCGGCGACACCCATCCTCCAGGCCATCCCAGAAAACAAACGGTCCCCCGCGGGCTTCTTCCACCAGGCTGATCGTGATACAGGACTTCATCGGCGGTTCCTCAAAAAGAGACTACTGGACTTCTACAATGGCCTTGATCACACCCGTTTCGGGCCGCGTGAATGATTCAAAAACCCCGGGCATCTCCTCGAAGGGGGTGCGGTGTGTGATCCAGGGCCCGGTATCGATGGTCCCCTCTTCGATCAACTGGATGATGCGGGAAAAATCCCTGGGGAGAGAGTTTCGGGATGCGAGCAGCGTCATTTCACGCGCGTGCATGAGTGGATGGGGAAAGTGGATCTCATCGGTCACAATACCGACGAAGACCATCGTTCCGGTATGGGCGACATAGTTGAGTGCATTGGACATCGAGCCAGGGTTGCCTGTGGCATCGAGCACGATCGTTGGCAGGTTGCCATCGGTGAGCTGGCGAATGACCTCCAGTTCGGCTCCGTCCCCCTGGAAGACAATGGTTTCATCCACCCCCATCGTCTGCTTGCAAAAGGCAAGTCGTTCCTCGTTCATGTCCATCACCAGGATCCGGGCAGCGGTCAGCTTGAGGAACTCGATCACCGACAGCCCGATCGGGCCGGCGCCGATTACTAGTACGTTTTCTCCCGCCTGGGGCTGGCAGCGATCCACGGCATGGCAGCCGATACTCAGAGTCTCTACCAGTGCGAGCTGCTCCATTTCCAGCGAGCTGGACTTGTGCAACTTGCGGGCTGGAACGACAAACCGTGAGCGGAGTCCTCCATCGGTATGGACGCCCAGGACCTGGAGTTCATCACAGCAGTTGCTGCGACCCTGCTGGCTGGCAAAGCTTCCCGGGTTGTTAATGTAGGGTTCCACGCTGCAGCGATCGCCAGCATGGACATTGTCCACGTCTGGGCCGACCTCCAGAACTTCCACTCCCAGTTCATGGCCGGGGATGCGCGGGTAACTGTAAAATGGAAACTTGCCCAGGTAGCCACTCAGATCCGTGCCGCAAATACCGACGCGGTGAACAGCGACCAGGGCCTCGCCCGCCCGGGGAGCAGGGGCTTCCTCGATTTCCACTCGCTCGAAGCGCCGTGGTTCCTGGAGCACAATAGCCTTCATGATGAAAAAACCTCAGCAAAACGACATGCGGCCTCTCTTCCCGATGGACTTCATCGCCGGAAGGGAGCGTGGAACATTTAAAATGCCATTATCCGCGCAATGAGTGGTGGTGAAAGGGGATGATACGAACGATGGATGGGGCAGATGACCGGTGACGGGGTGTTGGAGGTTGGTCGGGAACGGATTCACCATGGTTGAAAATACAACTGATCGGCAGGAGCAGTTTGTTTGACGGTGTCTGCCAAAAACAGCGAGGAGATAGAATGGGGAAGGAATAGGAGCATTTTTCGAAGAAAATCAGGCTATCTGGACATAGGCCGGGATAGTTATTTCTAGCCATCCAATAGTGTTTCTTGCAAAATTTAGTGTTATTATTGTGGGATATTGCTGGTATATAACAGCATATGGATCGAAACCTACGCTCGTGAGAACGGTTTAAAATACATAGTCCAATTCTTGTTTTAAGCCAGTGGTTCGGAAGTGCCGGCGGTGCTGGTGGTATCCCTGTTTAACGAAGGAAAAAGACGATGAAGATGTACAAGTCATTCATAGTGATTGGTGTTGCCGCACTGGCAATGCTGTTTGCTGACTCGGATCTGGTGGGTCAACAGCAGCAGCCCGGACAGCGCCAGGGTGGACAGCGCCAGGGTGGACAGCGTCAGGGTGGCCAGCGTCAGGGTGGACAGCGTCCTGGTGGATTTGGTGGTGGTCAGCCGGTCAATGCGACCGCGCTGGTTGATATCAAAGAAGTTCGTACAGAGATCGAAATGCTCGATTCCCAGTACGAGGAACTCAAGGCTGCCCTGACCAAGATCCGGGACGATGCCCGCGCCCAGCAGGGTGAGCGGCCGAACTTCCGTGAACTTGACCAGGAAGCACGGGAGAAGTTGATTCAGGAGTTCCGTGATCGGGCGGAAAAGCAACGCAAGTCGGTCGATGCCAAGGTGAAGGAGATTCTTCTTCCTCACCAGTCCGAACGGCTTGATGAAATTGCACTGCAGGTCGAGGGAATCCGGGCGCTGTTGCGAGATGCGATCGCCAAGGAACTGAAGATCACGGCAGAGCAGAAGGAAAAGATGCAAAAGGTGCAGTCGGATTCTCGTGAGAAGATGCAGGCGCAGATCCGTGAGATTTTCCAGAGTGGTGATCGTGAGAAGATCCGTGAGGTCTTCACACAGATGCAGCAGCAGACCGAGAAGGACATTCTTGCTGTCCTGACCGAGTCCCAGAAAACGCAGTTCACCAAGATGAAGGGCAAGGAATTCAAGTTGCCCGAGGGTGCACTACGTGGTGGTCGTGGTCAGGGTGGTCAGCGAGGCGGCGGCCAGCGTCCTGGTGGCCAGCGTCCTGGTGGCGGTAATAATGGTGGACAGCGTCCGCCGGCGCGTCCCAGTACCTGATCGGCCCCCTTTCTGAAAAGGGATACCAATAATGAACCCGGTGGTTGCCAGCTGGCGACCGCCGGGTTTTTTTATATATACTGCCGGTGCCGTTCTATTTCATCCATTCTCTTTTGACTATCGAGAGTCGTATGCGCCACGCTTCCATCACCACCCTGGTCACTCTTTTCCTCTCCATCATCCTGCTGCCGACAGCCGCGGATGCTGCCAGCCGACAGCCTAACGTGGTCCTGGTCATCACGGATGACCAGGGGTATGGGGACCTTGGTGCACACGGCAACTCGATGATCAAGACACCTCACATGGATGAACTTTATAGCCAGAGCGCACGGCTGGTGAATTTCCATGTCGATCCCACCTGTTCACCAACTCGATCGGCCTTGATGAGTGGGCGTTATTCCACTCGAACCGGCGTCTGGCATACGATCATGGGCCGATCCCTGATGAGTCCCGATGAGCTGACAATGGCCGAGGTGTTTGCCGCGGCTGGCTACCGAACGGGTGCCTTTGGGAAATGGCACCTGGGAGACAACTACCCGCTGAGAGCACAGAACCAGGGTTTCCAGGATGTTTTCATGCATGGAGGTGGAGGTGTCGGCCAGGGGCCTGACTACTGGGGCAACAAGTATTTTGATGACACCTACTTTCGCATGGGTGTTCCTGAAAAGGTGGAGGGGTATTGTACGGATGTTTGGTTCACCGATGCCCTTCGCTTCATCGAGGAGAACCGGAGCCGTCCATTCTTTGCCTATATCTCCACCAACGCCCCCCATGGCCCATACCTGGTGGACGAAAAATATGCCACGCCATACCTGGACCAGGGCGTCCCGGCGACGATGTCCAATTTCTACGGAATGATTACCAATATCGATGAGAACCTCGGCCGCCTGCGGGAGAGGCTCAGGGAACTCGGCCTGGAGAAAAACACGATCCTGGTATTCATGACGGACAATGGTTCCGCTGCCGGCTGGCGTGTTCCGGCCAACGCGAAGGGACAATGGCGAGGTTTTAATGCGGGCATGCGTGGTGGGAAGGGATCGGAATATGACGGTGGCCACCGTGTCCCCTTCTTCATTCATTGGCCGGATGGTGGCCTGAATACCGGCAGCAATGTCAACCAGCTTTCTGCCCATGTGGACGTGCTGCCAACCCTGGCGGATCTCTGCCGCATCAGGGACCCCGGTTCGAAAACACGCGACGGTACCAGCCTCGTGAAGCCACTGTACGGGAACCAGAAGGTCCTGCGGGATCGCACGCTGCTGGTGCATTCCCAGCGGATCCCTTACCCGGAAAAATGGCGAAAAAGCTCGGTCATGACGGAACGCTGGAGGTTGGTGAACGGCAAGGAGCTTTACGATATGCAGGTGGATCCGGGACAGAAGTCCGATATCGCCGGGGATCATCCAGCCGTTCTGGAAAGCCTGCGTGGCCAGTACGATGACTGGTGGAAAAGCCTGTCGGCCACATTTGATGACTTTGTCCGAATTGGTATCGGTTCTGATGCCGAACCGGAAACGCTGCTGCACTGCCATGACTGGCACCCGACATCAGGAGGAAACTCCCCCTGGCACCAGAACCATGTTCGTAGTGGATTCATGGGGAACGGCTACTGGCAACTCAATGTAGAGCAGGCAGGGAGCTATGAAATAACATTACGTCGCTGGCCGGCACAACTGGACCAGTCGATCGAAGCGACTGCAGCCAGGATCCAGGTGGGGGCGCAGACGGCAGGGAAAGACCTGGATGCCGAGGCAACGCATGCTAGTTTTACACTTGATTTGCCGGCTGGCCCGACCCGGCTGCAGGGTTGGCTGACCTTGCCTGACGGAAAGGAACGTGGGGCCTACTTCGTTTCCATCCGGCGGCTCTAGATTCGCCACCGACGTTCTCGACAGGCCGGGGGTGATGACGGTTTTTCCGTCTTTATGGCTACGAATCCCTCAAAACTTGGTTATCTTGACTATTCAACGGCTGTCGTTGATGAAATCAGGCGAACTGGTGGATTATTCTGGATGAAACAGATACGGGCAGGGATGCCGTTTCTTTTAATTTTTCATAACGAGTTAGCGACCCACCCTGGAGGTTGGTGAACGATGAAACGATTTCTCTTGATGACGCTCACCCTGGCACTGGCATCGATTTTCTCCCTGACTGCAGTGACAGCCCAGGAAGCGGCTCCTGCGGCACCCAAGCCTGCGCCGCCAAAACCGGATTTCCCACCCCACAGCCAGGTTCTGGCCGATTTTGAAAAAGTGGTATCGACCGCCGACGGCGCCAGGAGCATGTACACGCTCTGGACCCGCAAGAAAGACCACCAGGTCTATGCCGAGTTGCCATCGAGTTTCGCCAGCCGACGCTACTTTTTCGCCCTCACGGTTGCCAGTGGTGATCGGTTTGCTGGTCTTCAGTCGGGAGACAGGTACGTCTACTGGCGGCGATATAACAAGCAACTGGCACTGATTTCTCCCAACATGAGTATCCGCTCCACGGGGGATCCGGAATCCCTTTCCTCGGTGCGTCGTCTCTTCACCGACACCGTGTTGCTTACCATGCCGATCGTTGCGATCGGCCCGGGAGGAGGTCCGATCATTGACCTGGATTCGCTGCTGGTCGGCAAGGCATCCAAGTTTTTTGGATCCAGCGTCGTCAACAGGGAACTGAGCTCGGTGCAGTCGATCGCGACGCTGAAGGCGTTCCCGAGCAACATCGAGCTGGCCTTTGAAATTCCTACCAGCAAGGGGACGCTGCAGACACTGCATTACTCGATCAGTGACATTCCCACCAAGTCAGCCTACAAGCCAAGGTCTGCCGATGAACGGATCGGTTATTTCACCACGTCCTATAGTGACCTGGGAAAGTACTCCGATGACGATACCCGGATCCGGTATATCAACCGATGGCACCTGGAAAAACGCGATCCGAATCTCAAGGTGAGTCCTCCCAAGAACCCGATTGTCTTTTATATCGAACATACCACGCCGGTTCGTTACCGCCGCTGGGTTCGAGAGGGTGTGCTGGCCTGGAACCTGGCTTTTGAAAAGGTCGGCCTGTCCAATGCGATTGAAGTCTACTACCAGGACAAGGCGACCGGGGCGCATATGGACAAGGACCCCGAGGATGTCCGCTACAACTTTGTTCGCTGGCTGAACAATGATATGGGAACAGCGATTGGACCAAGCCGGGTGAACCCCCAGACCGGGCAGATCCTGGATGCGGATATCGTGCTGACTGATGGCTGGATCCGGCATTTCCGTTTCCAGTTTGAGGACATCATGCCAAGGCTGGCAATGGAAGGCTTCAGTGCCGAAACGCTGGCCTGGTTGTCCTATCACCCCCAGTGGGACCCCCGTTACCTGTTTGCCGTTCCCTCGCAACGCAATTACATGCGACACCAGTTAATGGAGATGCAGGGCCGACCGTATGGCGGGCACCCTCTTGCCCGGGTCGACAACACGCTGCTGGGCGACGATGAATATGACGGACTGGTGGGTCGGGTCAGCCAGGTGAACGGAAACTGCGCGGCCGCCACCGGCATGGCCTTTGACCTGGCCGTGATGCGGATGATGCTTGTCATGCAGCAGTCTGCTGCTGCGGACGATGAAAAGAAAGAGGGTGAGAACGCGGACGAGAAAAAAGAGGAAAAGAGCGAGGAGAGCATTCTCGACGGAATGCCGGAATCCTTTATTGGCCCGCTGCTGTCTGATCTTGTTTCGCATGAAGTCGGCCACACGCTGGGCCTGCGGCATAACTTCAAGGGATCGAGCATCTACTCGCTGGATCAGATCAATAGTGAAGAAGTCAAGGGAAAGAAGGCTTTCTCCGGATCGGTAATGGATTACACCCCGGTCAACTTTCGTGTGGAAAGCGGCCAAGTGCAGGGAGATTACTCGATCATCGGTCTTGGCCCGTATGATTACTGGGCAATTGAATACGGTTACAGCCTGGCAACGGACTTGAAACCAATCCTCGCCAGGGTCTCTGAACCGGAACTCCAGTACGCCACAGATGAGGATACCGGAGGGCCGGACCCGCTGGCACGACGATATGATCTCTCCAGCAACCCGCTCGACTACGCCCAGGAACAGATGCGTCTGGCCAGGTATCATCGTGGTCGTATCCTGGAACATTTCGTGAAAGAAGGTGATAGCTGGTCCAAGTCCCGACGAGGGTATGAACTGACGCTCAGCATGCAGATCCGGTCCCTGAGCATGATGGCCAACTGGATTGGTGGTGTTCATATCGTGCGGGACAAGAAGGGGGACATGGGAGACCGGGCGCCGCTGGAAGTTGTCCCTGTTGAGAGGCAAAGAGCAGCACTTGATTTTGTCCTCAAGAACAGCTTCCATGACGATGTTTTTGGTCTCTCCACGGAACTGTTGCAGCGAATGACAAAGGATAAATGGACCGATGGTGGGATCCAGTCGGCACTTGGCGAACCGGCATGGCCGATCCATGACAAGATCATGGGGGTGCAGTCGTCGGTGCTCACGATGCTGATGAACCCAACCACGTTACGGCATATCTACGACAATGAGTTCCGGATTCCCCAGGACCAGGATATCGTGACGTTGCCGGAGATCCTGGATACGGTGAGCGGGGAAGTCTGGAACGAGCTGGAGCAGGTCCCGGAGAATGCACACACCGCGAGGATGCCTGCGATCAGTAGCCTGCGGCGCAACCTGCAGCGCGAACACATTAACCGCCTGGTGGATTTGAGTCTTCCAGGCGCAGGGACCAGTTCGGCCTACAAGCCAATCAGTAATCTGGCGCGATTGCAGCTGCGGCAGATCCAGGAGAAAGCAGCAGCCTTTATCGAACAGGCCGGGGACAAGCTGGATCCCTATAGCAAGGCCCACCTTTCGGACCTGGAAACGCAGATCAACAAGGCGCTGGATGCCGAGTATATCTACAACGCCGACAAGATCGGTCGTGAGAGCAACGGTAGCCGGGCTCCTGCCATCCAGCCGTAACCGGGATCGTGACAGATCGTGTGCCAGGTCACGCCTGGCTTAGGCGGCGAATTCGCGGCGGCGATACTGCAGTTGTTGCTGGAGCCGCTGGACAAGGCCGCTGTGCATCTGGCTGACACGGCTTTCACTCAGGTCGAGCGTGGTGCCGATCTCTTTCATCGTCAGTTCCTCGTAATAATAGAGGATGATGATCAGCCGCTCATTGCGATTGAGCCCCTTGGTGACCAGTCGCAGGAGGTCATACTTCTGGCCTCGCCGCGTGGGATCTTCACCTTTCTTGTCATCCAGGATATCGATCTCGCTGATGTCCTTCTCGCTGTCTGTCTGGTACCACTTCTTGTTAAGACTGATCAGGTTAACCGCATTGGCATCCCGTATCATCTTTTCCAGCTCCGGAACCGTGAGTTCCATGTGTTCGGCCAGTTCGATTTCTGTTGGGGAACGACCGAGGCGGTCTTCCATGCGCTTGGTCGCATCGTTGAGCTTGGTCGCCTTGGAGCGGACAAGCCGTGGAACCCAGTCCATGCTGCGCAGTTCATCCAGCATCGCACCCCGGATTCGAGGCACACAGTACGTCTCGAACTTGACCCCTCGTGAAAGGTCAAAGGCCTTGATGGCATCAATAAGACCGAAGATGCCGGCAGAAATAAGATCGTCCAGTTCTACCCCGTCAGGAAGGCGGGCCCAGACGCGTTCGGCGTGGTATTTCACCAGGGGAACATAATTTTCCATGAGCGCGTTGCGGACTTTTAATGTTGGCTTGGCCTTGTAGCCTGTCCAGACTTTCAAGATCTCGGCCTTCTTCTTTTCACTTATCGCCATGCTGGTCTCCGTGTTGGCATTGCCCTGGTCTAATCCACAAAGGGCCTGGCCTGCCCAGGCGCGCAGGAAAACTACATTTCGCCCAAATCGGTAAACCGGGGGTAGGGAATTGAGTTTTCTTCCGGTTTTTACGTTTTTTCCGCGCAGGATGGTCTGCCTGGGCACCTTCGGTGGGAAACCATTCCGAACAGGTAAACAGGGTAAGAACCTGGAGGAAAGCCAGCGGCGCTAGATTTCCATCATTTCAGACGTTTCATGACGGGGTGCGACATGAATAGGAAAGCGTTTTGCAAGGACGTGCTGGTGAGTTTCCAGGGCCTGCTGAGGACTGTTGTTATGTTCCGACAGGTGGACCAGGCAGGCCCATTGGAGGCGAGGACTGGCTGCATCCTGCAGTAACTGGGCAGCCTCATGATTGGAAATATGTCCCTCCGGACCGCGAATACGTTGCTTTAACCACTCGGGGTAGAAACTACGGGAGAGCATCCCCGGGTCATAGTTGCTTTCCAGGAGTACCGCGTCGAGGGAGGCGACAATATCTCCCAGGCCGTCGAACAGGTGGCCCAGGTCAGTGAGAATTCCCAGTCGATGCGTTCCATCATCCAGGACAAAGACAACACCGTCGGCACAGTCATGAGGCGTGGGGAATGTCTCCACGACAAGTCCGTCAAGCTGGATGGTCTCGCCCGTCCGGTACTGGCGGACATCATGGATGGTGCCCACACGGTAATGGGACCTGGCTGTCTCCAGTGTCTTCTCGGTGACATGCACAGGGAGCCCGAACTTGCGGCTAAAGATTCCCATGCCGCCTGCGTGATCCCGATGGTCATGCGTAATCAACAGGGCATCGATCTCTCGAATCGAACGGCCGTGCTGGGCAAGTCGGTCCTCCGCCTTCTTGCCACTGATGCCGGCGTCCACCAGCAACTGCATGTTCCCGGCCCGGACGTAAGTACAATTCCCGTTGCTTCCAGAATTCAAGGAGATGACTTGCATACACACACTTTAACAGTCAGGAGGGGGTGGGGACATGAGCGGTATCGATCCGGCGAGGTAGAGAATCAGCCGGTAAAGAGACGCTCGATCGGCGTACCCGAATCGGTGATCGGAACCGGCCGGTTGCCATCATAAATCAACCCGGAGGGGTCGATCCCCATGGCGGAATAGATGGTGGCATGGAAGTCCGCCAGCGAAACGGGATCCTGGAGGATCTCCTTGCCCAGTTCATCGGTCACACCGACTACCTGGCCGGTCTGGAGTCCGCCACCGGCCAGGACCATGCTGAAGGCCTTGCTATAGTGGCCCCGGCCACCGCGGTTATCGAATTCCGGAGGACGCCCGAACTCGGTTGCCACAACCACCAGGGTACGGTCAAGTCGCTTGTGCTTTTCCAGATCCAACAGCAGGGTCGAGAGGGCCTGGTCAAGCTGGCGGATCAAATGGTGCTGGTTCGCCTGCCCCTCGTTATGGGTATCCCATCCTGTTCCGTTGATGAAGTTCAGGTTGAAGGAAACCTCAACGAAACGGACGCCTGTTTGAACCAGCCGCCGTGCCAGCAGGCAACGCTGTCCGAATTCACCCCCGTAGCTGGCACGGAGCTTCTCGGACTCGGTTTCTAGCTCAAAGACCTTCATGAATTCCGGCCCGGCAAGCTTCATGCCCGCCACGCTGGCTTCCACATAGTTTTTGATCTTCCGCTGCCGGCTGTTGCGGTGAAGGTAATCGGACCGAATCTGGTCAAGCAGCGTGTTACGGCGCTGTTGTCGTACCGGTGTCACATCGTGGGGTCGCTTCAAGGCTGCCGGGCCCAGGGAGGTTTCGGTCAGGTAGAGATAACTGTTGCGGGCCCCCAGGAATCCGGGGCCGCGACTTGCGCTTGGGTACCCCATGACCACGTAGGCTGGAACACCGTCGCTGCGAGCCTCCAGCTGGTGGGCTGTGACGGATCCTATCGACGGGTAGATGGTTGTCCCGGTTGGAGGGCGACCGGTATGGACCCGGTTGACTGCCGCGGCATGTTCATCGATGACATCGTGATGGCAGGTGCGGACGAGAACCGTGCGGTCAAGGATCCTGGCAGTTTCCGGGAGGTGCTCACAGACCTGCACGCCATCGATAGCGGTGTCGATGGGATTATAGGCAGAGCCGGCTTTTTTTGCCTGGGGATCCCCACGTCGCTTGGGATCAAAAGTATCCACGTGGCAGGCTCCCCCGCCAAGCCAGATGAAAATGCAGCTGTCAGCCTTGCCACGCGGTGATTCGGCACTCTCCAGCCATGGTGCCTGGGCTGCCGCCATCATTCCCACAGTCCCGCTGTGCTGGAGCAATTCCCGTCGTGAAAGATGATTTTCAGGCATGGTCTTTTCCGGATCACTATGCTCAGGGTAGGAAGGTGAATTCAGGTGAATTCAAAAGAGCCCAGATAAAATCCTCCATCCGCTCCCGCCAGTCTGTCTGCAGCCGTATGCTGGGAGGATCACCCAGCCGCACCTGCCGCTCCATTTCCATCTTGATCCTTGTAGCCTCGGCACTGAGGTGGTTGGACCAGGAGACCGCATTGCGAGAACGTGTTTTGGGTTCCGCTTCCGAAAGCGAAAGCGTGCGAATCCGATCGCTGTAACCCTCGGACAACAACGCCGAAAACAACCTGCGTTCTCTATCGGTGGGTGGTCGGGAGAGAATTCGCAATGTCATTTTTTCGATGAGCCGGTGAAGCGGCATTTCTTCCAGGACCAGCTCGGTCAGGGCATTGTCATCAGAAAGCCCTGCCGTGCGACGGCCGACAATACCATTGGCGAGTGTCAGGGGCTGGAGTACCGTGGCTGTCTCCTCTCGCACCGTGAGCGGGTTGGGCCGGGAATCGCGCCAGCCAAAAACACGCAGCAGTTCAACGACCTCCTGTGCCATCGGCAGTGCAAGTGCCGGCCGGTCACGTTCGTTGGAGAGCGAGGTAAGTTGCCAGGCCCGGGTCGGCCTTCCAAGGTTGAGGAAGGACTCGACCGGGCGTCGTCCCTGGGGATCCAGTGTCAGTAGCTCGGAGGTGATCTGCTTCCCGGAAATCGCGAAGAGTGAATCGACAAGCTGCTCGGCAGTCATTTGTCGACGCTGGACCGCGGCATAAAGGGCTGTCTCCGCATCTCCCCCCACGATTCGCTGGTAGGTATGGGAACGGAGAATCATCCCTGTGACCTGTTTCATGTCATAGCCGCTCTCGATAAAACGACTGGCAAGGTAATGGAGAAGTTCCGGGTGAGACGATTTGTTGTCGTCACTGTCCCAGTCATCCACAGGGTCGACCAGGCCAACCCCGAGATACCGTTGCCAGAGACGGTTGACAATCACCTCGGCAAAACGGCGATTGGAAGGGGTAGTGAGGCGGGCAGCAAGTTCCTCTCGCAGGCCCCGGTTCCCCTCGAGGAAGCTGGCAGGCAACTCGCCAGAGGAAAGTTCCGGGAATGGCCAATGAGGAAGAATCGTGGCTCCGGGTGTCAGCGAAACCGTGACTAGTGACTCTCGATCAGTTTCACCCAGCTGGGCAACGCTTGTTTGGGGAAGATCGAGTTTCTTGCCAGTGAGCATGGCTGCCAGGCCAAACAGTTCCTCCTGCTTGAAGGGGTGGAACGGAGCATCATGGCAGCGGGCACATTTCATCTCGATACCGAGGAAAGCCTTGGTGAGAACCTGTGCCTTGGCTGCCATGGGGACATCGTTCTGGGTGGCCATGGAAAAACCGGCCGGTCCCCCGTCATGGGTGCTTCCCTCCATCATGACCAGTTCCGTGACAAACTGGTCCATCGCCTTATTGTCCAGGAACGACTCGTAAATCCACCAGCGAAAGGGGCCGGTGTTGTTGAGCTTGGGCTTGAGAATCCCCGGGTTCTCAGCGAGCACATCCTGCCAGTATCCCACCCAGTTGTCTGCCCAGCGAGGGTCGTCCAGAAGGCGGCCGATGACACGATCACGCCGGCCCTTGCGGCGATCCGACAGCATCTGCTGGATCTCGTCAAGCGATGGCGTCACACCGACCGTGTCCAGGGTCACCCGCCGAAGAAACTCGTAATCGTCGATCACGGCCGCCGGTATGATTCCGGCCTCGTCCAACCTGGAGTTAATGAACTGGTCAATCTCGTTGTGGATCCTGTGACTGGAAGGACCGGTGGGAATGGCGATATCCTCCTGCCGGGCAATCAACTCACGCCCGAGAGCATGACGCCGGCCCCAGTATTCCCGCCATTCCCCGCTGGCCTCGTGCCGCTCGATTGAATCCAGCCGGGCCAACAGAGACTGTTGGCCCTCTTTCATGGCCTGCCAGTCCTTCTCCCGCATGCCCCGGCGTGGCTGGTCGTCGGTAGTGAACAACTGGAAGTCCTCTCCATCCCTTGCAATTGCCACGCATAACTCGTCGACCTCGGCCCTTTGACCGGATCCACCGATCATGGCATCCAGTCGAATCAGATGCCGTGCACCATCCATTTCAAGCGAGACCAGTTCCTCCTGGGAACCGGCCGGAAGGAGTCGCAGGTCCAGTCGGTCTCCTGTTTTCAGTTCAGGCACCTGCTCGTGGCCATCGGCATTTTTTGCCATCAAGGGGGTCTGGCTGACCAGCTTTCCATCAATAAACAGCTTGGCGCTGCTTCGCGCACGCAAGACGATCGAGTAAGTCCCGGCCGGGAGGGTGCGCCAGCTGCGGGCTCGGAGCATGTAAGGGTTGGAGCGATCATCGATCACCCCGGTCGCCGTGTATTTTCGAGGAACTCCGGTAAAGGCCAGGGACTTCTGGTGATAGGTGCGTTGAGGCCGTGTGGTCAATGGAACCGTACCAGGATGGGAGGAAATGGACTCGAAAAGCTCTACCTGGACGGTGCCTTGCGGGAGTTCCTGGGCCGCGGCATACTCTGCATCCCGCGGATCGGGGAAGATTGCACGGTAACGCGTGACAAGACGCTCGACGGGAACCAGGTGGCGGTAGAGTGCCAGTTCATCGATACCTCCCTGGAAGCTGCTTCCGGGACTTCCACCCATCGACGAACCGATCCAGAGTTCATCGTTGTCGATGACCGGGGGCTTGCGAGTGGGGCCACCCATTTCCCAACGGCCATCCCCGTGCTGGCCGTCGATCACGGCACGGGCACTGTCAGGATCACCAAAGGTGTAAACAAAAGCGACATGGTGCCAGCGACCATCGAGGACCAGTCCTCGTTTTGAATTCCAGCGATGAAAGTCGTTCTGCTGGCCCGGGCGGTTGTCCGCGTTGCGAAACAGGAAACTGACACGGGCTGTTCCCTCCATGCCACGCATGCGGAGCGAGTAATTCTGGTTCTCGCTGGCAACACCCGGATTCTTGGTTCGCCCCTTGCCCAGGATGTAGACCTGCTGCCCCTCGCCGAGTGACTGCAGGTTGATCCAGGCCTCGATGGTAATCGAGTCACCATTGCCGAAATCCAGCGGACTCCGATCTCCTGGATCAGGGACCACGACCCAGCCTGCCGGCAGGCCCAGGTGCAATGCCTTGTTTTGATTGGTGAAGAGCGGGTAGTCGGGAGAACGTGGGCCGGCCTGGCCGGCCATCACGCTGTTCACCGGTCGGCCATCCAGGACGGAGCCGCTGCCGGCATGGTTCTTTACCCGCTTTTCGTCCTGTCCCTCCATCGTCCAGTAGCCGATTGGCTTGTCGGCCAGGATCGTGCTGGCGTAGGGAGAGATCGTTTCCGGCCTGGATTCATCTCCCGGCATGGCTCCCCGGGAGACCGGCGGCGCCAGCAGCAGAAGCGTCCAGAGGACGAACAAGGTTTTCATGTCACGAGGAAAAAGAAAGCGAATCATGCTGCTGATTCTAATGGGAATTCAGTGAACAGACCAACGTCTGCCGGCGCTCTCTTAGCGGGAGTATTCCTGGTAGTGCTGCTCGATCTCTGCAGCATCGACAGAACCCCGGTGCAGGAGCAGGCGATAGCGGAAACGCCAGGGACAGCCGATATTCAAAGGAGCTGCCTCGGCACCCGGGTAAACCGCGTTCTGCATGCTGCCGGATCGCCTCAGGATCCAGCCCTGGGGAAATCCCGGTACCGAGGGATGAGACATGATGGTGATGCCGCTCTCGCTTCCGCGGTTTCCAAAATCACCACGGATGTCCATCCAGCCACCTCCCTCCACGGCTGTCGACGTCGGTTCCACCTTTCCGGTTTGACCCTGGAAAACAACATCGTCAGGCATTTTGAAGCGGGGAGAAAAACCACCATACCCCTTGGCATCGGTCGACCCTCCCAGCCTGAGTTCCGGAACCAGGGCCCGCAACTTGATATCGAAATCGATCACTCGCTGGTTCTCGTCCTCCCGTCCAACGCGAATCGTCGTCTGTTCTTTCACGAGCGGGACTGGTTGGCCATCCTTGTCAGTGAAAGCAGGGGAGGACCAGGTCACGTGGACCTCGAGCGCCGCCCGGTTGCGTTTCTGCCTCTGGTGAACCTCCTCCACCTGCCAGTTGAAATCCTGGCAGGCCCAGCCGTCGCCAGCACTACTGGAACCGACCAGGCACTGATGCCAGGCCCAGAAAATTCCCCGGTGATGAGGGTGGTCTGCAGGAAAGTCCTCTGTGATCTCGTTGCCATCCAGGTCCATCAGCGGGTGCACGTAATTGGCTCGAGCGTATTGTCCCTCCAGCGACCGGGTCCTGCGCTGGTAGAAAAGAACCTTCTGGTTCCCCTCCTTGATCCAGCATCCCTCGCTGGTCTTTTCGATCGTCATCGCCGGGCGGCCTGGTTCAGCAGGTAGCCAGGTAGGGACCAGCAGCAGGGAAAAAAGAATTAGCAGCCGCATGGAATGAATCCCGGATGGGTGTTGTTACTTGAAAGCGATATCGACCCAGACCAGCCGGTGGTCGGAGGCGTCCAGCAGTGCCGATGCAGGATCCCCGGATGGCGGCCAGAAGACACCACTTTTTACCATCTGCAGGCTTCGGGAGGGGAGTACATAGTCGACGCGCAGGTTTCCGGGACCATTGTCAGAAAAATCGGCAGTGTCGTGTGCCGCGCGGCCGCGATGGTTCGCATTCACGCCCGTCTCCCGAAAAGCATCTGCTCCCTCGCTGGACGGGATCTGCCCAGAGTGAATGCGTCGCTGGCCGAGTAACTGCTCGATTGCCCCGGGGACCGTGTCCCCGTCCATCGGATCGGCATTCATGTCGCCGGCAATGACGAAGTGCTGGCCACGCGCCAGTCCTCCTCGCTGCCCCCGATCATCGACCAGGTAGTGACTTCGTGAAGGCCGGATATAATCTGCCCAGAGCCGGATCTCGTCGTGGTTGCGCCTGCCGTTTCGATCCTCCGGGCCGTCAAAAACCGGGGGAGTCGGATGCGAGGCGAGCAGGTGAATCGTCGTCATGCCACATTGGATTGGCAGATCCCAGTGGTTTTTTGATGAGAGCCGAAACACGGCTGTTGCTTCTGCCGGGTAATATGCTCTCCCGTCATCCGGGTTGACCGGGAGCAAGGCTCCGGGCATCGCCTTCCATGGGAATTGCTGGAAAGTGCGAGCCTTGTCCGCATCAATCGGGTAGCGGCTGAGGACCAGCATGCCGAATTGTCCCGGGAAGCGGCCAAAGCCGAAGGAGTCTGCCGGCTGGCCGGTCTTGCCGTTCCCGTCCAGGTCGACCCCACTGGGGATACCGGTATTGACCGGGCCAAGGTAGGCATAATCGTACTCGATTGGCGACTGCCCCCCCTGGGAGACTGCCAGGTACATCTGCCTGAGCGACTGCAGCGTTTGCCCGCTGGAGTCGTAATCGACCTCGTTGAGAAGAACAACATCGGGCCGCACCCGCTGCAGGATCTCGGCAACCTTGCGAGCCTGCTCACAGGTGCCCTCTTTCAACTCATCCCGCAACTCGCCTGCGGCAGGTCGGTTCAGAGAGGTATTGAAAGTCGCGAAGCGGATTTTCTCTGCCCCCATGCCGGTCGTGACAGTGGCAAGCACCAGCATGAAGCAGGGAAGCGTGGATGGGTGCCTGAGCTTCATGGGTGGTCATCCTGGAAGCGGGTGGTTACTGGAGTCGCCCACGGCCTTCCAGTGGCCAGATGACCTCCAGCTCATCTCCCCGGAAACCATAGAACTGGTCATGCAGAACCGTAGTCATATCACTGTAACCAGGAATCACCTCCAGTCGATCACCAATTTTCAGGTCCTGGGCGGAGGGTTCCAGGTGAAGTGCCCCATGTTCCGCTGATAACCGCACGACCTGGATATCATCGCGTCCCACAACGACTGCCGGGTCCGAGTCGGCATGAAATGTCTTTCTGCCGGCATCGATGATCGCCCGGTCCGGGGCAGGCCGTGAGACAACCGTTGCCAGCACGGTCAGTGCATTCTCCAGGTCCTGGATATTGCACTGGTTGCGATAGAACTGGTCCATCATGATGGCACCTCCTGCCTGGATTTCCGTGATCCCAGGATGGGCGCAGCTGAAAGTGTACGACCCGGTTCCGCCGCAGGAGACGATATCACAGCAGAATCCTGCAGCTTTCATGCTGTTGGCACAGTCGACCAGGATATCCAGTGCCTGCCCGATCCTGTCTTTCTTTTCTTCCGGGTCGGGAATGGTCAGCAGGTGTCCCTCGTAACCCATGATTCCTACCACCTCAAGTCCTGGCAGAGGAGCGACCTGGGCGGCCAGTTCCAGCAAGGCTTCACCAGGTTGCACACCGACCCGTGCCAGGCCGATATCCACTTCAAAGATGACCCGTGTAACCTGTCCCTCGGCGGTCATCGCCTCGCTCATGGGGGTCGCCTGGTCGATGTGGTCGATGCAGACGATCGGACGGGCAATCCTGCAGAGGCTGGCCAGTCGCTGCATCTTGGCCGGGCCGACAATCAGGTTGGCGATCAGCAGGTCGTCGATTCCTCCGGCCGCCAGCACCTCCGCTTCTCCCAGCTTGGCACAGGTGATACCAAGTGCCCCGGCCTCAATCAGTTTCTGCCCGATCGCTGGTGACTTGTGACACTTGCTGTGAGGCCGCCAGTGGATATTGTTCTCATGGCAGGCCTGGACCATTTTCTGGATATTTGCTTCCATCGCATCCAGGTCCATACAGAGCGCTGGCGTGTCGAGCGTGTGCTTGGTGATCTCCACGTGATTATGACCCTCCACCAATGACTGGCAGGAAATGAACCTCCCGGGCATCCCCCACCTGGGTTCGTAATCCACGGGACCCCATCGAGCTATCGACCGAGACCTGCAGTGTGCGGGCAAGATCATCGCCGTCACAGAGCCGGTCACGAATCCCGGGGAACTGTTGATCGAGCTGCTCGATCACCTGGCGGACATTATCCGCTTCCATCTCTACCTGGGAAACACCCCCGGTGAGGGATTTAAGCTGCGCGGGAATGAAGACGGTGGGCATGGGAAGAGTGGCCTAGGATGTCTCGCTCAGGCCCTTCCAGACCTTCGGCGGAGACATTGGCAGTTCAAAGAACCGTGTCGAGGTGGCCTCGCTGATGGCGTTCGCGATCGCCGCCGGGGGAGGTACGATTGGCGGTTCACCGACCCCACGAACCCCGTAAGGATGCTCCGGGTTGGCTGCTTCCACGATGATCGTGTCGATCATCGGCACGTCGAGCATGGTCGGCATGCGGTAATCCAGGAAGCTGGCATTATCCATGGTGTCATTATCATTGAAGAAATACTCCTCGTTCAGTGCCCAGCCGATTCCCTGCACGGCACCTCCCTGCATTTGCCCTTCCACGTAACTGGGATGAATTGCCTTGCCGGCATCCTGGATAGCGGTGTAGCGGAGGATGGTGACCTTGCCTGTTTCCGGGTCGACTTCCACGTCGGCGATATGAACCGCGAAGCCATTGGTTGCACAGTCGGGTGCCACCGATGCCCGGGCAACAAGCGGCTCGCCATCCTTGAAGAGTTCCTGGGCCAGGTCCTTGAAGGAGGCACTCTTGTCGGGCCCCTTGAATTCACCCTCGACCACACTGATCTCGTCGGCCGAGCATTCCCAGAGTCCGGCCGCACGGCCCACCATCTGTTGTTGGAGGTCCAGCCCGGCTTCATAGGCGGCAAGCCCGGTGGCAAATGTGACCCGGCTTCCCCCGGTCACATCCGTGTAGCCCACGCTATCGGTATCGGC
The DNA here is from genome assembly GCA_964476375.1 of uncultured Pirellulaceae bacterium. Taxonomy (GTDB): domain Bacteria; phylum Planctomycetota; class Planctomycetia; order Pirellulales; family Pirellulaceae; genus SAT2750. The sequence goes on from CAYYZW010000013.1 coordinate 24,667, forward strand.
GACCTGGGGGACCACGTCGAAAGTGTCGATCCCAAGCACCTCTGCTAGTTGCATTGCGATGGACGTTCGCGTTCCCCCGATATCAGGGGACCCCTCGGTGAGGTTAATGGTCCCGTCATGGTTGACGCTGGCACTGACCGATGACTTGAGCCCACAGCCAAACCAGAATCCTGCTGCAATCCCACGACCCCGGTTTTCTCCTTCCAGTGGACTGTTCCAGTGATCGCTCTGGGCGACTGCATCGAGGCACTCCACCAGTCCAATGCGAGGATAGACCGGCCCGTCCACTCGCCGCATCCCTTCCTTGGCGGCGTTGAGCTGGCGGATCTCCAGCTTGCAGATCTCCAGTTGCTCGGCGATTTCGTCCAGCACCTGTTCACAGGCAAAAGCGACCTGGGTAGCACCCGGGGCACGGTAAGCCTGCGTGTGTGGCTTGTTCAGGCAGACATCATAACCGTCGACCACGGCATGCTCGATGTCATAACAACTGAACACGCACATGCACCCGGGACCGATCATGCCACCGGGATAGGCGCCAGCGTCATAGGCTAGCCAGGCCTCACCAGCAACGAGTTTTCCATCACTGGTGGCGCCGATCTTGACTCGCATGAAGGAAGCAGGTGTCGGGCCAGTTCCTTCAAAAACACCGGCCCGTGTCATGGATATCTTGACCGGCCGGCCACTCTTTTTGCTCAACAGTGCAGTGACCGGCTCCACGTAGACGGCGATCTTGCCGCCGAAACCACCCCCGATTTCACAGGGGGTGACCACCACGTCGGAAATTGGAATCTGCAGAATCTCGGCTGTCTGCTGGCGGGCGGTGAAGGCTCCCTGGGTCGCCGTCCAGATCTTGAGGCGGCCTGAAGTGGTCCAGTCAGCGACGGAGACATGCGGCTCGATGTATCCCTGGTGGACGGTCGCGGTCTTGAATTCCCGTTCCACGATCACGTCTGCCGCGGCAAAACCCTCTTCGACATTCCCCTTCTCGAAATGCATGTGGACAGCCGTGTTACTCGGCTTTTCGTCCTTTTCACCCATGTGGTCCGTGCAGAGGTTTTCATGAAGCAGGGGAGCATCTTCTGCCATGGCATCCAGGACCCAGGTGACCGAGGGGAGGACCTCGTAGTCAATATGGATCTTGGATGCTGCTTCCTCGGCAATGTGGATATTCACGGCTGCCACGGCCGCCACGGCGTGACCCTTGTACAGTACCTTGTCCTTGGCCATCACGTTCCCACTGAGATAGCTCAAGTTCACCGATCCCTCTCCCAGGTCGGCAACCTTGTCCTCCACTTCGGGGAAATCCTTCCCGCTGATCACGGCAAACACGCCCTCGGTCGCCTCTGCCTCGGAGGTGTCTATGGACCTGATACGGGCATGCGGGTGCGGGCTGCGGAGGACAAAACCGGTTAGCACGCCGGGCAATTGCACATCGTTCCCGTAGATTGCACTCCCGGTTACCTTTTCTGCCCCGTCATGCCGGCGCGGCCGCGTTCCCAGTACCCGGTAGTTTCCATTTCCAGAACTCACGGTTGTATCTCCACATGTAGGAGGAGGAATATTGTAGCTGTTACATTATTTGAATCAGTTTGATTCCTGAACTGCCTGGATGGCACGAACAATCTTGTCGTAACCGGTACAGCGGCAGAGGTTTCCTGACAGGTCAAATCGAATGGTCTGTTCGTCGGCGTCCGGTTTCTTGTCCAGCAGGGCCCGCGCGGCGACGATGAAGCCCGGTGTGCAGATACCACACTGCAGTGCGGCACCTTCCAGGAAGCAATCCTGGACCGGGTCAAGCTGGCCGATGTCGGCGATCCCCTCGATCGTGGTAATCTCCACCCCCTCGACCTCCACGCCCAGCACCAGGCAGCTGTCGACAGGCAGCCCGTCGATGAGGACGGTACAGGCCCCACAGTTGCCGTTGTTACAGCCCTCCTTGGAGCCGGTCATTCCCAGCGTGTCACGCAGGATTTCCAGCAGGCTCTCTCGCGGTTTGCAGAGAAACTCCGTTGATTCACCGTTAATGGTTGTTGTCACCAGGACTGTCTTAGCCACGCTCTTTGTCCTCTCGTAAATTACATCATTTCTCGGCATCGACTCATGATTCACCGCGGGCCCGTGCCACCGCCCGTGCCAGCGTCCGCTTGACCAGAACCCCGACGAGGTGAACCCGGTACTCGGTGGTTCCACGCATGTCGTCGATTGGGCTGGCAGCCTCGCGAGCCAGAATACCAGCCGCAGCCAGGTTCTCGTCACTTGCTTCCTGTCCGGCAAGAGATTCGGCGGCCTGTTGGGCAACGATGGGCGTTGGTCCGACAGCTGCCAGTGAAATCCGCGCCTCCTGGATGGTGCTTCCCGATTCATCCAGCTGGACCCAGGAACCGGCGCCGACAACGGCGATATCCATCTCGTTACGGGGGATAAACCTCTCGTAGGCCGACCCACTGTTTGCTGTGGAGGCGGGAAACTGGATCGAGACCAGTAGTTCGCCCGCTTCAAGGATATTCCGACCGGGACCGGTGCAGAAATCGCTTGCCGCAACCTCCCGTTCACCCTCTGGACCGGCAATCCGGCAACGTGCTCCCAGGGAGATCAGCGATGGAATCGTGTCGGCGGCGGGAGATGAGTTGCAGAGATTTCCTCCCACGCTTGCGCGAGACTGGATTTGCCAGCCTCCGATAATATGTGTCGAATCGGCCAGGGCGGGGTAGGCGGCCGAAATCTCGTCATTCTCGTAAACCTGGTAGCAGGGGACACCCGCTCCCAGGGTAAGCCCGGTTTCTGCCGAGTACTCCAGGGCCATCAACTCGGAGATCTTCTTGATGTCAATCACCATCTCGGCTTCACGTAATCCCTCGCGCAGCTGAACGATGATATCGGTGCCCCCGGCCAGCATCCGCGCTCGCTCTCCATACTCGGCAAGCAACGCGGTGGCGTCCTGCACGTTCGTCGGCGCGGCGTAATCAAAATCTTTCAAGGTATCCGCTTCTCCACTCTTCAGATCACAGGTTCATTCACTGGATGGTCACGTCGATGGCCAATATGAAAGCTACTCCGGATACTGTCAAGTAATCCAAGTAATCTCTAGGGGCTGTCGGCCTGATTGGCAGGTGTGTTATGGAGCATTCCGAGTCGTTTTCCTGTCCCGCTGGAAAACTTGTGGACGCTGCTTGTGGGGACAGAAACGACCAGCGATGAATCTGGATCAGGAAGCTGCCGCTCCCCGGTGCGCATGATGAACTGTTGTTCTCCCACCTGGAGTGTGACCAGGCTCTCCGCACCAAGCTGCTGAATCGATACGAGCTGGCAGGGAAAGGTCAAATGATCGGTGTCTTCAGAGGTCGTCAGGTCGGATCTGCTGACACCCTGGAGATCACTCGCTTTCACCTGCTCGGGACGAAATCCCAGTTCCAGATCCCCGGGCAGGCCGGCGGCCCATGCACCGTCGGGTGAGAGAAAGTTCATCGGAGGATTTCCCAGGAAACCGGCCACGAAACGATTGGCCGGCCGGTCGTAAACATCCTCCGGTGTCCCCAGCTGTTGCAGACGTCCCTCGTGCATGATGGCGACCCTGTCACCGAGTGTCATGGCTTCTACCTGGTCATGGGTCACGTGAATCATGGTCACCTGCAGTCGTCGATGCAGATCCAGGATCTCCTGCCGCATCGTGCTGCGAAGCTGCATATCGAGATTGCTCAGCGGTTCATCCAGCAGGAAAACGGCCGGGTCACGGACCATTGCCCGTCCCAAGGCGACTCGCTGTTGTTGCCCACCGGAGAGTTGCGATGGTGTGCGGTCGAGCAGTTCGAGGATACCAAGGATCTCGGCCGCCTCGTGAACCCGACGCTGGATGTCATCGCGTCCTGCTCGACGCATCCGCAGTGGAAAGGAGATGTTCTGTTGAACCGTCATGTGGGGATAAAGCGCGTAGTTCTGGAAAACCATGGCAATATCCCGATCCCGCGGTGCCAGGTTGTTGACGGGTTTTCCATCAATCGAGATGGTCCCCTCATCGATCTCCTCCAGACCGGCGATCATCCGTAGCGTGGTCGACTTGCCACACCCGGAGGGGCCAAGCAGGACCAGGAGTTCCCGGTCGATGACCTCCAGCGAGAGCTGGTCCACGGCGACTGTGGAACCAAAACATCTTGTCACGTTGTCGAGGTGGACTGTGGCCATGGTCTACGTGCCGGGAGAGGGATCGATAAGTAGAATTTTCTTCCATGATTGAGTATCTCGAGGCGATGCTCAAGATGATCAGTGTAAACTTGTCAGGAGTTTGTTGCCTGGGGGGATGAGCGGGCTGGTATGATGACTTTCTCTGGAGGACCAAACTCGTGCAGCTTTACCTGATACGTCACGGACAGTCGGAAAACAATGCTCGGCCTGAGCACTTGCGTGTGGAGGATGCGGAGCTTACCGACCTGGGCCAGCACCAGGCCGAGCAGCTCGCTCCCTGGATTGCCACGGTCGGGCTGGACAGGCTCTTCTGCAGTCCTTTTCGACGGACGCTGCAGACCACCTGGCCACTGATGCAGGAGAGCGGGCTGGAGGTCGAGGTCAAGGTCCCGCTTCACGAGGTCGGGGGATGTGTCGCCGGCCCGGGAGGAGATGAGCTGGTAGGACGGCCGGGAATCACGGCTGCCGAGCTGCTCGCAGATTTCCCGGGTTACAGGATTCCCGATTCGATCGACCAGGACGGCTGGTGGAAATCGCAGCCGAATGAAACGGGTGACCAGCTCCATCAGCGCGTGGAGGATCTGTTCCAGTCGACAGTGGCCGAGTTTGCTGAGAGTGACCAGAAGATCGGCTTCGTGATGCACGCCGATATCACGCATTATCTGCTCAGCGTCGTGGCGGGCGTCACCAGCGACCGGCTCGAACGGGTCCTCTATAATACAGCCGTTACGCGGCTGACGATTTGTCGCGATTCACTGGTCATGGATATCTACAACAGTATCAGCCACCTGCCAATGTCGATGGTTTCTCGATAGAGGCTTCCTGGGAAACAACGATGTTCCGCCCCCTTTCCCTTTTCTGTTTTTTTTCCGTCCTGTTGCCACCCCTGGTGATGGGACAGGAAAAAACCGTTCCCGCGGAGGCAGGTATCGAGGTGCCGGAAGGTTTCGAGGTCCGGCTTTTCGCCGACAATGACCTGGCCCCCGATATCTATTCGATGACCCTCGACAGGAACGGCCGTGTTGTTGTGAGCAGCCGGGGTTACGTGCGGACGTTGATCGATGATGACGGAGACGGGAAGGCTGACCGATTCACAACTTTCACTGATGGCCCGGCAACAGGTGCCCAGGGACTCTGCTTTGACGGACAGGATCTTCTTTGTGTCGCGGATGGAGGGGTGCTTCGGTACCGGGATGAAAACGGCGATGGTCATGCCGACGGCGATCCGGACGTGCTCTGGAAGGTCAAGGCCGGGGGGGAACATCATGCCCATAGTATCCAGCGCGGCCCTGATGGCTGGTGGTACATGGCTGTTGGGAACATGGCCGGGATTACCGACGCTGAATTTGACCAGGCAAGCTCACCGATTCGGGCCCCGCGAGCAGGAACACTGGTCCGCCTTGCACCGGATTTCAGCACCCGTGAGGTGATTGCCGAGGGTTACCGGAACTCTTATGACTTTAGCTTCAATGCCCAGGGCGACCTGTTCCTGTATGACAGCGATGGGGAGAGGGATGTGACGCTTCCCTGGTACCGGCCGACGAGGGTTTTCCAGGTGATGCCAGGGTCCCACGCGGGGTGGTTCAGCAGGAGCTGGAAACGGCCGGACTATTTCTTTGATATGCCGGCCGTGATCGGTTCTTTTGGCCGCGGTTCACCGACCGGTGTGACGTGTTATCTTCACCACCAGTTTCCCGGCCACTACCGTGGTGCCTTGTTCGTGCTGGACTGGAGTTTTGGCCGGGTCATTGCCCTTCCACTGGAACCTGATGGTTCAGGCTGGAAGTCCACCCCTCACGATTTCATGATCGGCAAGGGGCTTTTTGGTTTTGCGCCGACCGACATCGAGGTTGGCAGGGATGGAGAATTGTTTGTCAGCGTCGGTGGCCGTGGCACGCGAGGAAGCGTTTATGTTGTTCGCTGGACGGCCCAGGACGGCGAGCCGGGGACTGGCCGGACCGATCTGCTTCGATGCCTGGCAACCCCACAGCCGCTGAGCAGCTGGGCCCGTGCCCGCTGGCTGCCGCTGGCAGAAAAAGTAGGGCAGCAGGAGTTGCGTGCCGCGGCCCGGGACAGCCAGCTGCCGGATCCGCTTCGAGTGAGAGCCATTGAGCTGCTGACCGAGCTCTATGGCGGGTTGGATCTGCAGAGCATGGATCTGATTGTCGATTCCGGCTCTCCTTCGGTTGCCGCCCGGGCCGCCTGGTCGGCCGGCCGTCATGTCGATGCGGATCAGCTTGGCAGGATCCTGGCCGGGTACCTTCATGACTCCCGGCACCCACGGGTACTGCGTTGTGCGCTGGAGGCCTTCTTGGGTGGGACCGCTTTGAAGCTCGACTCCGAAACAATCGCCCTGGTCGAGCCGCTTCTTGCGCATCCTGATCGACAGGTGCGGATTGCTGCGGCCCGTGTTGTCGCTCGCGGGCGGCTTGATCCCGCTTCCCGTGGACGACTTGCCGGCATCTCGGTACCCCTCTGGGCGCAGTCCCTGGGAGATGGAAAGCAGCCGGTTACTTTTCAGCCGGAACTTGTGCTGGAAGGGATCAACGCGATGGGAGAACAGGAGGGAGCGGATGAAAAGCTTGCCCTGGTGAGAATGGCCCAGCTGGCACTTGGAGATGTTGGATCCCAGGGGGCGACAGCAGCTGTCTTTGAAGGTTACAGCACGTCCCGTGACCTGCGGCCACACCAGAAAATGATCGGGGAGGTGGTCGAGAGATTGGAGCGGATTTATCCCACGGGCGAGCACAAGGTGGATCATGAGCTTGCCCGCCTGATCGCCATGCTTGAACCGGAAAGCCCACTGCTTCTGGAACGTCTGCTGGGCAGGATGACAGACGAATCCTCACCGACAGGTGATCTTCACCACCTCATCGTCCTGGCCCGTAACCGGGCTGCGCGGTCATCTGAACAGCGTCGTGAAATTGCCCGGGCCCTTGTGCAATTGCGGATCAAGGTGGATGCCCGCCACCTCAACCTTGATAGGAACTGGGATGCGCGGCTTGGTGAAATGTATGCCGGCCTCGTCCGGCACGATCCGGCATTACCCCAGGCGGTGATCTCCGAGCAGGATTTCGGATTGCCTGACCACCTGGTCTACCTCAAGCCCCTGGCGGCTGGCGATCTGCAACCGGCGATAGACCGAATCGTGGAGAGGATTGGAGAGAGTGAGGATTACCCATGGACCGCAGAGATCATACGGTTACTGGGTCAATCCAGCCGGGAAGAGCACCTGCAGCTGTTACGGAAGCAGGCAGGGAATTTTGGAGTCCAGGGTGCGGTGCTGTCGGTGCTTGCCGATCAACCCCGGCCCGCGGATCGGGCCCTCTTTATCCGTGGGCTGGAGTCGGCAGACCTGGGCCTGGTGGGCACGTCTCTCTCGGCACTTACCGCACTCCCTGCGGTGAAGGATCCGGAGGAACTGGTGCGACTGGTCTACAACCTGCGACGCCTCGATCATGACCAGGCAGCCTGGCGGTTGAGAGAACGGGCTGTCCATTTATTGAGGCGTAATACCGGTCGACAGTTTGGCTTCCTGGTCGGCAAGGCAGGATACAAACCGCAACAGGAGGTGATTCAAGCCTGGACCGATTTTATTTCCACTGCCTATCCCCTGCAGTACCAGGCGATTCAAGGTGACCGGGAAGTCGACCTGGGGGCTTGGAAGAAACGTCTCGAAGGGGTTGACTGGGATACCGGCGACGCGGAGGCGGGGAAAAAGCTGTTTATCAGCCGCAGTTGCCACAGTTGTCATGGAAATCGAGGTGCTCTGGGACCGGACCTTGCCGGGGTCAGCCGGCGTTTTTCCCGGCAGGACCTGTTTACCGCGATCGTGGCTCCCAACCGGGATGTCTCCTCCCGCTACCGGACCTTGCAGGTTCTTACCACGACGGGGCGGCTCTATTCGGGGATTGTCATTTACCAGTCGGTTGACGGGGTCCTGCTGAGAACCGGTTCGAATGAGACCATCCGTGTCGAGGCGGAAGAGATGGAAAGCCAGCGTTACCGGAGCCTCTCCCTGATGCCACGTGACCTGCTGCGTGATTTCAGGGACCAGGACCTGTCTGACCTGGACGCCTACCTGAGAACCCTGGAATAACAGGCAGGTTACTTACTTTTCAGAATCCCGGTAGAGCCGGGCGATTTCCAGGCAGATCCGTTCAAGCTCGACCAGGTATTCCTGCTCTGACAGTGCATCACGCTTTTCACGGATCAGCGACAATTCCGATTCAAGCGCGTCCCGGCGTTTTCTTACCTCTGGTGAGAGCGCCTGCTCCTGGACACTCTGGACCAGGTGGAACTGGTTTGCTCGCAGGCCATCGGCACTCTCAGCCCCCCTGGGCCGTTTGAAGGTGTAGACCCCCCGGAACCAGTTGGCGGGTGTTCCCAGCCCGTCGCCGTTGTCATCGATCAGGGCATGCTCGGTGACCAGTCGGTTGTCCTCACTGTAGAAACGCTGGACCCGGTTGGAAGCAGCCAGGAATGCTTCCAGGAGAGAGATCTGGCCGTCCTTGTCGAGATCCACCGCCGGATCATTGATGGACTCGGCCAGGTAGACACCAAACCGGGAGTAGTTCTGTTCGTTGCCACTTCGAGTGGCTGTCACGATCACCCGGCCAGGTGCCGAAAGCTCGTTGACAAAGGGGCCACTGGCGGAACTGCAGTTGATTACTGCCACCGGACGCTGGAACCGTTCGATCCAGGCCCCGAGTTCCTGGGCACGGAGATCGGGGCCGACAAGGTTGAACTTTGCTTTCTTCTGGGCATAGGTGCCATGACCAACGAAGACGATCCAGAGCGGCTGTGGGCTTTCAGGGGAAAGAGACTGGAGCAGATCCTGGAGCTGATCTCGCGGCGTCTTTCCATCCTTTTCCTCTCTAACCTGCAGGACCTCCATTCCCGCTTCATCCGCATGCTGACGCCAGCTTTCCGTGGCAGCCTCGAATTGCATGCGAAACTCGTCACTTCCCCCGGCCCCGGTCACCAGCAGCAGCGTCGGTGGTGGCTGGGGAGCAAGTAGCAGGCATAACCAGGCGGCGAGTGTTGTCATGATTCTTGTTGCTGCCTCACGGCAGTCCCTTCCAGCGACGAAGTCCCCATTCACAACAGAGCAGCCCAATGGCCAACAGGAAGATCCAGGTCTGGTGCCAAAGCGGGTAAATCCAGGGTTCGTTGATCTCGAATTCCCGCTGGGGAAGCTGTTGTGCAAACCGCTCCAGCTTGTTTTCTTCCACGACTTCTCCACCTGTTCCTTCCGCCAGGGAATCGAGCAGCGGACGATTGGGGACAAGTTGTTGGAATTCAGCCGCTGCCGGCTCGGACGTCCATCCGGCGACTTCTTCCTCCAGGGCATGACCATCCGGGCCGGTCACGCGAGCTTCCACCCGGTAGGCACCTACCTGGCGGGACATGTAGACAACCTGGTAAGTGCCGGGCAAGCGGTTACTGGGGTGTGCTTCCAGCAGGACCTCCGTCCCGTCCGGTGGAGTAATTGCCAGCTGGATCCTGGCATTATCCAGGGGTTGAAATTCTTCATCACGAACGGTGACGACAATAGCCCGCGTGTCCGCTCCCTTGCCCGGCCTGGCCTGGATATCGATGTCGACGCGATGGGGGACATCGGCGACCAGCCAGCGAAGCATCTGTCGCCAGGACTTGGACATGTCCTGGTTGTCGGGATCGTCCCTGCCAAGTCCCCATCGCCAGAAATCCCCGATTAACATCGCGGCGGTGCGGCCGTGACCAAACTCACGCGCCACCAGCGCGGGCAGGAGTTCTCCCTCGCTGTCTCGCACCTCGACCAGCACTGCGGCTCCGGGCTTGTCCCTTCTGACAAGGTTGACGGTGCGGAACGCGGGCATCTGTTCGATCCGCTTGTTCTCCTCCAGTTCACTCGGCTTGACCCGCACCCATGGCTCCAGCCATCCCTCGCGGGTAAGTTGCATTCGGAATTGCGAGGATTCCCCCCGCTTCTTCGTGGCGTTGATATAGACCGGCAGCAGATCTTCCAGGGGCGATCGGTCGTAGTGACCACTGGCAAATGATTCCTGGCCACCCAGCATCAAGAATCCCCCTCCGCGGTGACTGACGAATTCTCGCACAAGCATCAGCTGGTCCTGGGTGAACATCTCCGCTTCCACGTCGTCGAAGACCAGTGCGTCATACTCGAAAAGCTGGTCGGCCGAGGTGGGGAAGCCATCGCGAAGTTCCTCGGCATCCTTCGTCCCGAAACGGACCAGCACCGGCTGGTCATACTGCTCTGCATCCTCCGCGTCGTTGTCAAAACCACGGAAAAGTGGGTTGGTCGATTCACCTGCACGGCTGCGAAAGTCGAATTTTGGTTCCCGCTTGGCAATCCGGATCAGGCCCACCAGGTTGATTTCCTCGTCGTCATGAATCGCCCGTCGCAGGTACTTGTATTCCCAGTTGGGCCGTCCAGAAACATAAAGGATCCGGTAGGGGCCCCCTCCCCGATCGACCAGGAAAGAATGTTCATTGTTTTCCATCGTCGCCTCTTCCAGCATGGATTGGCTCTCCCCGGTCTCTGTGGCACGCAGTCGATAAAAACAGATTCCATTCTCCTCGGGATTCCACTGGAATCGTACTTCCTGGGGTTCCCCGTCGGTCTTGATCGCCAGTTGTTGTGTTTCGATAATCTCGTCCTGCTCGTTGATCAATTCCACCTTGACCTGGCGACCCTGGTAGCGATCCCCTGTCACTTCGGCGGTTACCGTGATTGGTGCCAGTTCGAAATTGGTCTGTTGCACGGTTTTCAGAGAAAGCCGTATATCGCCGGGGGCTTCATCACGACCAACCACTACCGGATAGACCGGCGGCAGATCCTGGAATGACTGGCCGGGGCCGAGTGCATCGGTGGTGTTTCCATCGGTCATCAGGATGATCCCGGCCAGCGGTCGACCACCAAATCTGCTCGAAGCCGACTGGAGGACCTGGTGCATGTTGGAGTGCAGGCCGGTATGGTTCATCCCCTGGAGATTTTCAACCGCTTCCAGCCGACTGTCGAACTGGTAGTAACGGACGTCAAAATCCTGGTTGAGTCGGACCTGCCATCTGGCGTCGGGTGAAAGTAACGGGGCAAGCTGTTCAGCACGGTTCTGCTCCTGGTGATGATCGCTTACCAGCATGCTCTGGCTGTTGTCAGCGATCACCAGCATCAGGTTGGCCCCGGGGCGGGGGCGCAGGCCACTGTAAAGGGGTTCGAGCAGGCAGAGCAGGAGCAGGGCCAGGGCGACTGTCTTGAGCGTGGTGGTGATGATCCGGATTCGCTGGTTGCCAGGGGTGTGGCGTAGCGAGAGGACGATAACAACGACCGCCAGAACTCCCAGCAGGATCACTGCCGGGAGCCATTCAGGGGCACCCCAGATGACGTTGTTCCAACTCATTCGGGCTTCTTTCTCCCGGCACGCTCGTTTCCAAGCTGTTCGTAGTAACGTTTTACCTGCTCACTGTACCTGTCCGGGACGGGATCCCGGTCAATCGGCACAAGGGCATCGCGTGACTGGTTCCGAAGAACCTCCTCGTGGATCTGTTGCTGCAACTCGACCAGTGGCTCAAGCAAGTTTTCCCGGACAAGATCCCAGTTGGGTTCCTTCGACTGACGCTTGTACTCGGCCCGGATACTACGGGCCTGTTCACGCAGCCGTGCGACGTCGGAGCGGAGGTCGGGGTCATCCAGCATCTCTTCGACATTGCGCAGCTGGTCGGACCATTGCCGAAAGTCATTTCCGGTCAGCGGGGCGCGGTCTTCACCACCCGGACCAAAGAGCTGCTCGATACCCTGCCGTGGGGCTGTTGGGTCTCCCGGTTGCTGTCCCGGCTGGCTAGGATACAACTCCTGATCGCGCTCATCCTCTGCCTGCTGCAGGGCCTGCTCGGCTCGAACGAGAGCT
>CAYYZW010000014.1:0-2431 GCA_964476375.1 uncultured Pirellulaceae bacterium
AATGCATCGGCAGGAGACAGCGGATGAAGGCGGCGGACCTGGATGCCCGGTTCACTCCCCGTTGGCGGGGCTGGCTGGACTCCGTGGCCGGCTCGATAACCCGTTCCCATCGTGACGCCAAGAAGGGACGCGGCACCCAGCACCAGGAACTGCACCAGCCTTGCCATAACTTACCTCGTGTTAGCGGTGAAACGGAGCCCGGATCTTACTGCGCCCTCGAGGGGATGGGAAATGATCTCCCGGCGGATTCTTTTTGGCATCCTCATCATCGAGCCTTTCCCCCACCGCGTGCTATTCTTTTGGGCAGAGGGTGGCGTGCGCCTGGCGCAGGACCTCCGCCGCCCTGGGGCCACCGGAGACCTGGAACGGGAAGCAGTGAAGATAGATGGTCTGCGGAGGCATTCCATCGCGGCCGCTCCGGTCAGCATCTGGTATAATCACACCACGCGAACAATCTCTCTAGCATGGATGAGTGGTGATGCATCGCCAGATGCCGTTAATGCTGTTTGGCCCGTTTATCCTGGGAATCTGTTTCGCTTCCATGGCAAGGGCGGACGCCCCGGTTCGCTATGACCGCGACGTGCGGCCGATCCTGGCCGACCACTGCTTCGCCTGCCACGGTCCGGACGCCGCGACGCGTGAAGGCGAATTGCGACTCGACCAGCCGGTGGCAGGTGAACGTGGCATTATCGTTGCTGGCAAGCCTGCCCGCAGCGAGCTGATAAAGCGAGTCAGGAGCAGGGACCCGGACATCCGAATGCCGCCGCCGGACAGCCGGAACGAACTCAGTTCGGCGGAGATCGGGATCCTCACTCGCTGGATCGACCAGGGAGGAAGCCACCAGCGACACTGGGCTTACCGGGCACCGGGGGCGGCCCAGGAGGCGGGTTCATTGAGCGAAACGATTGACCATTATGTCGGGAAACGACTGGCCGCTGCCGGCCTGTCGCCGTCGGAACGTGCCGGGCCAGAGACCCTCATCCGGCGTCTCTCCTTTGATTTGACAGGGCTGCCTCCGACGATTGTGGAACTCGAGGCCTACATGGCCGACCAGAGCGACGGGAATTATCAGCGACAGGTGGATCGTCTACTGGCATCGCCCGCTTTTGGCGAACGCCTGGCAAGTTACTGGCTGGACCTGGTCCGATACGCCAGCACGGTGGGGTACCACGGTGACCAGGACCATGCCATCGCTCCCTATCGGGACTGGGTGATCGACGCCTTCAACCGCAACCTTGCCTTTGACCAGTTCACGACATACCAGCTTGCCGGAGACCTGCTGCCAGGAGCGACGGTGGATCAGAAGATCGCCACCGGGTACAACCGCCTGCTGCAAACATCCCACGAGGGAGGAGTTCAGCCGAAAGAATACCTGGCGATCTATGGGGCGGACCGGATCCGCAACTTCTCGATGGTCTGGCTGGGGGCGACCGTTGGTTGTGCCCAGTGCCATGACCACAAGTATGACCCGTTCACCACGCGCGATTTCTATTCACTGCAGGCCTTTTTTGCGGACATTGATGAGGCGACCCATTTCACCCGGTCCGGTAACACGCTGCCCACGCTGCGCGATCCGGAGATGAAGGTCCTGAGCCCGCATCAGCGGCAACGTATCGAACAACTCCAGGCGGAGGTCCAGGCACTGGCCGACGGAGACCAGCAAGACAGGCTGAAAAGAATTTATTCCCTCGAGGATCAGGTTGCGGCGATCCAAATCGCGACCCAGAGAACCATGGTCACAGCGGCAATCACGCCCCGGGAGATTCGCATCCTGCCTCGTGGCGACTGGCTGGATGACAGCGGCCCCGTGGTCGGTCCGGCGGTGCCGGCCGTGCTGGGACAACTGCAAACCGGGGACCGACGGCCGACAAGACTGGACCTGGCGAAATGGTTGACGGACCCGGCGGAGGGCATCGGCGGCCTCACCAGCCGTGTCTTCGTCAACCGGATCTGGTACCTGCTGATGGGCCGCGGGCTGGCACCGGACCTGGGCGACCTGGGCAACCGCAGTGAGCTTCCATCGCACCCGGCCCTGCTGGATCACCTGAGCGTGGACTTTTACCAACACGGTTGGGATGTGAAACGGCTGGTGCGGGGGATCGTGATGAGCACAACGTACCAGCAGTCATCCCAAGCGGCAGGGGCTGCGGTGGAGGCGGATCCGGACAACCTGCTGCTTGCCAGGCAGGGCCGCTTCCGGCTGCCTGCCGAGATGATCCGGGACAATGCGCTGGCCGTCAGCGGCCTGCTGGTAAGCGAACCGATGGTCGGGCATTCCCGGCCCTACCAGCCGGCGGGTTATTACCGGCACCTGAACTTCCCCACTCGACGTTACGCCGCCGACGGGGGGCCGGCCCAGTATCGCCGCGCTGTCTACATGCACTGGCAGCGGCAGTTCCTGCACCCGATGCTGAAGGCTTTCGACGCGCCC
>CAYYZW010000015.1:0-22692 GCA_964476375.1 uncultured Pirellulaceae bacterium
CGGGCAAGCAACAAGGTAATAGCACAACGGATAACGATGAAAATAGCTTACCTGGACTGCATGAGCGGCATTAGCGGGGACATGACTCTGGGGGCCCTCGTGGATACCGGGATACCCCTGGAGGCGATCCAGGCGGGCATCGATTCGCTGGGACTTCCCAGTTGCAGGCTCGTCTCGGAGGATGTCACGAAAAACGGGATGCGGGCGACCAAGGTCTCCGTCGAGCACGAGCCAGAACATGCGCACCGCCATCTCCACCACATCACCGAGATGATTGCTGGCAGCACCTTAACCAGCTCCCAGCAGGACCTGGCAGTACAGATCTTCACCCGGCTAGGGGAGGCCGAGGCAAAAGTCCATGGAACAACTATCGAGAAGGTCCATTTCCATGAGGTCGGCGCGGTGGACTCGATTGCGGATATTGTCGGATCGGCGATCGGATGGGACCTGCTGGCTGTCGATCGTATTGAGTGCTCGGCAGTACCAACCGGGGGTGGATCCATTGAAATTGCCCACGGCCGTGTGAGCATACCTGCGCCGGCCACGGCAGAACTACTCAAGGGAATTCCCCTGGCACCGAGCGACGTGCAATCGGAGCTGACAACTCCAACCGGTGCTGCCATCCTGGCCACCCTGGTTGACCAGTTTGGCCCCCTACCGGCAATGGTCGTCGATTCGATCGGTATCGGTGCCGGAGACCGTGACCTGGAAAACCAGGCGAACATCCTCCGGCTCCTGGTAGGGAAAGCAAGCAAAACACCTTCTGAAGATGAGATCTGGATCCTGGAAACCAACCTGGATGACAGCAGTGGTGAGTTGATCGGCCATTGCTGTACGCGGCTGGCAGAAGCCGGCGCCCTGGACGTCTATACCAGTTCGATCCAGATGAAAAAGAACCGACCGGGCGTCACGCTTACCGTGCTTTGCCATGCCAGCCAGATCGCGACACTTGAACAGATTCTCTTCCGTGAAACAACCACGCTGGGTATTCGCCGCTGGGCAGCGGAGCGAACCATCGCCACGCGCGAGCCCCACGATGTCACCACCCCCTGGGGGACCGTGGCGGGCAAGCTGGCGAGGCTACCGGATGGGACACGACGCTTCACGCCAGAGTACGAATCCTGCCGGGCCATCAGCGAGCAGCACGCGGTGCCACTGGCCCAGGTTTACCAGCAGGCCCAGGAAAGCTATGGAGCTTCCACGGCCGATAGCTGAGCCGGCTCAAAGACCCGCTTCAGCAGCGCCGCCATTTTCCTTAGAGACGACCGTGGCATCTGGGGGTAAAGCGGCAGGAAGACCGTCTTCTCCAGGATCTCTCTCGCTGTTGTCGCATCCAGCTCCTCCCGTCCCTCCGGTGGCGGGACAATGACCAGGCTGCCATGCTGCATGGCATCAAAACCGCCAGACCGCAGGCACTCGACAACCCTTCCCGGTTCGTCCACCATGATCGGGAAAACCCAGTAATTGCTCTGCCCACTGGCAGACCCCGGACAGCGCAACTGGGCCGGTAACTGGGATCGCAGCCAGTCGCCCCTCTCGCGGTGCTGACGCATGCGTGGAGGATCAAAGCGTTCCAGCCGGCGGTGAAGCAGACTGAGCAGGGGACCCGATGGTTGCTTGCGAAGCCGAGTCAGGAAATTCGATTCGGCAAACCCTCTCGCCGCATTCTTCAGGAGCCCGTCATGGTCCTTGCCGACCATGGCCATGGAACGGGAAAAAGTGGAAAAAATCCACCGGTTCGAGAGGCCCATGAGCGCACCGTACTTGAGCAGACGCTGGAAGTAACGCCAGCGAGACTGAACCGGATAACCATGTTCAATCTGTTTTATTGCCGCCAGGAGCTCCTCGTCCTGGCACTGCAGCACCCCTCCACCGAGTGCCGTGGATGCCTTGATCGGTCCAAAACTAAACAGGCTGCAGTCCGCCACGACCGGCCGACCATTGGGAACCCCGTCAAAAGCCTGGGCACAGTCTTCCACCAGCAGCAGATCGTGCTCTCGAGCGAATTCCTTGACCGGTGCCAGGTCCACCTGTCCACCAAACAGGTGGGCAACCACCACCAGCCGGGTACGGGAACTCACGCCTCGCCTGAGCGCATCGATACTGGGAGCCAGCGTGTCAATATCCACATCCACCGGTACCGGGACGAGACCATGTTCACGGACGATACGAACCATGCCCTCAATCGTCAGGGCACTCATCAGAACCTCACTGCCGGCAGGCAGTTTCATGGCCTGGAGTAACAGGTCAAAACCGGTGCGGACCGAGAGGCAGACGAGTGCGTCATCCCTCGCAGACCAGTTGTCCTCGATCTGGGTACGTCGGGACCGTTGTGGAACGCTACATCGCATCAGCGCGTAGTTCAAATCGAACCAGCTCATATCAACGCGTTTTCGAACCCACATATCCCCTCTACCCGTCTGCTGACTACGGCTGAACCTCCAGGCCCCGACAGAAAAACCAGCCCGGGTTCTATCTGTCGTGTTCCTGCCAGTTTAACCATTGCAGCAATGACACGACAATTCGCTTCTTCGCTACAAAGAGGGCCGTGATGTAGCTGTATTCATACTACACTTCATCCCCATTGGCACCTGTCTGTATCTGCCATCCCGATCCTTACTCATTGTAACTCTGATCCGGCCCCGGGAATGTACCCTTCCTGACTTCATCACAGTAGTGGGAGACGGCCCTGTCGACGGATTCTTTCAGGTCGGCATGCGGCTTGACGAATCGCGGGACGTGGCCGGTAGTCAGGCCGACAAGGTCATTGGTAACCAGTACCTGCCCATCACAGCCTGCACCGGCTCCAATACCGATCGTGGGAATCTCCAGGGCCTCCGTCAGCTGCTGGGCCAATGGCGCAGGGATACACTCCAGCACTACAGCAAATGCCCCGGCACCCTCGGCCGCCCTGGCATCGTCCATGAGTTTTTTTTCGTCCCGCTGGACCCGGTAGCCTCCCATCTGCCTCACACTCTGGGGTCGCAGCCCGACATGAGCCATCACCGGAATGCCGGTCTGGACAAGTGCTTCGATCGTGGCCGCCTGTTCGACCCCTCCCTCCAGCTTGACGGCCTGGCAGCGTGTCTCCTTCAGTACACGGGCCGAAGCGGCAACCGCCTGGTGCGCGCCGACATGGTAGGTGGCGAATGGCAGATCCACGACTACCAGGGCCCGCCGAACTGCTCTGCCCACCATCTCGGCGTGATAGATGATCTGGTCAAGAGTGACCGGCAGCGTTGTTTCATGTCCCTGGACCACCATGGCCAGGCTGTCACCGACCAGGATTCCATCCACCCCGGAGCTATCCAGCAGCGATGCCATCGTGTAGTCGTAGGCCGGCAGCATGCAGATCTTCTGACCGGCGCTCTTGAGGGCTGCAAACTGGGTTACCGTGATCACGTCATTCATCGATGTGTCTTTCTGGCCACCCGTGTCCTGCTCCCTCGGGGCAGAAAAACATTGGCGGTGGTGCCCAAACTACCTGCCACGGGGGCTTTTCCTCTGGCCAGTCTCATCATACCGGCACGAAATACACTGGCACGGAGTTCAAACAGGGGGTAGTCTTGTAAGGTAGTGTGCCGGTTTCCCGACCGTTTCACCACCCCCCCAAAGGGCTCCTCACCTGGCCCGTTGTGGACAAGGAGAAACTCAATGGCCCAGCCCGTTCGTTCCCGCTTCCAGCTCATTCTGCCACTGCTTCTGGTGCTCTGCTGGAATGCCACCATACTGGCACAGAACGCCAACCAGGTCCCCAAGAGCAAGTTAACTGGCAAGGCAACCATCCTGGCCATGGACCGCAGCGGTGTCATCCAGGTCAAGATGGAGAGTGGTGCAAAATGGCTGGTCAAGGTGCCGGAGGACCCCCGCAAGACCGTCGTCACCGGTTCCGCCCAGGCAAACTGGCTTTCACCGGGCATGTTCGTTAAGTTCACTGCCACCTTTGATGAAAAGGGAGTCGGCCAGCAGCCGATCAACGAGTTGCAGATTTTCATCCCCTCCAAGGAGGATCCCCTGGGCGCTTTTCGCGCTGCCGGCGGGAATGCGGGCAACCTCTTCGATGACAAGAAGCCGGCCGGCAGTAAACCAAAACCGCAGAAAGCAACCGTCCGCTTTGATATTGCCGGTCAGCTGCGAGGCATGCGAGACGGCGTGATTTATGTCAACGCGGGAGGGGCGGCACTTCGAGTCCCACTGACGGAGAAATGTACGATCCGTGTGGCCATCAACGGATTCCAGTTCGGTCGTATCGGTGATTCGGTGACTCTCGACGCCTGGTACTTCACCCCCCAGAAGGCACTTGGAAGGGCCATGGCCAATCGGCTCGATATTGTGGCTACCAAGCCTTTTGAACAGGTCAAGTATGAACGCAAGCGTCCAGGCTCCAAGGACAAGCCTGAAGAGAAGCCTGGCGAAGAGAAGCCAGCGGACAAAAAGCCAGCCGAAGAAAAACCGGCTGGTTAGCCGGAGCTTTCAGAACGACGGGCAACAACAAGCCAGCCCACCGCTCGCAGGCTTGGCAGGAACCAGGCCATTTTCATCGGTTCTGTTCCCCGGGGCGATACAGGGATCAACCGGTCGATCTTGAATCCTGCCGTGGCCAGGTCTCTTCGCAGTTCGCTCCTTCGATATGTATGCAGGAACATGTCCGGCACACCCCGGTAAGAGAAAATCCGGTCACCTCTTTCCACTCCAGGGCGCAAACAACTCGCCAGCAGGTTGCTGATCAGCAGGCGGCTCCCTCCCGGATCGTACAGGTGGTGCCAGTAATTGTGCACGTGCAGCACCAGTCGTCCCCCGGGCCGCAGCAGGCGATAGGCATGCTCCAGGAATTCGGATCGAGATCTCCTCCCCTGGATCATCCCGAGTGTGCTAAACATGCAGAGGGCATAGTCCGCTACCTGGTCATGGAGTGCATGGAGTTGGACCAGGTTGCAACGCAGGCAACTTATGTCCCCCTCGTGGTGACGTGCCTTGCCAGCCAGTACCCGTAACATGTGCCAGGAAAGATCGATGCCGATCGTCTTCATGCCCTTGGCGGCGAGGGGCAGCAGGTGCCTTCCAGTTCCACATCCAAGGTCGATCACCACCCCTTGTGGCGATTCACCACAAACGTCCCTGACCAGCTGCTGGTCGATCTGGAAGAGCCTGTGCTGGGTAAAGTAGTCATCATAATCGACGGCCACCAGTTCCGAGTCAAGGTAATCCCATGTCCCAGCCGAGACACCGGGGGGCAACTGCCAGGCGGGCCGGTGGCTCATGGGAGATTCCTTCTGGGGGTGAATGGCAGGTGGTTGCTGGTTGCTGGCCCCCGGGAGCACCATTATAATCGCTTCCCCTGCAAATCACTGCCGCTAGTTGGATAGCGATGTCGAGCTGAGCCCGCTCAATCGGCCAATCTTTTCTGTCGGCAACAGAATCCTGTGATGTATATCCAGGTGATAACAGGAATCTGATCACTTTCTTTTCAAGGAGAACAGCCGTGGCGATTCGAGTGGCCATTAATGGTTTTGGCCGTATTGGCCGTTTGACATTCCGTAACCTGATCCGGCGCAGTGATGAATTTGAAGTCGTGGCAGTCAATGATCTGACCGACAACAAAACCCTTGCGACGCTGCTTAAATATGACAGCATCCATGGCCGGTTTGACGCCCAGGTCGATCATGACGAGGAAAACCTGGTCGTCAACGGGAATCCCATCCGTGCACTTTCGGAACGGAACCCGGCGGATCTGCCCTGGGGTGAGATGAACGTGGACGTGGTGATCGAGAGTACCGGTATTTTCACCTCCCGGGCAACCGAGGACCGGGCCGGCTATGACACCCACCTGGAAGCGGGGGCAGGCCGCGTGATTCTTAGTGCACCGGCCAAGGACGGCGCCGATTTAACCTGCGTGCTGGGGGTCAATGATGACCAGCTCAGCAGTGAAATGAAATGTGTCTCCAACGCCAGTTGCACCACCAATTGCCTGGCACCAGTGGCCAAGGTCCTGCACGAGTCCTTTGGTGTCGAATCGGGATTGATGACCACCGTCCATGCCTACACCAACGACCAGCGAATGCAGGACATGCCTCACTCGGACCTGTACCGTGCCCGGGCCGGCGCCCAGAACATCATTCCCACCTCCACCGGTGCCGCCAAGGCAGTGGGCCTGGTGATTCCGGAATTGAATGGAAAACTGACCGGCATCTCCATGCGTGTCCCGGTACCTACCGGAAGCGTTGTCGACCTGACGGTGAACCTGGCGACGGATGTCACGGCAGAGGAGATCAACGATGCTATACGGGTTGCTGCCGAGGGCCCACTGAAGGGAATCCTCTTTTTTGCCACCGACCCGCTCGTCTCCTCGGATATCATCGATGACCCCCATAGTTCCATCTTTGCAGCAGACTTTACCCAGGTACTCGGTGACCGGGGCCGGCTGGCCAAGGTCGTGAGCTGGTATGACAACGAGTGGGGTTACAGTTGCCGGACAGCGGACCTGGTTGCCAAGTTCGGAGCCCTCTGACCTCGCATGCGGGAAGTCCTTCCCATGGGATCCATTCACTTTAGCGACATTGACCAGGCTGCTCCCACGATGGAACAGCTACGGGAAGAGTACTCCCGGCTGGGGCACCAGCTGGGAGAAGCGGCAGATGAAGCAACGGTGATCGAGGTGATGCAACGTTGGGACACCCTGCGGCGGGAACATGATTGCTGGATATCCCTGACCCACCTTCGGTTCCACCAGGACACCACCGATGAGAATTACAAGCGGGCCCGGGAGCACTGCGATCAACTCTCTCCACAATTAAAAGAGCTGGATATCAGTATCAAGCGATTGCTCGTTAACCACCCACTTCGCGAGCAGATTCAATCGCGGATCGGGAGCCAGGCTTTTGCACTCTGGGAAGCGGAGATCCCCACCTACGAACCGATCATCGAAGAGGACGTGGTCCAGGAAAGCGCTCTTTCTGCTCGTTATATCGAGCTGCTCGCCGCGGCCTCACTCGAGTTGCGGGGAGAAACCCTGAATCTCTCCGGCATCGCCAAGTACGCGGAAAGCCCCGACCGAACATTGCGGCACGAAGCACAGCTTGTTCGCTGCCAGTGGTTCGAAGAAAACCAGGATCAGCTAGACGAGATCTTTGACAAGCTGGTCGCCCTGCGTCACGGGATGGCCCAGAAACTCGGCTTTGACAACTACGTCGAACTCGGTTACCTGCTCATGCAACGCGTCGACTATGACCAGAACGATGTCGCCAGGTACCGCCAGGCCGTTCAGAGCCTGGTGACACCGCTGGGAACGGAACTTCGGGAATGGCAGGCTGGGGAACTGGGTATCGAAAAGGTCATGGCATGGGACCTGGCGGTCTTCTTTCCCGACGGGAATCCACTTCCCCAGGGTGATCACGACTGGATGATCGAGCGAGCCAAGGAGATGTTCGACGAGATGGGAGGGGGACTGGATCATTTCTTCCATATCCTCTCGGATGGCGGCTTCATGGATCTCAAAACACGAGAAGGAAAAGCGGGAGGAGGATTCTGCACGTCCTTTGAAACCGTCGGCATGCCCTTCATCTATGCCAACTTCAACGGTACACGAGGTGACGTGGAAGTCTTCACCCATGAAATGGGGCATGCTTTCCAGTGCTACATGAGCCGGGAACAACCCTGGGTTGATTACCTCTGGCCGACATACGAATCCTGCGAAATTCACTCGATGGGCCTGGAATTTCTTACCTGGCCCCACATGGAAAAATTCTTCGGTCAACGCGCCGAACAGTTTCGTCAAATACACCTTGCCGGGGCCCTCCTGTTTCTGCCCTATGGCGTGGCAGTGGACCATTTTCAGCACCTGGTTTACTCGCAGCCAACCGCCTCGGCATCCGAGCGGCATGCCATCTGGCAACAACTCGAGAAAGATTACCTACCCTGGATGGACTGGGGAGATCTGCCCCATGGCTCCACGGGGGGACGCTGGCAATCGCAGCGGCACATTTACCTCTCGCCCTTCTATTACATCGATTACACGCTGGCCCAGACCTGTGCCCTGCAGTTCTGGCTACGAGCCCAGCAGGATAGCCAGCAAGCCATGGATGATTATGTGGCACTCTGTCGACGTGGCGGGGAGGCCCCCTTTGGTGAACTGGCAGGCTCGGCCGGACTGGTAAGCCCCTTCCAGGATGATTGCCTGGAGAGCGTCGTCCGGCAGGCACGGAAATCGCTGCCGGTGTAAGTGAGCGGTCAGGAGAGCGTGTCCGGTTCGTCCACCCCGTCCGGTGTGAATTCCCGGTCCACCACGACTCCTTCAAAGACCCCCTCCTCCGCTTCTCTCCCGGGAGGCTCCACCTGGGAGGCCATTTGTCCCATCACCATCGCCTTGATGCGCCTGGAAAAATAGCGGATCAGCCAACGGCGGAAAAGTCGCCGGCTAATTGGAACCAGCAGTATGAAACCAGTCAGGTCGGTGATCATGCCGGGCGTCATGAGCAAGACACCGGCGATCAGTATCAAGAGACCGTCGACCAGCGAATTGGTGGGGTTCGTCCGACTCTCAAAGGATTTCCTGATCTCCTGGTATGCCTGCCAGCCCTGGGCGCGAGCAAGCCAGTAGCCCACGAACCCTGTCAGAACAACGCAGAGGATAGCAATCCAGGCGTTGGTCAGGGCAGCCAGCTCAAAAAGCAACCAGAGCTCGACCAGTGGTATGGCAACGAAAAGAAAGAAGAGAAGCTTGAGCACGGTGACAACCTGGTAGAGAACCCCGAGGATTCAACCGGACGAGCCCGGACTTTAAACAGTCTAGCGTCGCTCGACGGGAGCGTCATCCTCCGGACGCAGGCTCGCGGACCTCTGGGCCATCACGCGGGCCTGGTCTTCCTGCCCCAGGGCCCGGTACATAACCGCCGCGTTGCCATACGGGACAGCCAGGTAACGACGGAGGAACTGATCCTCCTCGACCGCCTTCTCGATCCAGTCAATCCCCTGCTCGGTCAATTCCAGCCCACGTTTCCTGTCACCGGTTTTCCAGAAGGAGAGCCCCATGCTGACCAGCCGTTCGCCATGCCATCCCTGGGTGGTCCAGGTTTTCTCCATGCCCGGCTGTCCCACGTATGGCAATGCCCGTTCATACCAGAGTACTGCCTCTTCATGGTTCTGCAGGGAAACTGCCTGCTCGGAACCGACAAGGAAAGTAACGCCCCCGACCAGTGCCTTCCCAGCCAGGTCGTCCTGGCGAGGTGAATCGGCAGTCTCGAGATGGTGATAGGCAGCGGCGCCATGGGCAATTGCCTGCTCGTGAGCTCCACGCTGCCGGGCAAGCTGTGCCGCGGCGAACAGGGCCTGCCCGATTCGCCAGTGGACTTCCTTGTTCGTGAGCACATCACTGGACTGCTCGCTCAACAATTCCACGTGTTCCGCAAGCTGCCTGGCAACCACCGTTTCATCATATTCCTCTTTCAGTTCAAGCTGGATTTCAAGCCTGCTTGCCAGCCCTTCCAATTTCAACAGTAGCGGCGCGGCCTGGCGGGACTGGAGCTGTGCAGCAAGCTGGTCGGCAACATCCAGCCAACGCCCGATCGCTTCCAGCTTTTCCTCTTTCTTCCAGTCACCATGGGCGATTTCACGCGCCACCGACCGGTGAGCCCTAATCAACACAAGAATCCCGGCATCCCGTTCACTCCCGCCGGTTTCCTTTGCCGCCATGGTGGCCCGGTCAATCGCCTCGTTGTAATACTGCAGGGAGGCATCGACATTGCCTGCCTCTCCCACCAGGTCGGCCAGTACCAGCGTGGCCTGGGCTCGCACCAGAGGGTTCACCTGGCTGTTGTTTCGGATCTCGCGTGCCTGCTTGATTGCCATCTGCCGTCTGCTGGTCTGGGCCCAAAGCCTGGCTTGCAGGAGCCGTGACTTGTTGTCATCCGGGTCAAGGCGACGGACACGGGTCAGGGCATTCAGCGCCAGGGCAGTCTGTCCAGCCCGTGCGGCGACTCGGGCCTCGACGGCAAATGCCTCCGCGGCCTCCGGGTTGAGCTTCTGGCTGATACGGATCAGTTTCAGGGCCCGTGAGTACTGGTCCTGCTCTACCTGCATGGCCGCTCTCTGAAAGTCCCGCGACCGGATACGATGAATATCGACCTGGTCGACCAGCAGCGCGCCATCCACCGATCGATACAACAGGCTCACACCCCGTTCCGGATACAGGCGTTCGAGAAACCGGGTATCCGTCATCGGGAAATCCACACCCTCGTTGGAAGGGAGTTCCAGTTGCCGGCAGAATTCGTCCAGTTGCACCGGACCATCCAGTTGCAGATGGATCGACTCCAGCAGCCCCTCCCGTAACACAACTCCCACACGGTCGTAGGGCTCCACCATGTAGGTCTGGACAAGCGTATCTGACTGGTCAAGGGAGGAGGTCGGGGTACCAAGTTCCTCCTGAACCTGCTCGATCTTACTCACGCCAGGAAGCAAGCCGGAAAAACTGGTGGCCTGGACCGTGATCTCTGCCGCCACATCTTCCTCGTCCAGCTGCAGCTCTACCTCAACCGGTTCTTCCGCACTTGCCGGCTTGACCTGCTGATCCTCCTCCCCTGCCGCATTGGGAGCACGTACCAGGACCGATACAGTCGCCTTCTTCCCCGTGACCGATGGGGACTCCCTCTTGGCCGGGGCCTCCACTTGTTGCCAGGCGGCACCCTCTCCTGGTTGAAATCCCAGCACGAGCAGAAGGGGCACAAGCACAGGAAAACAGCGTTTCCATAGCACCATGAATCAATTCCTTGGGACTTTCTTGTCGCAACTGCCAGCGCAGGTCTGACCTGGGCGCGGGTTAGTATAACGATCCACCATCCTGAGTCCACATGAATCAGACCTTTCCCCGGGCGGCCGGGGAAGTCCAGTGTTTCAGTAACCTGGATGCACGTTCCGTTTCTCCACAAGCCACTGCCCGGGCTGCCTGGCCGATCGCATCGATCAACTCGTCACCGCAGGGAACCTGTTGTCCATCGACCGGTGGGCTGGGAACCAGTCGCCGGGAAAGATGATCGAGCAGCCGCTTGATGCCCCATCCACAGGTGGCCGAGACTCGTACGCCGTCGTGGCTCTCCCCCGGATCAGATTTCTCACATCGATCTGGTCCGGCGACTGCTGCCGTATCGACCAGGTCCCACTTGTTCAGCACCAGCAGCGGGTCTCCAAACTGCCCGGCCGGAAGACCGTTGACGGATCCTGGCCGGCTGGCATCCGTGACAAGGAGGACCACGTCTGCCGACTCGATACAGGCCCGGGTCAGTTCCATCCCCGCCTTCTCGAGTGGCTGATCGCTCTCGCCCAGGCCCGCCGTATCGATCAGCTCCAGGGGCCAGCCATCGACCACGGTGGTGACCGTCAGCTGGTCCCTGGTTGTCCCCGCCTGCTCGTTCACAATCGCCCGCTGGTAACCTACCAGGGCGTTCAGGAGGCTGCTCTTGCCGACGTTTGGTGCGCCTGCCAGGCAGACCTGCCAGGGTTTGACCAGGTGCCGTCCAAGGTCGGAAAAATCGCACAGTTGCTCCAGCCGACTCAAGGCGGTGGAGGCTTCCCCTCGTTCCAGCTCCTGGAGGATCTTCTCGAGTGTCCCGGCCAGGCCACCCCGGTACTGTTCCAGGATCAACCCGGCAGTACGAGCGGTCGGGGCGGCCGGCAGGAGCCGGCCGGCAAGTCTCACAAGTGGATCGGATTCCAGAAGTTCATGCAGTTGTTCACTGTCGCACTGCTTGCATCCGGCGGCGACCAGGGACGTGATGATCGAGGTGACTGCAGCCAGGCCACCATGACAGTGCACTTCAATAGATTTTTCATCCCGGACACAGACCAGAAGTTCCTCCGCACCCTGCCAGTCTCCAAACAGCACACGCCCCTGGTCCTCCACGGAAAGGGGGGTTTCACGTCGTGGAGAGAAACAGCTGTTGACCGCTCGAAATGCGTCCGGACCGAGCACCAGGCAACTGGCAATGGCCCCAATGCCTCGCGGGGTCATAACCGTGACATGGGTGAACTCCGGATCCAGCATGGTCAACCGCCATCCCTGCGGGCCTGGCGGAGCAGGCATCCAGCTGCCAGGGCAATGCCGGTGAGCACGAGGTCTGG
Source organism: uncultured Pirellulaceae bacterium (assembly GCA_964476375.1). Taxonomy (GTDB): domain Bacteria; phylum Planctomycetota; class Planctomycetia; order Pirellulales; family Pirellulaceae; genus SAT2750. The sequence continues at coordinate 12,109 of CAYYZW010000015.1, forward strand.
ATGGCAGGTTACATCACCGGGTAATTCATCCCGCCAGGGAATGCCCCCTCCGGTAAGAAAAATCTCTGCATCGGCACCGTCCTGAGAACGCATGCGCCTGACGATTTCCAACACCCCCCCCAGGGTTCCCCAGTAAACCCCACTGGCAATCGCTTCGCTGGTACTTCGCCCCAGCACCACTGGAGGGGACAGGGGGACTTTCACCTCCGGAAGAAGGTCGGTCTGGCGTGCCAGGGCGGATGCCGCCATGCGATGCCCGGGGAGGATCGCTCCCCCACAAAAACAGCCATCCGCATCGACCAGGTCAATTGTCACCGCAGACCCGGAGTCGATCACAATAGCCGGGCGCTTTTCGGAACGAAGCTGGTTGACGGCAACTGCGGCGGCCAGGCGGTCAATCCCCACCGCCTGGGGTTCGGAAACTTCGACCTCGAGATCCAGGTCGCCCCTCCTGATCAGGTGCCATCGATCGGTGGGTCGTGCCCGCCTGATGGTCTCCGTCAACCATGCATCCCTGGGACGATTGACACTGGCAATGAACCAGTCCACCGAAGCAGGTCCTATCCGGGCAGCAATCTCCTCCCACCAGCCGGGGTTTTCCAGCTGCCCATAGAGGAACTGGTTCTGCCAGATCGGCTCTGGCAGAGGAGCGGCCATGGATTCCAGGTCGTAGCAGGCAATGCCAAGAGAGCTGTTTCCCACGTCGACTGCAATAAAAAAAGAATCCCCTGTCATGTTCCCGCTTTCTCCTCGTTCACCAGCTCATCAAGCAGCTGAACAATGTGGCCGGTCAGCACGTTCAGGCCCTCTCCGGTAACCGCGGAAATCAGCAACACCGGTGAATCGACCATTTCCTGCAGTTGTTGCTGGATCACGGCCGACGATGGCAATTCGGCCTTGCTGACTGCCACAACCTGGGGGCGACGGGCAAGTGCCTCATTGTACTGCACAAGTTCCTCATGGATGGCCCGGTAATTTTCCAGTGGATCTGTCGCATCCATCGGCTCCGGTTCCACCAGGTGAACCAGGACCCCGGCTCGTTCCACGTGCCGCAGAAACTCGTGGCCCAGCCCTGCTCCCTTGTGGGCCCCCTCGATCAGCCCGGGGATGTCGGCCATCACGAAAGAGCGGTCGATATTGATCTGCACGCGACCGAGGTTGGGGAATTTCGTCGTGAACGGGTAACCTGCAATTTCCGGACGAGCACGCGAGAGCCTGCTCAGGAGAGTGCTCTTGCCGGCGTTCGGTTTTCCTACCAAGCCCACATCGGCGATCACCTTAAGCTCCATCAACAACAAGCGCGATTCTCCCTCCCCACCTGGAGTGGATTCACGGGGAGCCTGGTGAGTCGCCGACTTGAAGCGGCTGTTTCCTTTTCCACCCTTCCCACCCTTGGCGGCAATAAACTCGTCACCGGGATTCACCAGGTCCTTGATGACAAATCCCTGTTCCACATCAAGCACCGTTGTTCCCGCAGGCACTCTGATCGTTATGCCTTCCCCGTCTTTTCCGCGGCGGTTTGAACCACTGCCATGCTTGCCCCGACCAGCTTTCCAGGTCTTGCGGTGGGCCAGCGCGACCAGGCTATCAACACCTGCTTCAGCCAGGATCGTGATGTCACCTCCGTCTCCACCATCACCACCGTCCGGGCCTCCCCTGGGAACAAAGCGTTCACGACGGAAGCTGACACAGCCATTCCCCCCGTCGCCCGCCTTCAGTTCAATGGAAACCTGATCGACAAACATCGATCTCTCCTCGGCTGGACTGGCTGTTTACGAAAAAAGGGACATCCCTGCACACCCTGGTGAGGACATCCCTGTTGTACACCGTCGCAGGTACCGCTCTGCTGGGCTACTCGGGTACGACCACGTTAATGCGTCGTCCCTTGCGATCAAATTGGACAACACCATCCGTCAGCGCGAAAAGCGTGTAATCATTCCCCTGCCCAACGTTCTTGCCGGGATGGAAGCGATTACCAACCTGTCGAACAAGAATATTGCCGGCCACCACGCTCTGGCCACCAAACTTCTTCACGCCCCGCCTCTGGGCATTGGAGTCACGCCCATTTCGACTGGAACCCTGTCCTTTTTTATGTGCCATCACATGCCTCGTGGAAAAAACACCTTGAGCTACGGGCAACGACCGGGCGATTCGTACAGTTTGATGAAAACGCGCCGTGCCACGTAAACTTTTTACTGCGCCGCCGGTTTTGCTTCAAGCGTACCTAGCCGGTAGATCCAAAGGTGAGACACCTGCTTCTGAACTCCATAAACGGAGAAAAGCTGGTGCTGGCGGATCGAGTAGAGCTCGGTGGCAACGTCGGAATTGGGTTCCAGGTCGTTAAAATCGACTGTCGGGATCCTCAATAACAAGCCCTCGGGAAGCCGATCCGGCTTGGCCAGGATGTTCCGATTGCTGTCAAAAATATCATCGGCGCGGGTTTCATCACCCAGATAACGCTTGGCCAGGGCCGCAAGCGAATCGCCGGTTTCGATCACATGCGTGATGCGGGTCTGGATCGGGTTGTCCGGGATCCCGTAATAGATCTCACGTTCGTGTTCTCGAATCGAGTCCCCAGGCCGGTTGAAGTTCAGCTGCAGGGTCTTGAATTCCAGCGGCCCTCGCTGGCCGTCCTCTTTCGAATTCCGAAACCGGTAGGCATTGGTAAGCCCCTGGACATAGACAGAAAAAAAGTCGGTGCGAGGATCCACATCCTCCCATGTCACCACACCCCAGATTCCCTTGCCTGATTTCTGGCTGGACACAGGGATCTTTACTCCAGGTATATCCACCGTGTTATAAAGCACGTCCAGCCGTTCCCGCTGCTGGATTTCATCAACTGCAGCCGGGATCACCCGTTCCAGGTACTCGACCCCGGTGGCATGGTTGCGAAGCACAAACTGGGGCACAAATCGTCGCGAATCGACATCACGGCGTTCTGGCAGGAACCTGCTAAACGTCGAACTGCCTGCCACCGTCTGATCCGTCTTGGGGTGAATCTCGTATCCCAGGTACCGGACACGGTAGACCATGTACCAGATTGCCTTGCGCTGCATTTTTCCTGTCGGCTGGGGAATATCAACATGCACCAGGCGGAACGGCTTGAAAGTAAATTCCAGACCCCAGACAGGTCGGCGAAGCTTGGACTTGGCTGCCCGGTCAAACAGCCGGCGAGTGCTGGCTGCGTATTCTGGTGACCAGTCAGGAAATGCCATCTCCTGTCGAATCTGGGAAAAAGAAATACGGCTGACCGTCTCTGCTTCTTCCAGTACCGGATCGATGACTGTCAAGACACCGGGCCCCAGCTTGCTGGAACTTCGAGGACCATCAACCGGTTCCTGCCCGGGCATCCAAACCGTAGCGGAAAATGCTACCAGTAATGAGAGAGTACAGGCTTTCAAGAGATGAAATCGCATGAATGATTGCATTGTTGTATTCCCCCCCTGGTCCGGGGAGTCCAGGAGAACGAGCCTTTGCTTAGGACCACCAAACCGGCTCCCGTCCCTAACTATAGGAAGCGGAGTGAATGAGGGTCAAACATAATTCCCCGACATCCGGGGTGTTCCAGGGAACACTGGAAACAGGCGCAGCCGAACCGCACCATTTCTATTCATCGGCTTTCCAACTGCCCAATCTAGCGATTTACCAGAATCCAGCGGTCATGGCGTGCGCGACTGGGAGGGTTTTGACGAATTTGACGATCCGGCACTTACGGGAATGCCCTCCAGCTGCCGTGTCCGTTCTCGATCAAAGTACAGTGTGCGCATCAGGGACCGATCTTCCTTTTTAAAATCGTCAGCCAAATCGGTTGGAATAGAGAAACTTGCAGCCACTCGCCGTCCCTGGCGGTCTTCCAGATGGTAGTAAATCCACTGGACGGGCAGCTCTTCCGATACCCCCTCGGCAACCACGCGCATGACCTTCATCTTGTTCATCGTCGTCTCCTCCGACGCGTCGATGAGCCGGAGAAAGGAACTCCCCAGCGACTCCCGGACATCCTGCTGGAACCGGTCCAGCGTGGCCGGCACCTGGCCCCCCGTCGGAAGGCGTGAAATCGCGCACTGCGACAGTACCTTTCCCTGCTCGATGTAACGCATCAGCGAGAGTGATGACCTGTCGGACGTGACATGCCAGCGGGGATTATGGAGCAGGCGGTAATCCGCGTGACGAGGCTGGAATTCAAGCAGCTCATCTCCCGGAGCAGGGCGCCTGGCAGCTTGCTCCAGGAGATCGGCAGACAGCTGGAAAGGACCATTCAGTGGGCGGATGGTAAGCAGCAGCTGGGCCTTGACATCAAGCCCCGGCTGGGCACGCCCGATGGCACGTTTCTCCTCGATCTCCAGTTCCAGACGCTCCACCCGGCGATGGCGAAGATTGACCTTCAGCGTGCCTCTCAGGGAGACGTCTGCCCGTACTGACTCGACCACGCCTGTAACCTCGCCCGCCAGCTGGACAGTGGCAACCGATTCCTTGACGCCAGCAAGCGAACCCTGAACGGTAGTTCGATGAACCTGGTCAAGGTTCAGCATGGCCGCAACAAGCGGGGGGGATATCTTCCAGCGATCACCAGCCTCCACGGGATCGACCGGCAGAAGCAGTGGCAGCAGGGCACTGTCCCCCTGGTTTCGCACCAGGTCCTGTTCTTCCCGAGTCAAGCTGCCAGACAGCGACGTCACCGCTATTTTCCCGTCCTGCGATGACATCACAATTGTCCTTCGACTCTCACGAAGGCGAGGCACCAGCCGCAGCTGGCCAACCATCATCACAACCCGTGGCGGCTGGTAGAGCCGTAACGCCCGAACCGCGCCAACCGTGTCACTTCCGGCTCTTTCAAGATCTGCAAAAGCAATTCCCTCCTCGTAGGCATGATGGCCCTCGACCGACACCTCCTGTCGATTTTCTTTCCCGGTACTATCCTGCATCCGTACCTGACCACGAACATCCAGTTTTCGTTCGACCTGCTGCCAACGCCGACTTCCATCGGCAGGAAGGCGAAGCCAGTATTGATCCGCAGCCCGCGCCGGGACCGAAAATATTGGCCCGGCGAGTAAGAAGACGAAAACGTGGCGCACAGAATACATGGAGATCGTTATGGGGTGGAACAGGAAGACTGGTGTCCTACATCGAACTTCCAGGCACGTTTGCTCCAACCAAACAGTGGCGGAGGAAGATGTAGTTTTCCTCCCCGGGCAGCCAACTGGAACCAAGCAACCAAAACGAGATTTCTGGCATGCTTGGACTGAACCCACGGTAACGCCACAGCGTCTTAACAAGGGTGGGAAAACAGGCAAACAGGGAAGACAAAAAATATGGTCAAAGTGCCCGGTAAAACAAACTTATTCAGTCGTGATTGCGTAGAAGCACAGGAAGGACACTTGGGGTATCCTGCCAGCAATACAAAAGCCTTTTTTTTTGCCTTATTTTCACAATATAAAGTTCGCTAAAGGAGAGCATTTCCGTTAGGCTTTTTGTGACAGGAAACCCACTCTTCTCAGGGGCTCGGGTGGGGTTCTGACTGAAATTGAGCTGCCATCGGGCGACAGGAAGTCGCATGGAACACCGCGGCAGCTCTTGAACAGAGAAGGGAAGAGGTGAGCTATGCACACCGAATATAAATCTTCGGTAATTCAAGAGTTGCGCGATCAGCAAATTCGTTTTGCTCCCCGTCAGAAGAAAGTTGACCAGGCACTTCGTGCCGAACAACTTCTCACCGAATTGGATCCGACTCGTACTTACACGTACGAGTATGTCTGTTTTCGGATCACGGATTTTCGTCCCGATGGAATTCGTGAGGTGATGCCAGGGGAAGACCTTTTGCATGACTTGCGGCTGTTCATCGAGGATGTCACCGATGCAGCCGATCTCCAGGTCGAGGAAGTCCCCGAGACGGTCTACACCGTGGATGACCTGAGTGAGAAATTCAACGTCTCAAGCAAGACAATCTCACGCTGGCGGCGGCAGGGACTGGTAAGTCGACGTTTTATCTTTGGTAACCGAAGACGTGTCGGCTTCCTCAAGAGCAGTGTGGATCGTTTTGTCGATCACAATCGCAACCGCATTCAACGTGGTGAACGGTTCAGCCAGATGACGGACCAGGAGCGGATGGAAATTATCAGCCGTGCCCGGCGTTTTTCCGATTCCGGCAATTGTCCTTCAGAGATATCCCGCCTGCTGGCCGAACACTTTGGCCGCAGTGTGGAGACCATCCGCTACACGCTGCGACACCATGATACGGCCCATCCGGAGGACGCGATTTTTCCCCAGGAAGGAGGTCGCTTGACAGCCGACTCCAAGCGGCAGCTTTATGAACAGTACCGCAGAGGAACAACCGCAGCCGCTCTCGCCAAGCGTTACTTCCGAACCAAGTCGACTATTCACCGGATTGTCAACGAGGTGCGGGCAGAGCTGATCCTCGAACTCCCCATGGACTATATGCATAATGAGGAATTCAATCGACGAGGAGCGGACAAGCGAATCCTGGGCCCCATGCCGGAAGTAGAAAAGCCGGCACGGAAAGTCCGGGTTCCTCAGGGACTGCCTTCCTACCTGATGGCACTTTATGAAGTCCCCTTGCTCAACCGCGAACAGGAGCAACACCTGTTCCGCAAGTTTAACTACATCAAGCACAAGGCAAATCGATCGCGTGAAAAACTGGACCGGCTTGCACCACGGGCCAGCTTGATGGACGAGATCGAGGAGCTCTACGGTCAGGCTGTTGCGATGAAGAACATGATCGTGCAGGCAAACTTGCGGCTGGTGGTTTCGATTGCCAAACGCCACATGGCCGCCAATGAGGACTTCTTCTCGCTTGTCAGCGACGGGAATGTTTCGCTGATGCGGGCGATTGAGAAGTTTGACTACTCGCGTGGCAACAAGTTTAGCACCTATGCGAGTTGGGCGATCATGAAGAACTTTGCCCGGACGATCCCCTATGAGCATCGGCAACTGGATCGCTTTCGGACCAGCCTCGATGAACTGTTCTCTGGCCAGCAGGACCGGCGCAGTAACCAAATGCTGCTGGAATCCGCCCAGCTGCAACGGGAACTCCAGGTGGGGTCCATCCTGTCTCGTCTTGACGACCGGGAACAGAAGATTATTATTAGTCGCTTCGGCCTAGATCATTCTCGCGAGCCACAGACACTCAAGGAGGTCGGTGTGGAGATGGGAGTGACCAAGGAACGGGTTCGCCAGATTGAAGCTCGGGCATTGAACAAACTGCGACAGGCAGTCAGGGATGCCAGCATCGATCTGCTGGAATAATCGCAGTAATTAGGCACCCCCAGACAGGGGATCTAGCCACGGGGAGGACCTGGCCTTTTCCCAGATCCGGTAGCTGAGTAAAGCGGCTGTGACAACCTCTTGCCTGCCCGAAGCATAGGGGCCAAAGGGAGCTGTCAAAGGCTGAACCTTTCTTTCTAGGTTCAGTTGCCGGGCAGGTTTTTTCCTATGAGGGTTCCCGCGTACTTGCGGAACACCCCGATTCCACTATATTTACAGGTTTTCACCGGGGAAAAAGCAAGCCAGCGTAGCTCAATTGGCAGAGCAGCTGATTTGTAATCAGCAGGTTGTGGGTGCAAGTCCCTCCGCTGGCTCAGTCATACCTTTATCGTGGCAACCAGGTGCTCCTTTCAAGATAGAAACAGGAAGAGCCGGGGAGGATTGAAAACGCTTTTAACCCTTGCCTTGATAAGACAATAAAATACAGCCCGGGGGGGGGTTTCCCGAGCGGTCAAAGGGGTCAGACTGTAAATCTGATGGCATAGCCTTCGCAGGTTCGAATCCTGCACCCCCCACTTGTGGGTTTCCTGGTAGAAGGCCTCAAGGAGCCACTGTCAGGTGAGAATGACCTGAGAAGATTATAAAAATCGGAGAATGGTAAAGAATACAGGTAATCAAGGAAATCGGCGGGTGTAGCTCATTGGTAGAGCCACAGCCTTCCAAGCTGAAGACGAGGGTTCGATACCCTTCACCCGCTCTTGTAAAGTCACAGGAAATAAAATGCAGTGGGGTGGAGTAGGAAAGGGTGAACCCCTAATGAGACAACAGAGCTGGGGACATGCGGCATCAAGGATCATTGGCTGCTGTAGCTCAGTTGGTAGCGCGCGTCCTTGGTAAGGACGAGGTCATGGGTTCAAATCCCATCAGCAGCTTTAAGAGATATAAACTGGAAATAAAACAAACAGCACAAAAGGGGTCGCCACGGCTCGTCGCCAGGCAGTCCCGATCCAAGAGATTGAATAGTCCTTTGCATTAGTAAGTCATCCAGATTGAGCCAGAGGGTGCTCAATAAAAACGAATGACAGACCATTTAATTAGATAGGTAAAAGAGAATGGCCAAGGAACAATTTGTACGTACAAAACCACATGTTAACGTCGGTACGATCGGTCATGTCGACCATGGAAAAACCACCCTGACGGGTGCCATCTTGGCTGTGCAAGCAACCAAGGGAATGGCGGAAGCAAAGTCCTATGCCGATATCGCCAAGGGGGGGACGGTTCGCGATGAGACCAAGACAGTGACCATCGCCGTCGCCCATGTCGAATACGAATCGGACATTCGGCACTATGCCCACATCGACTGCCCCGGGCATGCCGACTTTATCAAGAACATGATTACGGGAGCGGCCCAGATGGACGGGGCTATTCTCGTGGTGGGGGCAGACGCAGGTCCGATGCCACAGACCAAGGAGCACGTTCTGCTGGCTCGCCAGGTTGATGTTCCGGCCCTCGTGGTTTTCCTCAACAAGTGTGACCTGGTCGATGATCCGGAACTTATCGAGCTGGTTGACATGGAAGTCCGGGAACTGCTCGACAAGTACGATTTCGACGGGGACAACGCGACGATCGTCCAGGGTGCAGCCCTGGCGGCAATCCAGAATCCAGACGATGAGGGCGCAGCAGCATGCATCACCGAACTGATGACTGCTATCGACAGTGTGATTCCGGAACCACCCCGGGAAGAAGACAAGCCTTTCCTGATGGCGATCGAGGATGTCTTCTCCATCGAGGGGCGGGGAACGGTTGCCACCGGACGTATCGAGCAGGGTGTGGTCAATGTCAACGATGAAGTAGAAATCGTTGGGCTGCGTGAATCACGCACAACGGTCTGTACCGGTGTGGAGATGTTCAAGAAGCTGCTTGACTCCGGCCGAGCAGGTGACAACGTCGGTTGTCTTCTGCGTGGTGTCAAGCGGGACGAGATCGAGCGTGGACAGGTGCTCGCGAAACCCGGGAGCATTCAGCCGCACACGAAGTTCGAGGCAGAAGTTTACTGCCTGTCCAAGGATGAGGGTGGACGCCATACACCGTTCTTCAGTGGCTACCGACCTCAGTTTTACTTCCGGACGACCGATGTCACCGGCACGGCAGACTTGGTGGGAGCCGATATGTGCATGCCTGGTGATAATGTCACACTGTCCGTGGAACTACATAAAGCTATTGCCATTGACGATGGCGTCCGCTTCGCAATTCGCGAAGGTGGGCGTACTGTCGGCTCTGGAGTGGTAGTAAAAATTATCGAGTAACAATGTCGTTGGTGACGTTGCCAGCGGTACAGGGGTGTAGCTCAATTGGCAGAGCACTGGGTTCCAAAACCAGCGGTTGCGGGTTCAAGTCCCTCCGCCCCTGCCATAAATGTCGAAACATCACGAGTGACCAAGAAATTCGTGGTGCGAGGCCTTCACGGATGGCCAAGTTGCATGGATGAAACCGGGAATGGACCCCGGTCAGTACGGTTTAAAACGGCCCGTTAGCCGGTTTCAATCGTTTCGCCCTGGAAGGGCACGACAAGACAAGCTGAATAACTGACCGAATGACCGTGGAATCCACGATCTCTCATCAACCGTGACAATCACCCCTGGGTGAACGCGTAACAATGGCAAAGGAAAAATCAAAAGAACTAGCGAATCGAGGCGGAATGCTGTCCATGCGGCTTTACAAGCGTTCGCAGGGACGGATTGTCCGCCAGACAACGATGTTCTCAATGATCATCATTACGCTTTTAATTGTCTGGCGAGCACGTTTGACCCTGATGGTTTCAACCGAAATCGAAGGCTGGAATATTGGAGTTCCTCTTGGGGCCCTGGTACTTGGGCTCTGGTTTAGCTTTCGGATTGTCCACGTGCCGAGGTTTGCTGATTTTTTGATTGCAGTAGAAGCAGAAATGAACAAGGTCTCGTGGCCGTCAACAACGGAACTGATCAAAAGTTCCCTGGTGGTCATCGTTGTGATCTTCCTCCTGACCGGAGTACTTTTTGGTTATGACCTGCTGTGGAGAGCTGTGCTGGGACTGTTTCAGATTCGTCGGTTCTAACAAGACAACCTGGTATTCTCCTTTATGAGGGGACGGGAACGTGAGTAGCGAACAAGATCAACCTCAAACAGACACCGACGATGTTGTCAGTGACGACCAGGGAGGGGCCGTCGCAGATGATGGCATCGTGGAGGATGCGCCCGCGGCGGGTATGCAAGACCCTGTTGCGGAGCAGCCAGGTGAGGCCATAGAGGAGCCGGCCGAGGAAGCCATAGAGGAGCCGGCCGAGGAAGCCATAGAGGAGCCGGCCGAGGAAGCCATAGAGGAGCCGG
>CAYYZW010000016.1:0-9328 GCA_964476375.1 uncultured Pirellulaceae bacterium
GTGACGTGCCGGGCCATTGGAGGTACAGGTCCAGATATTCCCCTCCGCGTCAAACTCGATCTCTCGCGTGTAGGTCACGCGCGAGGGCAGGCGGAAGTCGACCAGCTCCTCCGTCTTCGGGTTGAAACGATGGAGCACATCGTTGTTCGTTCCACAGATCCAGACATAACCCTTGGGGTCAATATTCAGGGCGTAAGGAATCTGGTTGTCCTTGTTCGGCAGATCATAAACCTTCCACTTCTCCGTGGTGGGGTCAAACTTGCCAAACACACCGGAACCAAAACCAGGCACCCAGACCATGCCATCCTGGGCGACATGGAGTCGACGCGGCCCACGGAAAGGAGGGTTCCATTCCTTGATGGCCCCGTCCGGAACGCTGGGATCAATCCGCCCGATACGGTTCCCGTTGAGCTTCGTGTACCAGATCATGCCATCGACGGGTGAATAGTCGATGCCATAGGGAGTGATCCCGCGGGATTCTCCTCGCCCGGCTCCCACCGCCTGGTCCTTGCTCAGCAGCTTGTATTCCTTCACGAACAGGCTCTCGGGGTGGATCGAGTAACAGGAATTCCTGCCCGCGTCCGTGTACCAGACCAGCCCCTGCGAATCCCTGGGGTTGATCCGCAGGGTATGCGGATAGGAACCACGCGTCGCCGGAGCCACCGCGCTCGATGCGATCACGAATTCCTTGGTCTTCTCATCAAACTTGGCCATCTCGCCGGAACCGCAGAGGGTGAACCACATGTTGCCATCATTGCCCAGCTCGATCGAGTGCGGACCACGATAGCGGCCCGGGAAACGATGGAGCTGACGCTCTCCTGTCTCCGGATCGAGCGTGACCATGGCGTTCTGGGCCATGTCCACCGCATAGACTTTCCCGTCGGCGCCCAGTTCCAGGTCATGAATCATGACCTTGAACCGTGTCCCCATATCCCACTCGGTAATCCTGGCTTTCGTGGCAGGACCCCGGGGGGCCGGCGGCGGCACGAAGGCAGGCCACGTGCTGACGGCCTCTTCGCTGTAGGTTTCCACGAGTCGGTCGATAATGGTCGCCTGGGTGTGCTTGTAGAGGCCGCCAAAACCGTCCATGCGGCGGATCATCGTCTGCCAGTCGACTGGTTTCTCCGGAGATCGCCAGCCCCTGGAACCGGTCTGATGGCAGTAGCTGCACATCATCTTGTAGTTCTCTTTATCCCGGACGTTGTCCCACTTGAGCATCCCGAAACCGCTGTCGGCGGTACGCTGGATTTCCAGGTCCTCCCCGGTGGCAGGTTCCATGGCGAAGGACAGGCCACGAGCGCCGCCCTCTACATCTTCCTGCCACTGGTCAAGCTGCCCCAGCAGGCGGGCACGGATGCTAAAGGTTGTGTCTCGAAGACCGTCGAGCAGGAAGGCCCCGTCCGCCTGGGTAAAAACCGACACACTCTGCTGGCGATCCTCGTCGAAGGCGGACACCATCACACCTTCCATCGCCTTGCCGGAGGAATCCAGCACCGTGCCACGGATCGTTTCTGCATCTGCCGACGCCATCGACAGGCAAAGCCCAAGGGTTATTACAAAACATGCCGTTTTGGTCATCAGGGGTACTCCCAGATAGCGTTACAGGAACCAGATTGGAACGAGTAAGATACAACCATGAAAAGAAAAGCGTCGCGACGCCAGTCAGTTATTTAGCATTGTCACGAAAATACTCGCCTGTGACAACATAATAACAGCCGGGGGCGGGAAAGGCACACTCGTCGCGACGGCGCCTTGCCGGGCCTCTCTTTGGGGGCGTAAGATTTAGTGTCTCGCCACCGGGAATTCCGCGGCCCATGTTTTTTAAACGGTCCCTGTGCCGCACACCAGGAAGGATGACAAGATGAAATTGAATCGAACCACCCTGTTGTTTACCGCCGGGATTGTCCTGCTCGCGTGTGGCATCCTGGCATGGACGTTCTCCGATGCCCCCCAAACCTACGAAACTCACGACCCCCATGTTGCGAACCAGACGGATGGATTCCTTTCTGCCCAGTTAATGGCCGACAAATTCCCCCAGATGAATTCTGTCTCCGCCTCCGATCCGAGGGAGGGCAACACCGGCGTCTCGGGTGTTGTCCGGTTTGAAGGACCACGGCCGAAACGTGGGCCACTCCGATTAAGGGAAAAAGGTGGCAAGGTAAGTGCCTGCCAGGCACTCCACAAGACCCCCCTTCTCGATGAAAAGATGATGGTCAGTGAGACGGGCGAGGTTGCCAACGTCTTTGTCTACGTGAAAAAGGGCCTGGAGAAAAAGGAATACCCGCTTCCGGAAGAACCGGCCGTGATCAACCAGGACAAGTGCATGTTTCGCCCGCGGGTCCAGGGGGTTCGGATTGGCCAGAAGTTCCTGATGCGGAACAGCGACCCGGTACTGCACAATGTCCGTTCCTTCTCTTTCAAAAACAGGGCCTTCAATGTTGCCCAGCCGCCTGACACGGAAGACCGCGAGAAGGTTTTCCGGTACCGCGAGAAGGCGGTCATGGTCCAGTGTGACATTCACCCCTGGATGACGGCCTACTATTTTGTCATGGACCATCCCTTCTTTACCGTCAGCAATTCGAAGGGCCAGTTCACGATCGAGGGGCTGCCGCCAGGTGAGTACACGCTGTCCGCCTGGCACGAGGAATTTGGAGAAGAGGAAGCGACGATCACCGTCGGTGCCACAGGCTCCACGGACGTTGATTTCTCGTTCACACAGAAGACCCAGTAACATCAGCCGCGGATCCGGCCGCGCCCTGCTTCCGGACCGGGGGGAATTTTTTATGCGCCGGTTCATCATTCCCCTGCTGGTGATCGCCTCCTTGCTGCTGGCGACCTCGATCGGGATGCACCTGGTCCGCCACGGCCCCGCCCACCGCGACCAGCCTCCTTCCGCCAGTCCCGCACCCGACGCAGCCCCCTATCACCCTGCCCTGGAAAAGGATCCCCCTGTCCCGGTTCCCCCGCAGAATGCCACAGACGACTTCACTACATTCCTGGCCCGGCTGAAAGAGGCCTCGGAGAAATCCCCCGCTGCGCTTGTGCTGACAAGAACGGACCGCGAGCAGGCAGAAAAGATATTTCGCGCCAGCACGGGAGTCCCAGAGGACATTCGCATCGAGATGCACAGTCCCTTTTTCGAGGTCGATCCGGAGGGGATTTTTGCACTCTATGTGGATCTCCCCGTGCTGGAACGGGGCCTGGCACTTTTCCAGCAGAATTGTGCGCACTGCCATGGTCCCTACGGTCGCGGGAACGGTTCCTCGACCGCGCAGTGGTACTCCGGCAATTTCACTCGTAATTTTAACTATGCCAAGTTCAAGAGCCGCTCCACCGAGTACGGCGCCGTCCCCACCGACAGCGACCTGTACCGCACTCTCACCCGCGGACTCTACGGCTCCTCGATGCCCTCTTTTCGTCACCTTGAGCCGCAGGACCGCTGGGCCCTGGTGATGTTTATCAAGAGCCTGGGCAATTTCTATGATGATTTTGACGAGGTCGTGATCAACCGCTTCGATCCCGAATTCGGCGGCCGCGGCTCCCAGCCCGCGGAGATGGGGACCGAACCGGAGGTCACGCTCGAGTCCGTCACCCGGGGCCGGATCCTGTTTATCGAGCAGGCGTGCGTGACCTGCCACCAGGGCAAGAAATCCCGGCCGGTGGGCCTGGCGCGATGGGAAGGGGCCTTTGACAACTGGCTTGATGAGATGAAACGTCCGATCCAGAATTCGCGCAACCTGACCAACCGCGTCTTTCGTAGTGGGGCTGCTCCCAGCGACCTGTTCCGCATCATCTCCGATGGCCCCTCGATCGGCCCGATGCCAAGCTACCGCAACCTGCCTGAACAGGATCGCTGGGCCCTGGTCCATTATGTCACGTCGGTCTTCACACCCGACTATCCCCAGGCGCCTCCGTCCGCCGACCAGCAGGCCACCCCCCCCAAGGCGCTCGGGACAGCCCCCTCCGCCCCCTGATACCCAAAGCCCAATAAAAACCAGCCGCCTCGCCTTTCATCAACCCCCGGAAGAATAAATCCATGACTGACGTTCCTCCCCCACCTGACAATCCCGAATACCAGGTTCCCGCTGAACCAGTCCAGCAGCCTCTCCCAGCGCCACCCTATCCCCAGGCCGGTTACCCTCCCCCGCCTTACCCCACAGGCAATGATGCCATGGAACGGATGATTCCCTACAAGAATCCTCCCGCCCTGGTTGCCTATTACCTGGGCGTTTTCTCGATTGTCGTCCCCTTCATGGGAATCGCCAGTCTCGTGATGGGTTTCATCGGCCTGGCCAAACACAAGAAGAACCCACTTGTCCGCGGCAAGGGCCATGCACTCACAGGTATCATTCTCGGCCTGCTGACCGCAACGGGCTGGATGATCCTGTGTGCGGGGGTCTTCAATATTATTCGGTTCTGACCCTGCCCGCCTCCTCCCCCTCCGGATTCTTCCCATGATATTTTTACGCGACCCACGGTTTCTGGCGCTGCTGATGGGGATCCTTGTCGGCTGCCCCCTTCCAGCCCAGGTGCCCGCGGAAAAACCGTTCGTCAAGTACGATCAAAAACCTTCCCGCTACCTCCAGCGCCTGCACCGCAAGAGGGCGACGACACCGGCCGACGCGCGGCATGCCTTCCGCGCGGATTATCCCGGCGGATTCACTGCCTGGCAGACCGATGCCCGCCGCACCCTGTCCGGGCTGCTGGGACTTGACCGGATCGAGGCGGATGCCGGTAACCACAAGCCCATTGTGCACCTTGAGAAAGCTGTGCAGGAGGATGGATACCGGCGCCAGCTTGGAGAAATCGAGACCGAGCCTGGCGTGACGATCCCCTTCTGGCTGCTGGTGCCGGACGGCACGACAGGGAAACCGCGACCACTGGCCATCTGCGCCCATGGACATGACCGGGAGGGCTGGAACACCTACGCCGGCGTCTACCGGGACGAGGAGCACCGCACCAGCACCGAGGCCAAGGATGGCAACGTGGGGGTGCAGGCGGTACGGCGGGGCTTTGTGGCCCTGGTGCCAGCCACGCGCGGGCTGCCCGAGGCCGTGTCGATTCCGGATCCGAAGGGCCGGCACGGCAATCGCCCCTGCCGCGCCCAGTTGATTCACTGCCTGCTGGCCGGCAGGACGGCGATAGGAGAGCGGGTCTGGGATACGCGGCGGATTCTTGACTGGGCACTGGCCACGCTACCAGCAGTGCACAAAAAGAAGGTCCTCATGCTGGGCAACTCCGGAGGCGGGGTGCTGACGGTCTATGCAGCGGCACTGGACAGGCGAATCACGGTGGCCGTGCCGAGTTGTTCTTTTACCTCCTATACCAGCAGCAGCGGTTTTATTTTTCACTGTGACTGCTGCCTGGTCCCGCGTGCCCAGCTGGAACTGGGAGACATGGCCGATATCGGTGCCCTTACGGCCCCCCGCCACCTGCTGGCAGTGCATGGCCGCCAGGACGGCCTGCACTCGTTTCCGGACGTGGAAGCGGCCATGGCACGGGTCCGCCTGATCTACGCCGCCGCCGGCGCGGGAGAACGCTTTAACCACCGCTGGGGCGACGAGGGTCACAAGTTTTATCCCACCCTGATGTGGCCATTTATCGACTCGGCCCTGGGGAAATAGCCACCGCCGCGCGAGGCGTCACGACCGACTGGCGATCTGCCAGAGCATCGCCAGGTAACAGCCGTTCCAGGCCAGGTACAGCCCGCACAGGGAAAAGAGCCCCAGCGCACTAAAGACAGAAAGCCAGCCCAGCCAGGCAAGCAGCACCAGCAGGCTGGTGACAGCGCCCAGGCCCAGTGTGCTCCAGAAGAGCGGCTCCATTTCCAGCCCCAGCCTGTCGCTGGCAATACGGCGCAGCGCAACCAGGAAGATCCCGTGGCTCCCCATGGCCATCACCAGGGCGATGATCCGCAAGGTTTTCCGCAGCCCGGGAAAATCCTCCGCAAGGAACAGGCCAACAACGACAATTAACAAGAACCCCCCGGAAAAAAGCAGCACGCTCATGACGCTCCATCGTCGCGTTTCGTCCGGGGCCCCGGCCTGGCAAAGCGTGCAGCCACCGACAAAATTACAGATCATGCTCGGGCCAAGACCCAGCAGGGCCAGCAGCGCCATGACCAGCATTGAGGCGACCGTGGTCAGTGCCTCCCCAAGCGGGGCCGCCGGCCCCTCGACACCCACCAGCTTGACCAGCAGGCTCCCCCCGGTCAGCAGGCCGACCAGGACCACCAGCATGTTGATCATGACAGCAATCGATACCCAGCGGGTGGCCGACCGGACGTGGTCCATCCCCTCTTTCTCCTCTCCCAACAAGGGATCACATCAACAGGCCTGTGAGGAAGGCCAGGATGAGGCCGAGGATGTATGACTGGATAAAACTGGCCACGAGGCTGACACCTATCACTCCAAAGAAACTCAGGTCAAACCAGTCCATCAGCAGCTTGAAAGAGAGCACCACTCCCCCGATGAGTGGAAGGAATGCCAGGGCGGGTGAAACCGACATCAACCCAAGAATCGCCGCCCCTACCACGAGCATGATCACGTTATAGATCACACAGAGCTTGAAATTATCCTTCAGGTCCTCGAACGAGGCATCACTCTGCATCAGCCAGAGGACGATTGCAAAAGCAAGGGAGCCGGTGGTGATACTCAGTACGGCACTGAGAATATAAACAATAACGATCATCATTTTTCCCTTTGAGAGAATTCAGCAGTTCACTACCCTGATTTCATGCGGGAGCATTCGCCCCCACGCAAGCGTGCGTCTTTATATCACGATTTCCTATTGTATGTCATGATCACAACCACCCCGTTCGACCAGGCCCCCATGGACAGGGAACCTTCTTCCGGAAAAACTGTCTTGCTGGTGAGCCACCAATCCCAGCCCTACAATGGTAAAACGAAAGGGCGCCGCACAGACCTCCAGGGGACTTCCCAGTTGACAGAGCCACGTTATTCACACAGCACCAGGACGGTTTCCGACAGCCATCCAGTACTTACGGCCTGCCTGCTGGCCCTGGTCGTGATCTGCTCCTGCCTTCCCAGCTGGACGACCGCCCAGGACAGCGATTCGCTGGCCGTGCTGGTCGAGGTGCTGCAGACAACCGACGATGCCAGCGTCCAGGCGTCGCTGCTAAAGGGAATGCTCCGCGGCCTGGATGGACAGCGAGATGTCCGCGCCCCCAGGGGCTGGGACAAGGTCAGCGCAAAGCTGCTCAAGAGTGACGACCGGCAGATTCGCACCATGACCCTGCAGCTGGGACAGATTTTCGGGGACCCCCAGGCGATCACCTTCATGCTCTCGACGGTCCGAAATCCCAAGGCCGACGAGCTGGACCGGCGGCTGGCACTTAAATCCCTGCTTTCCCAGCAGGAGACGCAACTGCTCGAACAACTCCCCTCGCTGCTCGACCAGCCCGCCATGCGGCTCGAGGCCATCCGGGCCTACAGTGTCCTGCCGCAGGATGAGGCACCACGCCTCCTGCTGGCACGCTACAAGACCTGGCCTGCCACCGAACAGAGGGCGGTGATCGAGACGCTGGCCACACGCACGGAGTACGCCCAGGCGCTACTCGCCGCCATGCAGGACAAGCGGGTCCTCAAGGACGATATCCCGGCCTACGTGGCCCGATCGCTGGAGAGCCTGCTGGGAGAATCCTTCACCCGTTTTTACGGCGACGTCCGCGAACTGGCCAAGGACAAGACCCAGCTGATCACCCGCTACCGCGCCATGCTCAGCCCCGCGGCACTGGCCACGGCCGATCCGGGGCGCGGCCGGGCCGTCTTTGAAAAGACGTGTGCCGCATGTCATACGCTCTACGACAGCGGTGGCAAGGTGGGGCCCAACATCACCGGTTCGAACCGGGCCAACCTGGACTACATTTTACTGAACCTGCTGGATCCGAGTTACGATGTTCCGGAAAGCTACCGGATGGTTGTCATCACCACCGTCCAGGGACGCATCGTGTCAGGCGTGATTGCCGAGGAAGACAACCAGCGACTGGTCCTCAAGACGGCCGAACAGCCGACCGTGGTGATCCCCAAGCAGGACATTGACCTGCGAAAAGTCTCGCCTCTCTCATTGATGCCCGAGGGCCAGCTCCTGAAAATGAAAAAGCATGAGGTCATTAACCTGATCAAGTACCTGCAGACCGACGAACAAGTGGAGATACCAAAGTGAAAAAGACCTTCTTCCTGCTGTTTCTTCTGGCCGTTGCCTGCGTCGTTTTTGCCCAGGAGCCCAAGACCAGCAATGCCCCCTTCCTCAAGCCCGCCGAGGCGGTCGCCAAGATGTCGATCCCCGAGGGATTCGATGTCTCTATCTTTGCCGCCGAGCCGGACATTGCCGAACCGATTGCTTTCTGTTTTGACGACCTGGGCCGGATGTGGGTGGCGGAAAACCTCAACTACCGGACCCGCCGTCAGCACACCAACGACCAGGTCAGCCGGATCCAGATCCTCGAGGACACCGACGGCGACGGGGTCTTTGACAAGAAGAAGATGTTCACCGACAAGCTGACCTTTACCTCCGGAATCGCGGTCGGCCATGGCGGCGTCTTTGTCGGCTCCCCTCCCAATTTCAGTTTTATCCCCGATGCAGACGGGGATGACCAACCGGACGGCCCGCCCGAGCCCATCCTGGATGGGTGGGGAATCAACGACCGTCACGAGACGCTCAACAGTTTTATCTGGGGCCCCGACGGCTGGCTGTACGGCTGCCACGGCGTTTTCACCAATTCCTGGGTCGGCACCATCGGCGCGCCCCGCGAGGAAAGGCAGTTCATCGATGCGGGGATCTGGCGATATCACCCGATCACCCGGGAGTTTGAGATCTTTGCCCGTGGGCTGTCGAATCCCTGGGGATTTGATTTCAACGACACGGGCCAGGGCTTTGCGACCTGCTGCGTGATCCCGCACCTTTTCCACGTTGTCCAGGGCGGTGTCTATCACAAGCAGAGCAAGCAGCATGTGAATCCCTTCGTTTACGATGACATCAAGACGATCCGGGATCACACACACAAGTCCGCCCACGGCGGCGCACGCTTTTACCTGGCGGACACCTTCCCCGCCAGGTACCGGGACCGGCTTTTCATGTGCAACATCCACCAGCACATGGTCCTGACCGACATCATGGAGCCCAAGGGGTCCAGCTATATTGGAAAGCATGGCGATGATTTCATGCCGACCAATGACCTGGCCTGGGTCGGCTTTAGTGTGGAGATCGGTCCGGAGGGAGGGGTCTATATCCTGGACTGGCACGACACGGACATCTGCGGCAACGCGATCAACTTCCCTCAAAGCGGCCGCGTCTACCGGATCATGCC
>CAYYZW010000017.1:0-5474 GCA_964476375.1 uncultured Pirellulaceae bacterium
AAGGGGATCACGAGCTTGGGGGCCAGGCCCAGCGGCTTGATCATGGGGGTGGGGTAGCCTGTCATGTCGAGTCCAAACAGGTTGTAGAGCAAGCGGTCAAGTTCAAACTGCCCGGTCGCCCGGAGCCGGACTCCATCGGCATACTGTTCCCGCCGGACCAGGCGGCCCCCCTCTTTTTCCTCGGAGACCAGTTTTCGTGGAGCATTCGGTGACGGCTGGCCATCGGCGTCCACCGGGGTGATGCTGCCGGACCAGTAAACCGGTGTGCCCCCGGTCTTTTTGACATCCGGAATCAGGTCCCCCTGCTTGATCCCTGCAGGCCGCTCTCCGGCCTTCGTCTCGGCATTGTCCCAGGCCTTGATCATGGTATTGCGACGTGCCACGTCGGAAAGGGATGCCTCTCGCTCGGTGGTGGTGGTTACCATGTCGTTCATCTGTGTGATCGCGGGATTGCTGCGCAGTGTGGGGATGACCCTTGGCAGCAGCTGGGGAAGGATGAAGAATGCCAGGGCACTGAAGATCACCGTCACCCAGGCAGCACCGGTATTGGCTCGTCGCCAGTACATCCCAACCCAGAATGTCGCTGCAATAATTGCCGGGAAAACCCAGGTCAATTCCAGCTGCTTGAAGACGTCCATCATGAACAGCGAGATGACGACCGCCCCGGCCACGATCAATGTGCCGGTATAGCGGGCCACTTTCAGGTAGGTCTTTTCACTGGCGTTGGGATTGATGTAGGGAGCGTAGATATTGCGTGCGACCAGCCCGGAACCGACCACCATGTAGGCATCCACACTACTCATCAAGGCAGCCAGCAGGCAGGCCAGCATCAGTCCGGTCAGGCCCGGCCCGAGTAGCTCCCGCGAGGCAAATCCCCAGACCTTGTCCGGATCGTCGATCAGCACGGCACTGTCGGCGTACAGCGCCAGGGCAATCAGGGCGGTGAGGACCCAGCCGACCGTGCAGAAACGTTTGAGGAAATTGCCGGTCACCAGGCCGACTCGTGCCACGGTTTCCGTCTTGGCCGATCCTCCGCCGGTGGCGATGAAATGGGGCTGGACGACCACGCCGATGAGGTTGATCAGGACCGTCGCGACGATGAAATAAATCGGGAACTCGCTGGCATTGGTCGAGCCGACAACAGAAAAGGCCTCCGGCGGTAACTGCTCGTGCATGATGCGGAAGCCATCAAGCATCCCCTCCCCTCCAAACTGCGCCGAAAGCTCGTTGAGACCGAAGGGGATCAGCAGAATCGAGAGCAGGATAATGCAGGAGCCCTGGATCAGGTCGGTATAGTAGGCTGCTTCCAGGCCTCCCATGACGCCGTAGACCAGGACCACCACGCCGATGATCGGGACCAGGATGTACTCCAGGTTCGCGACCTCCGACTGGTAACCGATCAGGGGGGCCGCCACCTTGCCGATTGCCGAGAAAAGCATCGAACCGTAGAGCATCATGAACATCAGCGAGAAAATCGTGTAGACCACGCCCAGGCGCTTGGACTGGTACCGTTCCACGAACCAGTCTCCCAGCGTGAGATGTCGCATGCGTCGATACCAGACACCGGTAATCCAGTAGAAAGGAGTCACGAACAGCCAGTACATCACGCTCCACATGCCGCTCATGCCACTGGTAAAGGTCGTCCGCCCCGTATTGACCGGGTCACTCGATCCGGTCCCTGCACCAAAAGCCGCGAATGTCTGCAGGAGCTTGCCAAATCCCCTGCCCCCGAGCAGGTAATCTTCCTGTTTATGGATCCGGCGCGAGCAGTAAATGCCAATCCCGATCATGATCGCGAAGTAGACGACCAGAACAACGTAATCCAGCCAGTGCATGGGGATATCCTCTTGGAACGGTAAGTCGGTGGCAGTCGCCCCGGTTACGTGGTTTTCATTTCAGTCCCCTCATTGTAGAAAAGGAACGACAGGAACTGCAACCGACCAAAGGTGTCACACGGCAACAACTGATGTTTCTCGTCCACCTGTGTCCCGATCTTGTGACTCCCGGATCCATGGCTGGTGCCACGGCCGTCGTCATCGACGTCTTGCGTGCCACGACCACCATCAGTGCGGCACTGGCCAACGGTGCCGATGCCATCCTGCCCTGCGTGGACCTTGACCAGGCCCGCCAACGGGCCGAGCAGATCCGCCCCCGCCCACTCCTGGGAGGGGAACGCCAGGGCCTGAAGATCGATGGCTTTGACCTGGGAAACTCCCCTTCGGAGTATGGAGCGGATGTCGTCGCCGGTCGACAGATCGTGTTCACCACCACCAATGGAACACGGGCCATGGCTGCTGTAGCAGATGCCAGGCGGGTGCTGCTTGGGGCTTTTGTGAACTTCTCGGCACTGCTGGAGGTGTTACAAGAGGATCCGGATCCAATCCACCTGGTCTGCGCCGGAACCGACGGGGAGATCACCCAGGAGGATGTCCTGTTGGCCGGGGCGCTGGCGGCAGAACTTGTGGAGCGAGGACGACAGCCTGCCAATGACGCCGCTTTGACGTCCATCCAGGCCTGGCAGGCTATTCCTGGTGACAACCTTGTCCGGGCACTGGAAGAAAGCCGGGGGGGGAAGAACCTGCTGGAACTGGACCTGCAGGAGGATATCGAAGTGGCCGCCGAGCAGGATCGCTGGCCGGCGGTTGGCCAGCTGGATTCCTGCGATATGTCGATCCAGGTACTGGGGAATGGGCCAGCCATCGCCGACGAGGAAAATAGCAGTTAGGATGAGAAACTCGCTACGGTTAATCTTCAGGAACATCAGCGGGTCCTCACCGAGCAGTGCCTGTCAGGTTGGAGCCATGAACGTCGATAAGTCAGACGCACGGGTCAAGCGGATGTTTGGGCAGATTGCCCCGGGCTATGACCGCATGAACCACCTGCTGTCGATGAATGTCGACCGTTACTGGCGATGGAAGACAGTCCGCCGCGTCGCCCCCCGGGGGACGGCACCGATTCTGGATGTCTGCACGGGGACCGGCGACCTGGCTTTTGCCTACCTCCGCCGCGCGCAGCCGGGGACCGAGGTCGTGGCGACGGATTTCTGTCGTGAGATGCTCCAGGTGGGCCGCCGCAAGCAGCAGCGGCGCGCGGGGTCAGGCCGCGTCACCTTTGTCGAGGCGGACACGCAGCAGTTGCCGTTTGGAAACGATGTTTTCCAGATCGTCTCGGTCGCCTTCGGGCTGCGAAACGTGGCGAATACGGACCGTGGGCTGGCCGAGATGGCCCGCGTCTGCAAACCGGGAGGGAAAGTGGCCGTGCTCGAGTTTTCCCAGCCAGGCTGGCAACCCTTCAAGGCAATCTATGGCTGTTACATGAACTACCTGCTTCCCCGCATTGGCCAGCTTCTGGCTCGTAACAAGGAGAATGCTTACCAGTACCTGCCCGAGAGCGTGGGCGAGTTTCCAAGCGGCAGTGCACTTGTCAGGCGAATGGAAGAATCTGGACTGCAGGACGTGCGGTTTCACCGGCTCAGCCTGGGAATCGCAACACTTTACGTGGGAGTCAAATGAACCGTCCCCTGGTTATTGCAATCACCGGAGCAAGTGGCGCCGTCTATGCGGTCCGGCTGGTCCAGCTGCTGGCCCGGGCCTGTCCCGAGTTGCACCTGGTGATCAGCCCGGCTGGCCGGGAGGTGTTGCAGCTGGAACTCGGCCTGGACTGGGGACAGGATCCACTGGATCCCACCAGGCTCCTCGAGATCGAGCTCCCCTTTTGCGAGAGGCCTGCCGGGGATCTGGCTGCTTCCTTGCACCTGCACGATCACAGGGACATGATGGCTCCGATTGCCAGTGGCTCGTTTCTTACCGCCGGGATGGTGATCTGCCCCTGTTCCGGCGGCACGTTGAGCAGCGTGGTAAGTGGTGCCAGCGGCAATCTCATCCACCGTGCGGCAGACGTGCACCTGAAAGAAGGTCGCAGGTTGATCCTGGTGCCACGCGAGACTCCCCTTTCCCGAATTCACCTGGAAAACATGCTCCGTGCCCGCGATGCAGGAGCGACCGTTCTGCCGGCATCCCCCGGCTGGTATCACGGTGTCCAGGGGCTGGGGGACCTGGTTGATTTTGTTGTCGCCCGGGTACTGGACCAGTTGGAAGTGGGACATTCGTTGATGAAAAGGTGGTCAGAAACGACTGATGATTAAGCGTCTACGCCAGATCCTGGAGATGATCCGGTTTAGCCACACGCTGTTTGCGTTGCCATTTGCCATGATGGCCGCAACCATGGCATGGGTGGTGCCCCCGCTTCATGGAAAACTGGGTGCTTTCCGTGTTCAGCATCTGCTTGGCATCCTGGCCTGCATGGTCTGTGCACGGAGTGCCGCGATGGCCTTTAACCGGCTGGTGGACCGCAGGATCGATGCCGACAATCCGCGCACCGAGGGACGCCATCTGCCACGGGGAACGCTGGGAACGACAAGCGTGGTGCTTTTCACACTGGCCAGTTCACTGGGCTTCGTGGCCAGCACACTGCTGTTTCTTCCTAACCCGCTTCCGATCCTGCTCTCGGTGCCGGTGCTTGGCTTCCTGTTGCTGTATAGCTTTACAAAACGCTTTACCTCCCTGGCTCATTTTTACCTGGGGGCCAGCCTGATGCTGGCTCCGGTCTGTACCTGGATTGCCCTGCGGGGCGAACTGCTGTTGGAGTATCCAGCGGACCTGGACCTGCTTCCCCCGCTGGTGCTGGGGCTGGCGGTGCTTCTCTGGGTCGGTGGTTTTGACATGATCTATGCCTGCCAGGACGTGGAGTTTGACCGCCAGGCACGGTTGCGAAGTCTGCCAGCTCGGATCGGTGTTGCCGCGGCACTGCGGTTGGCGGCCGTCTGTCACCTGCTGATGATCCTGGTCCTGCTGGGGCTTCCTCACGTCAGTCTCCTGGGTGGTCCAGGCCTGTCGCTGGGCTGGATTTACCACGTCGGGCTGGCAGGAGTAGCGGTGTTACTTCTTTATGAACACCTGCTGGTTCGGCCGGATGACCTGACACGCGTCAACGTGGCTTTTTTCCGTGTCAACGCGGTCATCAGTATGGGTTTGTTCTTTCTTGTCACGCTTGACCTGTTACTATAACCGGGCAGTTGGACTTCTCTTTTGTCGGAATGGATTCGCATGCGACAGAACCCATCGATCGTGGTGGCACCCTCCCCCTGGCCGCTGATTCTCCTGGCCGGGCTTCTGCTCGGTGGCTGTTCCAGCGAGGATTCAATCCCCGGGACACCGACCACGGAAGAACAGGGGATATCCCGGGCCGTTGAGGAGACGACGGTCGATGGGGCTCGATCGGCCGTGACGGAGCAAAAGCCGGAGTCTGGTGATCCATCCCGGCCGGCGACTTCGAGTATGCTTCCCCATGCGACCCTGGTTGCCGACCTGGTAGGAGAGGACCAGGAACGCCGCCGTGCCGCTGGAGATGAGCTTGCTGCCGCCCCCCCCGCGATCGAGGAGCTGGTTGAAATCTGGCAAGATGGAGACCAGGGG
>CAYYZW010000018.1:0-38963 GCA_964476375.1 uncultured Pirellulaceae bacterium
TCACCCTGGCCATTTCCGTTCTCTCTCTCGTCCCCCTTCTCCTCCTTGCCATTCCCCTTGTCGGGGTCGTCCCCCTTCTCTCCCGGGTCATTCCCCTTGTCGGTGTCGTCTCCCTTCTCTCCCGGATCATTCCCCTTGTCACCGTCGTTTGGTTGCTGTGGCTTTTCCGCTCCCGCCTTTCCGTCATCAGGTTTTTCAGGCTCGCGAGCTGCCGTGGCCGGGTTTTCCGCTTCGGTCACCAGGATGGTTACTTTTCTTGTTTCCGAGATATTGGGTGCTGCCTGATCGAAACCGGATCGACGATTATCCTCTGCCACCAGCTGGAAAGTAAAAGTCTCACCGGGTTTGAGTCCCAGTTCGGCAGGTCGCAGGAAAAATTGCTTCAGGAACTGGCCATCCATCCCCTCGGGATCATCCAGGAGTGGTGTTTTGATGAGCATGCGATCGTCCCTGACCAGGACCCGGGAGAGCCCGAAATCCGGGTCGATAGCCCGGACTTCCACAGGCAGGCTGCCATCAAGAGGGACTTCGACCTCCGCCACCTGGGGAGCAAGCAATTCGATTTCCGGTGGCAGATCCCGTGTGACCTCGATGCGATGTCGAATGGGGGATTCACTTGAAATTCCCTGTTCGTTAACGAACACCAGTTCGTATCCACGAAACCGTTGGCTGCGGCGATCCTCGTTGAGTTCCAGCAGCAGGGCTGCCCGGGTGTCCAGTTCATCGAAATCCATCCCCCGCTGCAGCGGTCGGCCCTTGTCGCTGGAATAGAGGTTCAGATAGGCGGACCGAATGGCCTGGTTTGCCCTGCCATGGATGATCACCCGCGTTCCCTCGATGGCCGAGATGTCAGCCTGGTCGGTGAAGGTCCGTGGAGGCAGGCCGGTATAGAGAGGGTATTTGTGCTCGACTCGCTGGACAACAATCGTGGGAGTGGGGATGACAGTTAACTGGAATTCAGTGGAGACAGCATCCCCCGCTGTTATTTGGTAGACGACGTCCTGCTGGATTCCATCTTCTCCGGGAGGAAATGCCAGCCTGTAAATCGTTGGCTGGTCGGTTCGCTGCATGGGAAGGTGCTGATCGACCAGTTGTCCATCGACCCTGCTATAGACGCAGAGAACCTGGTCCTGATCTGCCAGGCCCCTTATCTGTGCCGTGATTTCGAGGGTTTCGGAAAAAAAGACATCACTCGTTCCCGGTGTGACCTTGAGGATCTCCACTCGCGAGGGACGGGAGATATTTCCCCATGGCGCCATCATGCGGTGGAAGGTCTGGAGGGGGCTTTTGGGAGAGAGAACCAGGTATGCCGCAAAACAGCCAAGTACCAGGACAAGCAGGTAACCGCTCTTCAGGAGCCGGCGGTGATCCACGAATTGCTGGTCTGGGTCCTCGTTCAGCTGGGTTGCTGTTGTCTGGCCGAGTGCTCCCAGCACGGACAGGTGGACATGCTGGGGCTTGCCTCGCAGGAGAACATAATTGATCAGGCCGTTCTTGAGTGATGGCATTGACTGTTCGATCTGCTGAGCCGCGTAGAGGGGATTGATGCGCCATATCAGCAGCGGGAAGATTCGAAAGAACAGTCCATGGACGACGACCGTTCCCAGCAGGAGCAGGGCACCCCAGCGTCCCCAGGTCGGCAGCGAGATGACCCAGTGATCGACCAGGGCCACGGCCAGTACCACGACCAGGATGCGGATGACAATCTGCATCAGCGAAATTGCCAGGTCCATGATTCGAACCTGTCCGCGTGTTCGCTTCAGCTGTAAATTCACGTGGGCATCGAATGACTCCAGCGCCGCGCGATGGCGGTCTGCCGTCGTCGATTGAGGGGCCGTGCTGGAGGACATGAGGCGGTTTCTTTCAGGGAGGTAGGCTCACACGGGAAGCGATTTTATCGTCCCAGCGTGATCGTCGTATTATTATAGACGATTCTCTTGCCCACGTTGTTCCCGAATAAAAGGTCTCTTTTGGGTTCCTGTTCTCCGTTCTGCCGGGGCGCCCCGGCAGGGAATTATAAGAGCCAGGGACGACAACCGATCCTGTCTCCATTATCATCGGACAGCAGGAGGGTGGTCGTTCAAGCCAGCTCGGCCGGCCAACGAACCAGAAGATCCCCTGGTTCCCATTTTCTTCTGTAAGTT
Source organism: uncultured Pirellulaceae bacterium (assembly GCA_964476375.1). Taxonomy (GTDB): domain Bacteria; phylum Planctomycetota; class Planctomycetia; order Pirellulales; family Pirellulaceae; genus SAT2750. The sequence goes on from CAYYZW010000018.1 coordinate 2,145, forward strand.
GTTTGAAAACAGGGATTTGTGTCGGAAAATATTATCATGACCAGTTCACTGAATCCCGAGATCATTCGCCTTCATCTTGATGACAACGTCGTGGTTGCTCTTCGTCACCTGGAAGAAGGGGCGACGGTGGGTGACGGGATCGAGCAGCTGGAGCCTGTCGAGATGATCCGCCCGGGTCACAAGATGGCTAACCAGCCGATTTCAACGGGCCAGACAATTGTCAAGTATGGCCAGCCAATTGGTGTGGCCAAGGAGGATATTGCTCCCGGCGAGTGGGTGCATGTTCACAATGTTGCCAACATTGAGAGGACCCAGCATTACGAGAAGGCGACCTCTGTCCCCCCGGATCCCGCTCCGATCAGGGACCGGACTTTTATGGGATATCGCCGGGCGGATGGAAAGGCGGGGACACGGAACTACATTGGCGTCATTTCCAATGTGAATTGCTCTGCCTCGGTTGCCAATTACATTGCCCGGCGATTTGACGAGTCCTTGCTTGTGGACTACCCCCAGGTGGACGGGGTTGTGGCTTTTACCCACGGGGAGGGCTGCGGGATGGAGTACAACGGGCAGAAGCACCAGATGCTGGCCCGTGTGCTGGGTGGGATTGCCCGGCATCCGAATATTGGTGCCTACCTGATTGTCGGCCTGGGATGTGAACAGAGTACCATCGGCTACCTGGTGGATACCCAGAGGCTGGTGCAGATTGGTGGCACGCAGTCGCCATCCGCTGGCCCCCCGGTCCTCTCGATGCAGGATGTCGGTGGAACACTCAAGACCGTCGAAGCGGGAGTCGCGAAGCTGGTGGAATTACTGCCACGGGCAAACGATGTGCAACGAGAAGAGATCCCGGCAAGTGAGATCATACTGGGGACCGAGTGTGGTGGATCTGATGGTAATTCCGGGATCACAGCCAACCCGGCACTGGGTGTTGCCAGTGACCTGCTGGTGGCCTGTGGGGGGACATCGATTCTGGCGGAAACCCCGGAGATCTACGGGGCCGAGCATCTGCTGACAATCAAGTCACGATCGGTGGAAGTGGCAGACAAGCTGCTGGATCGGATCAAGTGGTGGGAATGGTACGCGGGCGTGTTTGACGGTGAGATGGACAATAATCCGACGGTAGGAAACAAGGAGGGGGGCCTGACAACAATCGTGGAAAAATCCCTCGGCGCGGTAGCCAAGGGAGGTTCCACGGCGCTGGTCGATGTGTACGAGTATGCCGAGCAGGTTACCAAGCGTGGTTTCGTGATCATGGATACCCCCGGTTTTGATCCGCCCAGTGTGACGGGAATGGTGGCAGGGGGGGCCAACGTGGTGGTTTTTACAACCGGGCGTGGTAGCTGTTTTGGATGCAAGCCGACACCGTCGATCAAGGTGGCAACCAACTCCGCCATGTACGAGCGGATGATAGACGATATGGATATCAATGCAGGAGAGGTACTGGAAGGAAAATCAGTCGAGCAGCTCGGCCATGAAATGTTCGACGAGATCCTCGAGGTTGCCAGCGGCAAGCAGACCAAGAGCGAGCAGCACGGCATCGGAGACGAGGAGTTTGTTCCCTGGACGGTGGGAGCTCAACTCTAGAAGTTCCCTGGGATCATCTGTCGACCGGTTCGACCATCAGCACGATCGATTCCAGGTAGGCTTCAAGATCCGCTCGTCCCTGGAGAATATCCATTTCGATTGTCATGGCCCACAGTGGCAGGCCTCCAAGCCGGCTGATCTGTAAACGGACAAGGTCCTTTCCGGTACAGATGAGTGCCTCCGCCTGGGGATGCGATTTGACCCATTCATCCAGTTCATCGATCTCCTGCCGGCTGAAGCGGTGATGATCCGGAAACTGGCGGTTTGCAGTCACGTGCATGCCCGCCTGCTGGAGCGAATCGTGAAAGGCCCGGGGATTGCCGATTCCACTGACGGCCAGCACCTGTTTCCCTTCCAGTGATTGAAGCGGTGCCGTCGTGCCGTCGGTAGCGAGCAGTTCCCTGGGACGATGCTGCAGCTGCAATACCGGGATACCGGGAGCGAGTTGCTGCAGTCGTTGCAGTGTCGCTTGCAGCGAGGCATCGGAAACCTGGTCCGAGCGGGTGACACCGACGAGGCCGGCCCGACGAAGTTCACGGGCAGATTCTCTCAGCAGACCCCGTGGCAGCTGGAACCCCGTTCCAAAAGGTTCGGTGGCATCCACCAGCACGATGTCCAGGTCACGGTGAATGCGGCGGTGTTGAAAGGCATCGTCCAGGACGATGACCTGGGTGTCGTGCTCGGACATGGCGTCCTGGGCAGCAGCGACGCGGTCGGGATTCTGCAGGTGAGGCAGAGCAGGAAGCATCTGTTCCAGTTCCAGGGCCTCGTCATTTGCTTCCCCGTCCCGGGCTCCATAGCCACGGCTGACCAGGGTGACAAGCAGTTCTCGGTCGTGAAGCCAGCGAGCCAGCCAGGCGACCATCGGAGTCTTGCCCGTTCCCCCGGTGGTAATATTGCCCACGGAAATGACCGGCACATCGACCTCTCGCGTCCGTCGCCAGCCGAGATTGAAAAGCCGGTTGCGCGACCAGCTTGTCAGGGCATAGGGGATCATCAGCAGCCAGAGCAGGCCGCGCAGCAGCGCAGCAAGCGGGCCTTTCTTTTCCCTGCGAATGAGCCTGAGGTAAGAAGAGCGTTTCATCGAGAGACAGCACTCCCCTCACATCTTCAGTCGCTTGAAGATCCACTCGGGGATATTCCTGACGATACACATGATGCAGCGCCAGTACCCGGGGGTATAAAGCACGTTTTTCCTGCGGCGAATGGCACGATCAATATCACGGCCCACCCGCTCGGCCGTCGTGCTCAGCAGTGAGGGAGATTTCCCGATTCCTCGAGTCATGGGTGTATCGATCAGGCCCGGCTTGATGGTCAGGACGTGGATCCCGCGGGGGTATAGCCTGTTGCGGAGTCCATCGAGATAGGCAGTCAATCCCGCCTTGGTTGCCCCGTAAATAAAGTTGCTTTGTCGGCCACGTTCACCGGCAACCGAGGAGATCGCACCAAGGTAACCACGCCCCAGCGTCGTGAAACGATCTGCCAGCAGGTTCAGCATCGAGATACTGCCGGTCAGGTTCACCTCGATCATCTCCTCGCTCAGAGACCAGTTCTGTCCAGCCAGCTGCTGGTCGTGCAGCACCCCCTGGCAGAGTATCGCCCCCTGCAGGGACTCGTGAAAACATCCCATGGCCCGATCGACGAAGTCAGCGTGCTCGTCTACTTTTCTCGCATCCACCAGCTCCACCAGCACGCGGCACTCGTACCGGATCTCCAGGTCGCTGGCCATGGCATTGAGCTCTTCCTGATTCCGCCCAGCCAGGACCAGGTTGCAGCCGCGACGGGCAAGTCGCTGGGCAAGAACCCGGGCCACGGCGGAGGTGGCACCGACCAGTAGGACATTTTCGCTCATGGCTCGCAGCTGCCTCGCGATGACTGGCAAGAGACGGCGGAGTTTAATTGACCCCCGCGACGGTGGTCAACAGGGAACCGGGGAGAGTGGACATTGGTCTTGGTGAAAGTTATGGCTCAGGATATAAACCGGCGTTGAAAACAACCTCCTTCAAGCCGTTCAAGGAAGAACGCATGCGGCCAAAACTTACTGTGTTGATCCCCTGCAAGGATGAAGAGAAGAATATTCGCGCCTGTATCGAATCGGTCCTGCCGGTGGCTGATGAGGTTCTGGTCGCCGACTCCGGCTCCACCGACCGGACGATGGATATTGCCCGTGAACTTGGCTGCCGGATCATCGAGCGCGAGTATCGTTACTCCGGCGACTTCAAGAACTGGGCGATTCCGCAGGCGGACTCTCCCTGGGTCCTGATCATGGATGCCGATGAGCGGCTTACCGAGCCGCTGGTGAAGGAGATCCAGGAAGTACTGGAAAATCCACGCAAGGACGGGTACTGGATTTTCCGCCGCAATTATTTCATGGGGCACCTGGTCCGTTTCAGTGGCTGGCAGAATGACAGTGTATTACGGCTTTTCAAGCGGGACCTGGGGTCTTACGTGGGAGACACCGACCATGCCGAGGTCCAGGTTTCCACCGGCAAGGATGGTCGCCTGAAGAACAGGATGCTGCATTACAGCTGGTGGAGTTACGAGCAGTGTTTCGCCAAGATGCATCGCTATTCCACTTTCCAGGCTGCCCGCTGGCATGAACAGGGACGGAAGGTAAGTCGGGCGAGCATGTTTTTCCGGGCTCCACTGCGTTTCCTGCAAACTTATTTTCTCCGCCTGGGATTTCTCGATGGGATTGCCGGTGTCCAGGTTTGTGCCCTCACCGCTTTCTACTCCTTCATGAAGCAGGCCCGCCTGTGGGAACTTCAACATGCGGTTCCGCAGCCGGATCCCGAGGCCCATCATGCCGGGGATCAAGAGGACGACATCCGTGCCGCCTGAACGGGCCTCGATCCGGGTCCTGGAGTACCTCACCCCGCTTCCATCCTTCGCTTATAATGGCAGGATCGGCTGGTCTGTTGGTTGATTTCCCAGGTGCTTGTGATGAATGAAAACGGGACGGCAACGATCATTCGTGATCCAGCCGATAAAGCACTGGAGCAGCTCTGCCAGCAGCTGGCAGGGTGTTCCGACTCGCTGCTCGGAGCCGGGCCGGATGGCATGCCCTCCTGGCCCCGCGAACAACTGGATTTATGTGGCCGCTACGGCGTTTACGAGTGGTTCCTCGATCCGGTTGCGGGGGGGCAGGGATGGAGTGATGTGGACCTGGTAAAAGGTTACCTGGCATTAAGTGCTGCCTGCCTGTCAACCACTTTTATTATCACCCAGCGGACCGGGGCCTGCCGGCGGATTGCCGGAAGCGGGAACGAGTTTGCCTGTCGGCACCTGTTGCCCGGCCTGGTGACAGGAGAGACCTTTTCCACCGTTGGGCTCTCTCACCTGACGACCAGCCATCGCCACCTTGGGCGGCCGGTTTTGCGTGCAGAGCAGACCAGCGGTGGATTCCTGCTTGACGGGTTCAGTCCCTGGGTGACCGGCGCGACCATGGCAGACTCGATCGTGGTAGGTGCCACGCTGGAGGATGGACACCAGGTACTGATTGTTGTCCCCACAGATCACGAGAACGTGGAAGTCCATCCGCCGGTCCAGCTGATGGCGCTCTCCTCCAGCCATACCGGGCGGGTCGACTTTCATGGCGTCGAGGTCAGCCGGGACTGGCTGCTGGCCGGGCCGGCCGAGAATGTCATGTCGCAGGCCATAGGTGCCAATCCAGGTGGCCTGCAGACCTCGACCCTGGCGGTGGGTCTTGCCGACGCGGCACTCCATTTTCTTGAAGAGGAAGTGAAAAATCGGCCGGACCTGGAGGAAGCGACCAGGACCATGCGCGGGCAGTGGCAGCAGCTCTACATGGATCTGCTTGCCGGGGTTGCCGGGGATTCCTCCTGCACGAAAGAACAGATCCGGTCCCGGGCCAATCACATGGCACTCAACAGTAGCCAGGCTGCCCTGGCTGCGGCCAAGGGAGCCGGCTATGTGAGTGGTCACGATGCCGGTCGCTGGTGCCGTGAGGCGATGTTCTTCCTGGTCTGGAGTTGCCCGCAACCGGTGATGAATGCACACTTGTGCCAGTTGGCAGGATTGATTGATTAACCCCTGTGGGGCGTGAAAACAGGACCTGGGCTGATGGAAGAAACCGACCTTACATGGCATGAACCCTCGGTGTCGCGCGAGAAGCGCCAGCAGCTGATGGGCCATCGCGGATGCGTTGCCTGGTTTACCGGGCTAAGTGGCTCGGGCAAGAGTACTGTTGCCAACCTGGTCGACGTCCGTTTACATGGCCAGGGCATTCATTCCTTCCTGCTCGACGGGGATAATGTTCGGCATGGACTGACCGCCAGCGAGCAGATGCTCGCGGGACGAGGAGAGGAATTTTCCAGCCGGTTTGGGCTTGGATTTTCCTCGCAGGATCGCGAGGAAAATATCCGCCGCGTGGGGGCTGCGGCCGAGCTGTTTGCCTCGGCAGGAATTGTCACCCTGGTGGCCCTGGTGAGCCCCTACCGGAAAGACCGGGATACCGTCCGGCGGCAGATCTGTGAACAGCTTGGTGATGATGCGTTCCTGGAAATTTTCATGGATACATCACTGGCAACCTGTGAAGAACGAGACCCCAAGGGACTCTACAGGAAGGCCCGGGCAGGGGAACTGGAACGCATGACAGGGATTGACGATCCCTATGAACCTCCCGAGAAGCCGGAAGTTCATCTGCAGGGAGATGGGTTCTCCGCCCAGGAACTGGCCGACCAGGTCGTTGCGGTGCTTCTTAAGGTCGCAGGTAGGACAGCCAGCTAACTTCTCCCGGCCGTCATTTTTTCAGGGAAAAGAACCTGATCGAAAGAGGATACGGCCAGGCCTCTCCCTTGTTTGCCTTGATTCCACCAATCACCGGGAAGGCAATAAATGGGATCGTGAGAATGGCGCCTGGCACCAGGAGCAAGAAAGGGAACGTGAGGAGAAAGAAGGAAATCAGGGCGAGGACGACAGCCAGGATTGCTGCCGTGATCATCCAGTTGGCGACAATTTTCCCATGCAGGTCAATGACCTCTGATTTATCCTTCTTCACCTGCCAGATGACGATCGGAACGACAATTCCAGCCAGCGGAACGATATAAGCGCAAAACTGGGAAAAGTGAATCAGTGCACACCAGGTTCTGTCGTCCATGGACCTGACGGCGTTGCTGACACCGTCGACCGCATCGCTCACACCATCTCCGATCTGGGTCAGAACCGGCGTTTCCTGTGGTTCCAGCAGGGACGTCTTGGCTTTCTGGTACTCCTCTTCCGTGATCGCACCACTCTGACGGAGAGCGTCAAGCTTGGCGATTTCGTCCGCAACGCTGATCATGGGATCAAGGCTCCTGCAGGTATTCGAGCACCTTGGCCGCATGATCGGCGGCCTTGGGGACGCGTTTCCAGTGACGGATGACCCTGCCCGTCTCGCCAACCAGTACGGTGGATCTTATCACGCCTATCACCTTCTTGCCGTACATCATTTTTTCCCCGTAGGCACCGTACTTGGCCATCACTTTTTTCTCCGGATCACAGAGCAGGGTGTAGGGAAGTTTGTACTTGGCAATAAACGCCTGGTGTTTCTCTGGCCCGTCCGGGGAGATACCAATGACGGTGGTCCCCAGGCCCTGGATCTGCTTCCACATACTGCGGAAGCCCTCGGCCTCCTTGATTCAGCCAGGGGTGTCATCCTGGGGGTAGAAATAAACGACCACCTTCTGGCCACGCAGCCCCCGGAGAGCGACCTTCTCGCCGTCCTGGTCCGGAAGCGTGAACAAGGGTGCAGGCTTGCCTTCGATAATTGTCATGAGTATTCGGTTCCTGTTGTGAATTTTCCGCATTGTAAATAGAAGCCTGCTGCAAGCAAGGCACGACTGACCAGGACAGCCTGGAATGAATCCTGCCCGACGGCATGTTAGGATGCTGCCCTGGAAATGTTTTCTGCACCTGGAAGGGAGAAGTCAGATGAAAAACAGTTCTCTTGTTCTGGTCCTTGTGGTCGCTGGCATGCTGGAGTATTCCGCGGCAACCACCCTCGGTGAAGGGGAGGCGGACTACGAGATTTTTCTTCGCTATGCGGATTCCCCGGTGGTGGAGGCGGACTGGAAACTGACCAGGGCGCGGGTCGTTTACAAGGGGGCGCCGGCAACGCACGAGGAAAGGTACCGGGTGATCCCCTGCGTGGCCCGGATGCTCGACGGGACGATCGTGGTGGCTGTGGAGCCGGGAGGTCACAAGCCGATCTTTATCCAGTCCAGTGATGGTGCACGAACCTGGTCCAGGCCTTACCAGGGCGTGCTGGGAGAAGAAGTCCGCACGATCAGCACGATCGGTGTACGGCGGGATGGTCGGCTGATGGCCGTCTCGGAGAAGCCGCTGCGACTGGCATACAGTGAGGACCAGGGCAGGACCTGGACCAGGGGGGAACTGATCGACACCGGTCCGCTCAGGGGGAGCTGGGTCTGGACCGGCGGCCGCCCGATGGAACTTGAGGATGGGACGCTGGTAATCCCGGTGGCAGGCTACCTCCAGCCAGGCTGGCTCAGTGCCGGCGTGGCTCGCAGCATGGACGACGGCGATAGCTGGGAATTTGTCGTGACGGGCCACGGGAATCCGGACAACCAGATGATCTTCAGTGAACCGACGATCGCTGCTCTCTCGGATGGCTCGCTGGTGGTTCTGATGCGTACCGAGGACCGGGTAAAGAATATTGTCCCGGGTGAGCCACGTGGGGAACGGACCGGGCTCTGCCGTGTGAACAGCACCGATGGAGGAAAGACATGGACAAGCCCGATCGAGACGCTCACCGGGTCTCATGGTTCGGTGGTGGAATTGCCTGGCGGTGTTCTCCTCTGTGGGTATCACCGGGCGCCGCGGCTGGCATTTAGCAGTGACGCGGGACGAAGCTGGTATGCCAGCAAGCTCTGGATGACCGACAAGCCGCGCAGCGACTGGGGCTGGTACACGGTTGTTGAGATGGTTGACAGGACGACAGCCGTGGCCCTGATCAAGGAGATGAAGACTCCTAACACGATCCAGGCCTGCCGGCTTCACCGGCGGCGGTAGGGCAGAGAGAGTATCCCCAGGAGGGTTCGAACCTCCAACCTTCGGCTTCGGAGGCCGACACTCTATCCAGTTGAGCTATGGGGACAGGGTTAGGAACTTCAATATAAACGCGCCGGAGATGAACGCCAGACCCTGTCAATCTCCACCGACTCCCAGCGGTCCCCGGGTCGCAGCAGCGAATCCTGTAGAATAATGTCCGGTATTCTCACCTCTTCAACTGGCAGGATATGACGACCAGATCACGCCAACTGTGGCCTTCCCTTTCCTTCTGCTGCCTGCTGGTGTCGGCCATGCCGCTCGCGGCCCAGCAGGCCGTATCGGGCGATGCCACTATTCGGGCACGGGCTGGGAAGTCAGAGATCGTGATCACCACGACCTCGCGGGTTGCCGGGGCAATCCACTCGCTCACCTGGAACGGCAGGGAGATGATCGACAGCTTCGATCACGGCCGCCAGCTCCAGTCAGCGGCCAACTTCGACCTCGGCTCACGGTTCACGCCCGAGACATTCAACCCAACCGAGGCCGGATCGAGCGCCGATGGACGGGGGCCGACCTCCACCAGCCGGCTGCTGCGGATCGCCGCCAGTGTTTTTATGGTTTAGTCGACCACCGAGATGGCCTTCTGGCTCAGGCCCGGCCAGCGCTCGGCAGGGAACCCGGCCAAGAACAGCCAGACGCGCTCGGCCCACCGGGTCAGCAAGAAAGTCACGATCGGACTTCCGGAGCTGCCCCACGTGATCCAGTACGACGTGATATTTACCGTGCCGGAAGGGGAAAAACACCACTATGCCCAGTTCGAGGCGGTCACCGGGTACATGCCTGCCGAGTTCAGAAAATTCTGGAAGTTCAATCCCCGCTCGGGAAAACTCGAGCCCCTCTCCGACGGGCCTGGCGAACAGGCCTGGCCGGTGGTTCTTGCGACCGCCGGCGGCTCCCACGCGATGGGTATCTACTCGCCTGACCAGCCCGCGAAGGGGTACGAGCAGGCGGGCTACGGTCGCTTTCGGTTTGAACGGGAGCAGGTCACCAAGTGGAACTGCGTTTTCCGGATCCGCAGGCCGGAGAAGGGGATCGCGGCGGGTGACTACGCTTACCACTGCCTGGTCATCGTCGGGGACCTGGTAACCGTGGAAAAGACCCTGCAGGCCCTGCATGCCCGCTAGTGGTCCAGGTGATAGTAGGTCTCGTAGTAGTGGCGGGCCTCCTGGCAGGCGGACTCCCAGTCCCACGGCTGCTCGCTGAAACGATCCGGGCTGAGGCTGCGAACGTACTCGGAGGGTTCTGCCTCGAACATCGATTCCACCACGTGCCGCCCGATCCCTGCCGATCCGGACACCCCGTGGGCATTACAGCCTCCGGCCATCACGAAGCCCTCGACCCGGCAGCTGGGACCGATGATGAACCGTCCGTCGGGAGTGAAGGTGGGCCAGCCCTTGAAGACGCTGCGGATTCCCAGCTCGTTGACCTGCGGGTAAAGCGGCGCGAGCTGGCTGGCAAATTCCCCCAGGACATCCCAGTCCGGATCGATCGGTGGTGGGTCGCCGGTAAGTGGGAACTGGCGGGGATCGGCCGAGAGGCTCTCTGGTTCCCAGCCACCACACAGCAGTGCACCGGTTTCTGCCCGCAGGTAGAGCGTGGCGTCGGGGATTCGTACCACCGGTAACGCGGGGTGAAATCCCTCGGCATGGATGGTGACAAAGTACTCGTGCCGGACCGGGACAATCGGCAGCTCCAGGCCGACGCTCGAGGCCAGCTGGTAGGCGTGTGCCCCGGCCGCGTTCACCACCTGCCGGCACTGGACCTGGCCCTGGTCTGTCTCCACGCCGGTGACTCGCCCATCCTTCACGATCACCTCACGGACGGTGGTGCCGGTCTGGAAGGTGACTCCCAGCCGACGCGCCTGGGAGGCGTAGGCCATGGTCAGGTCCGAGGGCTGCAGGTAACCGTCGCTGGGACACCAGAGGACGGCCTGCACCTGGCGAAAGTCCAGTAGCGGCCACTTCTCACTGGCGGCCGCCGGCTCGATGAACTCTACCTCCAGCCCCGCCTGAGCGGCAATCTCTGCCATGCGGGAGAATTCCTCCATTCGCTTCTCGTTCAACGCGATCCGCAGCGAGCCGACCTGTCGCCAGCCGGCCGGGGCACGTTCATCTTCCTGCAGCTGGGAGAATGTCTTGACCGACCACATTGCCAGCCGCGTCCGCTCGATCGAGTTACGGACCTGGCCTACCAGCCCTGCTGCCTGGGAGGAGGTGGCAGCGGCCAGCGTCGGTTCCTTCTCGATCACCAGTACGTCGGTATGCCCTGCCTGGGCAAGCTGGTAGGCGACGCCGCACCCCACCGCGCCCCCGCCCACAACCACGATCTCGCTTTGCATGGAGTTACTCACCGCTGGTTCCTGCTGCCTGCGTGGTGAGTTGCTTCAGGTACCAGCGGACAAAGCTGTCGACATTGTATTCCTTGTATGTCGAGAAAGGTCCGGGCGCGTAACTGCTGGACTGGACTCCCCTTTGCACGCGCTCGCAGAGTTCCCAGTCCTGCTCGGAGGTCAGTTGCCAGAAGGGCATGAGTTCTTCCAGCTTGTAGTCACGGCCCTCCTCCGCATCCTCGTGGACCAGCCAGGTGACCCTCAGTTGCGTGCGCTGTGGGCCGGCCGGTAGGATCCTGGTGCTGACCGCGTGGTCACAGCTGGAGTGGTTCCAGAAGTTGGGCATCGTCCGCATCCGCAGGGTCCCCACGTCCGGATCCGTGTAATCGCCCATCAGCGGGGCGACCTGGCGACCGTCCATTGACTCGCTCAGGTAGCCATCGACCAGCGAGGTCCTGTTGGCCGAGTACCAGAGGTCCTGGTCGGCATCGGGAAAGGGAGCCATGCCGGTTGAGGTGTGCGTGACCGCCAGCCCCTGCCTGGCCCATTTTTCCTCGCTGCGGCGATTCGCTGCTTCAATCTCAGCCTGGATCCTGTCGCTGGTGTCATCGGCGTTGTAGTGGTCGAAATTGGCCCGGGTGTACTGCGGATGGTTGACGTTGCAGTGGTAACACTCGCGGTTATTTTCCCAGATGATTTTCCAGTTGGCGGCAACGTCGTAGTCCACGATCTTTGCAACCCGGGCCCGCTCGAGTCCCTGGGGCCGGAAACATGGCTGCACCAGTGCAGCGGCCTGCTCAAAATCCGGTGGCTCCTCGGAGAGCGAGACAAAGAGCATCCCCTCCAGTTCCTGGAGCCGGGCAGGGACCAGGCCAAGTTCTGACTTGTTCAGGCCCTCCTGCATGCCCGGGGAGGAGACCAGGGATCCATCCCGCGCGTAGGTCCACTGGTGATAGGGACAGACGATCCGTCCGACCGTCCCACCATCCTCTTCACAGAGGATGGTCCCGCGGTGTCGACAGATGTTATGCAGGGCGCGAACCTGGCCCTCGTCATCCCGGAGGATGATCAGCGAATCAGTATCCAGCGTGAGCGTGAAATAGTTGCCCGGCTCGGGGATCTCACAGCTGTGGCCGGCAAACAGCCAGCCCCGCCGCCAGACCCGCTCGATATCGGCGCGGTAGACCAGCTCGTCCCGGTAGAATTCGCCCGGCAGACCACGCCCCACCTGGCGGGACTGGATCAGCCTTTCCAGTTCTGCCAGTTCATTTTGATCCAGGCTCATGAAAAAGTCTCGCCCCGTATCCTTTGATCGTATGATTATTCCTCGAGATCAGAATACATGTCTCCCAGTCCATCCACGTATTCTCTACCAAGTGGTGACTGTGGAATGCTCGTATCCGCCTCGTCTGGTGACGCCAATTCGGCTGCCCCTACCGACAAGTGAGACCTGGATTTTCCATAGAAGTAGATGGCACTCAGTATGAAAAGAACCGTACCCAGGATTGCCATGAAGTAGGTGAACAGCCGCAGGAACTCGAAGTAGTCCAGTTCGGCCTGCCCGAGGTCCTTGTACAGCTGGATACCGACCGACCCGGTGTAACCGAGGGCATCGCACAGGTAGATGGCAAACACGGCCGTTCCGGCTGCCTTGGTGGAGGCCATGATCCGTTCAAACAGGACGGCCCCGAACGGCACGTAGGCCAGGTAAGCCCCGAACCCGATCAGGATCATCCACCAGAGACCACTGATTTTATCCATGTCCTTGAGTACCGTCGCTCCTGCCATCAGCAGCATACCGGTGATCATCACGCCAAAGACTGCTACCAGTCCCCGGCGATGATCTTTTGCCAGGTTGAGCAGGGCCATCACGATCATGATGCCAAAGGCAACCGGCAAATCGGCTTTTGAGAAAAGTGCGGGCTCATTGCCGTAGCCCATCGCCGTGAACACCTCACGCATGTAGTTGTCCCGGAAATCACGATAGGCCGTGAGGAAAAAGTAGAGCAGCAGCAACATCAGCATCCCGCCCATAAACTGTTTTAAAAAGGTCATCCGGTCCTGGCTGTCCATGGTGGTGCGCTTGTTCCGGCTGGCCTCGTCCTGCTCGCTGGGAAGGGGTAACTGGTTGAGAAAAAAGACTGCCGCAATATACGGAAGAAAAAAAATCGCCCCGGTGACTACCGGCATCCAGAATTCGTCGATCCCCTGTTCCATGATCCAGCTTCCCACGGTCTTGACCGAGCTGCTGGCGACAATGTACGAGCAGCTCAGGCCGGCGAATAAAAGCTCGGCAGTTTTCCGTCCCTCCAGGTAGCGGGAGACCAGCCCCCAGACCATTCCCAGGGGAAGGCCGTTGACGAAGATCGCCAGGACCTTGAGGTTGGCAGGCAAGACGGCAAATGCCAGCAGGGACAGTTCCGCTACCACGATCATGGCGACCAGGACCCTGGCCTGCTTGCTGCGGCTGATTTCCGAGCAGTACTTGCAGCCCAGGTACTTGGAGATCGTGTAGCCAATGATCTGGCTGATCAGGAAGGTCGCCTTGAGTGTCAGGCCGGTACCAAGGAACTCCAGTCCCTCATAGGTTGCAGCCGCAAAGGGCTTGCGGAAGGCGTACATGCAGAAGTAGGTCGCGAAGGCGGCCAGCATGGCATAACTGCTGAACACGATGGTCGATCCAGCGGATGTTTCCCTCTGGTGGTGGTCGAGCCAGCGGGTGATGGGACTCTTGGGTGCTTCTTGGTTCATGATCGATTGCTCGCGGTTTCATTCCGCCCTGCCGTGACCGCCTCCAGCAGCAATTCTGCGATGTCCTTGACGTCCACGCCTGTCGCCTCGGCCGCCACGCCGTCGCTCATCATTGTAAGGCAGAATGGACAGGAGACCGCCACCGTTTCTGCCCCTGTCTGGAGTGCCTCGGTGACCCGGCTGGCTCCCACACGCTGGTCCGGACCATCGTCAAACCACATCCGGCCACCCCCCGCACCGCAGCAGGAGGGCTGCTGTCGCTGCCGTTTCATCTCCACCAGGTTACCGCTGATCTGGACCAGCTGCCGGGGCTGCGCGGTCACGTTCTGGGCACGGGCCAGGTAGCAGGGATCGTGGAACGTGATCTGACGGGCTGCCTTTTCACCCACTTCCAGTTTCCCCCCTTCGACCAGTGCCGCCAGGTACTGGCTGTGGTGCAGTACCTCGTAATGGCCGCCGAACTGGGGATAGTCATTGACCAGGCTATTGAGGCAGTGAGGGCAGTGCGTGATGATCCGGCGCCGCGGAGATGGAGAAGCCAGCCCGTGACTGTCGAGCGTGGCGATATTACTCTCGGCAAGTTCCTGGAAGAGGAACTCGTCTCCCATCCGCCGGACAAAATCCCCGCTACAGCGTTCTTCCGGGCCAAGCACGGCAAAGTTGACCTTTGCCCTGGCCAGCAACTGTACGACCGCGCGGGCGATCTTCTGCGTGCGGCGGTCGTACGCCGCCGCACAGCCGACCCAGTAGAGTAGTTCAAAGTCGGGGTTCTCACCGACCGTGGGAACCTCCAGGCCCTCCCGCCAGTTCGAGCGATCCTCGGCCGGCAGGCCCCAGGGATTCCCACTTCGCTGGACCTTCTGCAGGGCCGTCGCCGGGGAGCCTCGCAGCTGTCCCTCGCCGACCAGGTGCCTCCGCATGTCGGTAATCATCTCCAGCGGGCTGATCCCCAGCGGGCAGACCGTCACACAGGCCGTGCAGGTGGTACAGGACCAGAGTGTCTCGGGGTGAATTGTCTCCCCGTGGAGCTGGCCGCCTTCCTCTCCACGGCGCAGCAGCGGTGCGGCCTGGTCCAGGGCGGCTCGCAGATCCTGAACCAGGTCACGGGGGGAAAGCGGTTTACCCGCCTCGTGAGCCGGGCAGGCGTCCTGGCAGCGCCCACAGGAGACACAGGCATCCAGCTCTCGAAGCTGGTGGCGGTGAAAATCAACCAGCCTGCCCACGCCAAAGATCCCGGTCTCCTCAACGTGCTCGATCGAGACGGGCTGCATCTGGCCAGGTTGCCGGTTCACGATGGCAAGCTGGATCGCGCCGGCAATCGCGTGCAGCAGCCTCGTGTGGGGGAACAGGGAAATCAACCCCAGTGCCATCACCGCGTGAGACCACCAGAGGACAAAATGAATCGTGGTTGCCGACGCTGCGGTGACGCCGATCGCCTCAAAACCCCGTGCAGCCAGCAGACCAGCCGGCGAGTAACCGGGCTGGGGCGTGGTTGCCCAGAGAATGCGAAGTCCCTCCACCAGGTACCCGCTCAGGCCAATCACCAGCAGGGCCAGCAGCACCAGCCTGTCGGTCCAGTGCCGCCCGATACTGGCGGTAGATCCTGTCCCCTCATTAGCCAGTCCCCCTCGCCGCAGCAGGAACCAGCTGCAGCCGACCAGCAGGGCCAGGCCAAAAAGGTCCATCACCAGTTCGTAGATGGCAAAGTAGATCCCCCTGTGAAAAAGTGGTTCGGTTGGCTGGCGGCCGGCCACCGAGGCGGCCACGTGTTCAACGGCAATCAGCAGCGTCCCGATGGTCAGCACCAGGAAGCCATAAAAGAGCAGCCGGTGGGCACAACTGGCCCGAGGCCGGCTGCCGCGCAGCGTGCGCAGTGAGAGAACCCTGCTGAAAAGCTGCCGCAGGGTTGCCCCCCAGTCGACACCTGCCGGGTCCGGACGTCCCAGTCGCCAGAGGCGCATGCGGCGATAAATACCATGGGCGAAGACCACCAACGCTATGGTGGCCAGGCCGTAGAAGATTCCTTTCGACATGGCGTCGATGTTGCCGTAGATCTCACGTGAAAGTAAATCAGGCGGCATCGTCTTCTCGTTGTCAGGTTTCGTCGCAGGCTAGTTTGCTGGTCAAATCCGGCACCACCTCGTAGATATCCGCAACCAGGCCATAATCGGCGACCTCGAAAATCGGAGCATCCGGATCACTGTTAATGGCCACGATCCGTTTGGAGTTTTTCATGCCAGCGAGGTGCTGGACCGCTCCAGAAATACCCAGTGCCAGATAGAGGTCCGGGGAGACGATCTTGCCTGTCTGCCCAACCTGGAGCTCGTTGGGGGTGATTCCGGCATCCACCAGCGCCCGGGAACTTCCCGTGGCCCCACCCAGGCAGTCTGCCAGCCCACCCACCAGTTGTTCAAAATCCTCGCTATTTCGAATGGCACGGCCCCCGGAAACGACCACGCTGGCCTCGGTCACATCGGGCCGGTGGCTTGGCTTGGATTCCAGGTGGTCGTAGCTGGCATGGCTGGGAAGGGATACCTCGTCGACCGCCAGGGGAGTAATTTCTCCGGCAGTCGCCAGCGGCTTGGCTGCCGGGTAGGCAGAGGGTCGCACGGTGATGACCTGGGGGGACGATTGCAGTACGACCGTCGCCAGGATCGCCCCGGCATACATCGGCCGTTTCATCTCCAGCCGGCCGTCGACCCAGGCGTGGGCAACGATGTCGCTTGCCATGGCACCCCCCAGCAGGCCACCAGCCCTGCTGACGACGTCCCGGGAATAGGTGCTGGAGGCGGCAACGACCAGGTCCACCTGCTGGTTGCCGGCGACGTCGGCGATCACCTGGGCATGGCGGTCGGCAAGCGGGTTGGCCAGCAGTGGGCTGCTGGCAGCCAGGACCGGGGAGAACTGGGCTGCCTGCTCGGCCAGCCGATCGATCGAGTCGCCCAGCACGAGACAGAGAACCTCTCCCTCGCTCTGGCGGACCAGGTCGTTGGCGAACCCGATTGCCGAGAGGCTTCCCGGCCGCAGGTGCTGTTGATCGTGTTCCAGGACAGCCAGGATTTTCATTCTTCTGTCACCCCCGTATCCTGCCTGAGGAATTCCACTAGCTGATCCACGTCATCGGCGAACTGGCAGCTGCGATGGGCCGAGACGGCTTCCATGTCCAGGATCTCGATCCGTGGCTCCAGTGGAACACCCAGGTCCGCCAGCGGGATTCGCTCGATCGGTTTCTTGCGTGACTTGAGGATGCTCGGCAGGGACGCGTAACGCGGTTCGTTCAGCCTCAGGTCCGTACTGATCACCGCCGGCAGTCCGACCTGGATCGTCTCGATGCCGGAGTCCGTCTCACGGGCAACGCGAAGACCCTCCGGCTGGATTTCAATGGTCGAAGCGAACGTGGCCTGGGGCCAGTGGAGCAGGGCTGCCAGGAACTGGGCTGCCTGGCCGGCATCGTCATCGACTGCCTGCTTGCCCATCAGGACCAGGTCGGGTTCTTCGCGATGGACGATCTCCCTGAGCAGGCAGGCCACGTTCCAGGAGTCGAGTCCCCCCTGGGCGTCGTGGTACTCCGGCACCTCAACCAGCAGGGCCCGGTCGGCTCCCATCGCCAGTGCCGTTCGAAGTTCCGCCTCGTAAAGTTCTGTTCCGATCCCGACGGCCAGCACCTCGACCGGATCCTGCTGTTCGCCAATCCGGATCGCCTCTTCCAGGGCGATCGCATCGAAGGGATTGATCACGAAGGGGAGATGCTCCGTGTCGATACCCCGCCGGTCATCGCGCAGGCGGATTTTCTGGTCGGTGTCGGGAACTCGCTTGGTGGGAACAAGGATCTTCATAACAGCGTCCGTGGTGCCTCGCTGTCGTCAGGACTGGTCGGTCGATTCACTACCACCCTCCACCTTCCCGTAATAGGCGGCCTGCATCTGGTAACAGCGGTCCTTGATATCGCTCCGCTGCTGGAAACCGGGCATCTCAAAGTAACGGTCCGCCTCGATCGCCTCGATGTCGTAGGACGTGCTTCCCTCCAGGACCAGGTCCGCCATGATCACGCCGATGGCGGGACTCTGGACAATGCCATGCCCGCTAAATCCCGAGCAATGATAAAGGCCCTCGATGTCCGGCATGGTTCCACAAAATGGTTTTCCGTCAGGGGTGAAAGTCATGATCCCCACGGTGACGGTCATGGGGGTGCGAGGATTGATCCAGGGAAACCTTTTTTCCACCGCATCGATCAACATTGCCAGGTGGAGGTCATCCGGCCGTGCCTTGAGCGTGGACATGTCGAAATCGTCCGGCAGGGTTTCCATGTCATGCTCGACACAATCCTCACCATACATGCCGATAATCAGCCCCCCACTTTCCGGGCGGGCATAGAGCCGCAGGTGACGATCCCGGATGGCGGGGCTGAGACGATCGACCGGGTTGTTCTCATCCGGGCGCGTGGTCAGGTAGACATGTCCCAGGGCGGCGGTGGGAAGTGTTGCCTCTGCCATCCGGGCCAGCAGGTAGGACCAGGGCCCGCCCGCGTTGACGATAGCCGGGGCATGAAGCGTCGCCCCGGCTGTTTTCACTCCCGTTACCCTGCCCCCCTCGATGATCAGGCCCTGGCAGGGAGAGTCGGTTCGGTACTCGACTCCCTTGCTCCGGCCAACCTTGATATAGGCACTCACCAGTTCCGCCGGCTGCAGGTGGCCGTCGGTCGGGCAGTAGCAGGCATCGAGCAGGTCGTCTGTCTTCATGTAGGGAAGGAGCCCGGCGACCTGCTGGTTATCAAGATGATCAATCTCAAAGTCGATTGACTTGCCCATGGCAACCAGGTCGGTGATTTCCTGGGCTCGTTCGGCTGTTGCGGCAACCCGTAGTGATCCGGTCTGAACGAAGATATCCACATCAGCCTGCTGTTCCAGTTCCTTGACGATCTCAACGCCGTCCATCAGCATCCGGGTCGCGGCCGTGGTGCCACGGAGCTGCCCGAGTAGCCCGGCAGCCCGGCCACTGGAACCGTTTCCCAGCCGGTCACGCTCCACCACGATCACGCTGGCACCCCGCGTGGCAAGCTGCATGGCCGTGCTCAGCCCGGCAACGCCTCCCCCGATCACGATCACATCCGCTGTCTGCCGGGACGCTTCTGCCATGGGTGTCCTTACTTTTCTATGCCCGCGGGTATACCACCAGCCTGGCGAAAGTTTTTCACGTGGAACTGCATGATCTCCAGTCCTCGTCGCTGGTAGATCTGCATGGCGCTGTGCGGAACTCCCTCCACGACCAGGCGCTGGTAGGGAATCTTAAGTGAATCAAGGAATTTCATGTACTCGAGATTGTTCTGGTAATTGAATCCCTTTGTGCCGACATGGACCAGGATCTTGATCGGGGGCGTGGGATCCGCCGCGTAGGCACGGGCCAGATCCCAGGTGTTGTAGCCCGGCGTGAACTTCAGGTTCTCGTTTTCACGGCCATCGTTTTCTGAGATCAGCTTCTCGGTGGCATGTCCCGCTCCGCCCGGTGCGGCCGAGCAGAAGAGTGCGGGGTGCCGGAACATGATTCGGGTTGTCCCGCGGCCTCCCTGGGAAAACCCTTCCAGTGCCCGTCCATTGCGGTTGGCGATTGTTCGTTCGGTCTTGTCCACGTGAGGGATCAGCTCCTTGATGAACACGTCCTCGCCCATCGCATGGGTGCGGTCAGGCATGTTGTAGTGGCTGACCGGGCCACCGTTGACAAAGACGTAGAGCATGGGAGGGATCCTGCCGGCGGTCATCTGCTCGTGGATTACCGGCACCAGTCGCACGCTCTTTATCTCACTGCCGGGGCGGCCACCGTGCAGGTAATAGACGACCGGGTATCGTCGGCGGGCATTCCTGCGGTCGTTGTACCCGGGGGGCTTGTAAATGCAGTAACCGACATCGATCTTCATCGAGGTGCTATGAAATGTGGAATGGCTGAGCCCCGGCAGGCCAGTTGCTTTGAGCGGGTTGACCCATTGAAAGGGAGCCTGCTTTTTGGCCGGTTTCTGGGCCGGAGCCGGCTCGGCGGCCAGGGACCAGCCGGGGAGCAGGCAGACGATCAGCGGAAGGAGGGATGCGTGCTTCACGGCCTTGTTCCCTATGGCAGTTTGACAGCGCGGGTCTCGTCACTGTCGCTGGATCCTGGTCGCAGATTACGAAGGGTCTTTCCGTCAGGACGGTCCTTGCCGATTTTTACAGTATATTTTCCCCCGGCATAAACGGGTGGCCGAAAGCGGTCACCCGCTGCCCGGACGGTGTAGAGAATGTCCCCACTCTCCTGCTGGATCACCTGGATGACTGGGGACCTGGATCCTGTGACCACCAGTTCCGGTAGCCAGCCGACCGGGGTGCGGCCGTCGTTATCATCCATCTTGACGGTGATTGGCCAGCCCGGGTACTGGGCCTTGTCCCCATCCTGGACATCACAGAAACGTGGCCAGCACTCAAAAGTGATGGTTCGCTGACGCTTGTCAAAGCGGACAATCCCGTAGCCGTCTCCCCGCTTCTTTTCATCCATGCGGTCTTGCGGGTTGGCATAGGCCATCATGGTGATCGGATTGCCCAGCCCATCGTGATAGTCACCGGTCCAGGGCAGGGGACTGCCGGCCACGGCGTTGGCTCCAGCTTTTTCCTCCAGCGGGTGCCACCAGCGGCCATAGATCGTGTTCACGATGGCGGGCGTGGTGAAACCGAATGGTCCATCCGCGTGCCTGTCGATACCATGCTTGACGAATACTGCCAGGTGCTGGTCACCACAGACGTGGGGCGCCCAGGCACGCCGGATCTCAACCAGCGCCTTGTTCCGCCCGGTCTGGGGCCAGGCATTGGAATCCAGGTCGGCAAGCAGGCGATTGGTCGGTGAACCGTGCAGGTGGACTGCCCCGCAGAAGGCGGTCTGGGAGAGCACGCATTTCATCTGGGCACCCTCCCAGTTTTGTCCCCACTCACGAAGAAAGGAAAGCTGGCGATCCCCAAGCAGCGTGAGTCCCTTGACATCGATCGAGCGACGGTCATAGGCAGGATCGTTAATGTGGTCAGGACGGGGACCCATCTGGGGGATCTTTCCCTTCGGCCCGCTTTTGAACTTGCGATCCTCGAGCACGGCAAAGTCGATACCACCGACTCGCAGGTTGGTGTAGTAGGTACCAATCCCCCGCTCGATGGGAGTGGGGTCATGAGGATCGGGCAAGTGCCAGGTCTGGCAACGCTCCACCATCTTGACGTACCTGGCAGGATAGAAATAACCTCCGTCATTCCCCGCCTGGGAGGATGCTTTCTTGCCTCCCTCGCCCCAGATATTCCCCTGTCCCACGTCATGGTCATCGGGAATCGTGATCACCGGCCGGTCTCTGAGCACGTCGCGAAACTGGAGGCCAAATTCCAACCAGCCGAATGTGTGCTGGGTATGGTGGTATGACTGGTCGCCGGCGAAGAAGAGCATGTCCGGATCCTGGGCCAGCAGGTTCGTGACCATCTGGGCACGGGGCCCGGGAGTTCGCCTGGAATTACAGGAGAGTGCCCCGACCACGATCACGTTCTTTTCAACCGGGTCGTGCCGGACCAGTCCCTCGAACTGGCTTTTTGTGCCATGCCGCAGCCGGTAGGGAACGTCCTTCGTGTTATCCCATGACTCAATCCGGAAATGGGCACTCCAGCCAAGCTCGTGAATATCCTCCCGGGCAACTTCCTTCCATTCACCGTCGCGTTTCAGTTCCAGCCGGACCTGGCGTGGTTCATCGGGCAGCAGCGGGTAAAGCTGGGCGGTGAGCTTGAGTACGCCACGGTCATGCGTGTAGACCGCAAATGCCATCACCTGGTCACGCGGGACCATCAAGCGTGGTTTCTTGTTCCCCCTGGGCATCCACCACTGGCCGGTCGCGTCTCCATCAAGCTGCGGGAAATCGGCACCAAAAGGCTGTTCTTCAACAGCATGGATCCCGCCCGTTGTGAGCAGGAATCCAAGGTCAAGAAACAGGATGCGTTGCATGGAAAAAACCTTTTCCTCAAATGGGTCTGGAGTCGCGGGGTAAACAACAGGAGATGACGGGGGCGATCGTAAAGGGAAAGGGGAGCCGCAGGAATGAATTTACTCATCCCGGACAAACTTGAAAATGCTCCGGCCGCTCGGCGACTGGACCGTGTAGTAGACCTCTCCCTGCTCATCCTGGCCGAACGAGAGTACCGGGATGCCCCCCTCCTGGATCCCCAGGTTGCTGATCACGGCACCCTTTTTCTGGTCGTACTTCAACGCCCAGATCTTGCCGGTTACATAGTCGGCATAGAGGTAGGCTCCCTCCAGTTCAGGAAGGGCGGTACCGCGGTAGACATGGCCGCCGGTAATCGACTTGCCGATGCGGTGGTCATATTCCCAGATCGCTTCGGTCAGTTCCCGCGAGCTGTCGGCGGCCCGGTTGTTAAAGTTATAGCTGGCTTCACGCACGCTCCAGCCATAGTTGGCCCCTCGCTTGAGAATATTGATTTCTTCCCACAGGTCCTGCCCGACATCGGCAATCCAGATACTGCCGGTAGTCCGGTCGACGGAGATCCGCCAGGGGTTACGGATACCGTAAGCGTAGATTTCCGGTAGCACGCCCTCCTGGCCGACGAACGGGTTGTCACCTGGAATCGAGTAGTTCTTGCCGGCAGACTTCTTGTCCACATCGATACGGATCACTGTCCCCATCAGGGTCCCCAGGTCCTGTCCGTGGCCAATCGGATCGTTACGTCCGCCACCATCGCCCAGCCCCATGTAAAGGTAGCCGTCATTGCCGAAGACCATCGGGCCGCCGTTGTGATTGGAGAAGGGCTGGGGGATCCGCATGATCACCGTCTCGCTATCGGGATCTGCCTTGGTGGGGTTCTTTTTCGAACGTTGAAAGCGGGAGAGGTACGAGACACGAGGCTCGCGGGAGGTGTAGTAGACATAGAGGTACCCGTTCTCCTTGAACTTCGGGTGCAGGGCAAAGCCCAGCAGTCCCTCTTCGTCATCCACCGGGAAGGGTTGCACACGTTCACTGAAATCCAGGAACACGCTGGCCAGCGTGGCATCGGGATCGTTGGGGAACACGTAGATCTTGCCGATCTGGGCGGCCACGAAAATCCGGTTGCTACCGTCCGCGGCATGGGTCATCTCCAGCGGGCGGATATTCTGTACGCGTCCCTTCTCGTCCACTCCCTCGAACCCTTCCCATTTCAGCTTGGGGAAAGCCTCCACCGGTTTGAGTTTCAAGGTGCCGTCGATCGGGTTGGGAGCATGTCCCTGGGCATCCAGCTTGCGGATCTTGATATTCCGGAAAGCGATCTCGTTTCCATGATCCTGCAGGCAGATGTGGCCGCTGGTCGGTTTACCGAACTGTGCGTACTTGGCAAACTTGCTCTTGGCCACCCTGGCATCCCAGTCCTTGCTTCCCTTGTCAAAGTAGAAATAGCTGACGCCATTGAGCGCCACCTCGGACTGCTTGGGGACGATCCGCACGTAAATGTGATTCCACTGGCCGGCCGGTCGAGTGGCATCGTCGACTTCCGGACTCTTGAATCCGACCTGGTTTTCAAAACGTCGGGCCCAGGCTGGCTTGACCGGCTTGTAGAGCTGGTAGAGCCAGCCCGCTTTCTGGGCATCATGACCGTCGACGTTGTCCTGTAACTGGATTTCCGGACCGGTCTGCCATGGCCGGGCCAGCTCCTCGGTGACATGGAACATGATCCCGCTGTTCCCCCCCTTGGAGATCCGGTACTCCAGCGCCAGCTCAAAATGCTCGTACTTTTCCCGCGTGATGATATCCCCGGCTCCACCGGTCGCCCGCTGCAGGATCCCATCCTTGACAACCCAGCCCTCGGAGATCGTCTCCTTCCTGTAGTTGCGCCAGTTCTTGAGTGAACTGCCGTCAAACAGGAGTTTCCAGCCACTTCGTTTTTCCGCCTCGGTGAGCTTGTTCAGCGGGGGATCACCGCGGAGTTGACCACAGAGAAGAAATGCAAGGGCCAGGGTCAGCAACATGGCAGGACGGAGCAGGCGGATCATCGGTTTTCTCTCGTGGGGATGGGCAGGTGAAAGAACGGTTGTTTCGATTGTACACCGCCGAGAATTGCCTTTCACCAAGGGGAGGAAGGGAATCGGGAGGGCGTCTGGACTAGGACCGATCTGAAAGGATGAGATAGGGATGGCATGAGAACAGGCGACATCGCTCGACCAAGTTGTGCCCCGGTTGTCTTTCGCTCCGGCCCCCGGCAGCTCGCTCTTTTCCTGGCCGGGGACGAGACCCATGCTATCGATAACCGCTGCCCGCCCGAGGGGTACCCGCTTGCCCAGGGAACGGTGGACGAGAGTTGTGTGTTGACCTGCAACGGGCACAACTGGAAGTTCAACCTGGATGATGGCCGTTGCCTGCTGGGCGGGGACCATGGCCGCCGCGATTTTGCAGACGACTAGGTTTCCGGACGTTCCTTGGTGAGCTTTTCCCGGGCCTGCTTGATCTCTTCCAGGGCCTTCTTGAGATGCTCGAGTGATTCCTTCACCGGCCCAGCGTCCTCGCCGGCCGCTTCCACCTGTTTTTGAATGGACTGGATCATCCGTTCCATCTGTTGCAGCCGGAGATCGGTAATCCGCTGTAAGCCGCCCCCTGGAGCCTGCTGGGGATTTGCCGGGATTGCGGGTAACTTGAAGGGGGCAATCTGGATCCGTGGGATACCGTTACCCGGGATCTGGAAGTTGCGGATCTGGATTTTCCCGGCAGCACCCTGGGAGTATTGCTGGTAGAGCTTGTATGCCTCGGGGTGCTTTTTCTTGAGCTCGTCCGCATTCTTCGCCTCGAACTTGCGAGTGACAGGCTTGCCTTCCTTTGTCTCGGTGATTTCGACCTTGATCCCCTGGTTGGGGTCGTCATGGATCTTGATACTCCGTTCCTTCTCGGTGACCTCAATATCCTTGACGCCATTCACGTTGCGCACCTTGATTGCCTGGGCGCCGCCCTGGATCTGTAACTGGATCTGGGGGAAGCCGGGAATTCCCTGTCTGGGAACAGGCTGGGGGCGGGGTTTGGGTGGTGCCAGGGCCTCGCGGGCAAGTCGCGGGCCCACACCATTTTCGATCGCCGATATTTTCTCCAGGGCTGCCCTGGCTGCCGCCTGCAGCTTCTCGTTGGCCGATTTCAAATGGCCCTTGAGAATATCGACCGAGCGAGTGACGGCTTCCCGGTTGTCCCCCAGTGCCGCGGCTGTCAAACGGGGAATCGCCTGTTCGCCGAGTTTTGTCAGCTGCTGGGATGCCGCCTGGCGTTCGGCAAAATTCACTGAAGCGAGCTGCTTGATGAGTGCGACAACAGGTGCCTCGTCAGCATTCGCTGATTTTTCCTGGGCAAGGAGCAGGGAGGCCGGCAGGAGCAGAAAAAGAGACAGTGCGATTGCAAGCTGGGATTTCATTCTCATGGTGCCGCATCCTCTTGTTTCTTACTTTGGAAACTGAATATCCTGCTGGTTGTCTTCAGCCACTTCTATATATCTCTCCTGGACGCTCGTTGTCCAGAGCCATTGGCCAGGGATCCTTACCGCCTCAGGGCCATTCCCGGGCGTTTCCCCGTGTGTTTTCCATCTTCCAGGACAAGGATCCCGTTAACGATCACATGAATTATCCCCTCGCAATACTGGAAAGGTTCGGTGTAGGTCGCCTTGTCGATAACCGTCTGTGGGTCAAAGATCGTGATGTCCGCATGGAAGTTGCGGGCGATACGCCCTCGATCCTGGAGCCCCACCTTGTCGGCGTTCAGTGATGTCATCTTGCGAATCGCATCTTCCAGTGACAGCAGTTTCTGTTCCCGGACATAGTAGCCCAGCACACGGGGAAAAGTACCAAAGTTACGTGGATGGGGATTCCCTCGCCGCAGTGGACCCTCAATGGCATAGGCTGCTCCGTCCGAGCCGACCGAGCACCAGGGTTGCTGCAGGGCCAGGTTCATATCCTTCTCGGTGTGGTGTGCGTAAACCGTGCTGACCGAACCCCCTTCCTCCAGGAGGAAGTCCATCAGCTCGTCGAGAAGATCCGGGTTTTTCTTGTCGGCGGTACGGAGTGCCATCACCCGGTCCATGGTGAGCCCCTTGAACCGGTTATTGCCGGCGACCAGCATCCGGCTCCAGTCTCCGCCCACTGCCGTGTAGTGGTTGTACCAGCCAGGAACCCCGTTGATCACATCCTGCTTGATCTTCGTGCGCATCTTTGGATCCCCCAGCCGAATGAGCAAATTCTGGCGCCCTCCCTCGTGAACCCATGGCGGCATGATCCTGACCAGGTTGTTATTGCCTCGCGTGTACGGGTAGACATTGGCCTGCACGTTCACGTTGCGGTTGCGGGCAGCTTCCACCAGGTCCACGATCTCCTGCATTCGGCCCCAGTATTGTTCATCAGCGATTTTCAGGTGGATAATATCCACCGGGATCCCGGCCTCCTCCGCGACACGAATTGCATCCTCGATCGACTGGAAGACCCCGGTTCCCTCGTTGCGAATATGGGTTGAAAAGTTGCCACCAAATGGCTTGACGATTTTGGCCAGCCGGATCACGTCCTCCGTGGTCGCCAGGGAACCGGGAGGCATCATGACCTGGCAGGAGAGTCCCAGGGCACCATCCTGCATGGCTTCCTTGACAACCTTTTCCATGAGCAGGAACTGTTCTTCGCTGGGACGATGGAAGGACGTGCCCATGGCCGCTTCCCAGGCGTTATTCAGCCCCACGTAGGAAGCAACATTCGTGGAGATCCCGGCTTTCTCCAGGACCTGGAAATACTCTCCCAGTGTTTTCCAGCGGACCGTTTTCCCGTTGACCGTGGCGGATCGGGCTGTCCTCTTACCCAGGTTGGGGCCGGCTGAATTGCCTTCACCAAGAATCTCGGTGGTGACCCCCTGGTGGATTTTGCTCAGCGCATCGCCGTCTTCCAGCAGCAGGTAGTCGGAGTGCGAGTGCATGTCGATAAAGCCGGGGGCGACTACCAAGCCACGCGCATCAATCTCCTGGCGCCCGGATTCCTTCAGGACCCGCTGAAGGGCGACAATGGTTCCGTCCTTGATGGCCAGATCCGCATGGAACCAGGGGTTTCCTGTCCCGTCCATCACACGGCCGTTACGGATGACCAGGTCATAGGCCGGTTCCTCTGCAGAAATCGTGCTGCCAGACAGCAGGATCATTACCAGTGCAAGGGGCTTCATCATGTATTTTTTCTAGGGAATCACATGTCGAGTAGCTCGGGAGGAATAAACCCACCCGGGCCACGGAGGGCATCAAGGCGGGACCAGGCACTGGAGGCCTCGCTGCGGATCAGTTCATAGAAAAGGGACTTGTAGCTGAGCATGGTGGCCCCGGCCTGCTGCATCCGGCGGCTGGCGGCGGTGATATCGCTGGCAGAGCTGTAAATGGCGTCGGCAACAACGAAAACAGAGAACCGCTTGTCAATCAGGTCCAGTACCGACTGCAGCACGCAGACATCGCTCTCTCCCCCGGCAAGGATCAGCTGGCGTCGATCCAGCTGGCCAAGGGTCGACATGACATCAAATTCACCGACGATACTGTACGTTGATTTTTCAAAGATCCTCCCATCTTCCGGAAACTGGTTATGGAGCCGGTCAGGCAGTTTCCCTTTCTTTTCCACAGGGGTTTCCAGTGTGGCAATCACGGGAACCTCGACAATCGGTGCCACGATAAGAAGCTGTTCCAGCCGGGAAAGTAAGGGGTTCATGTCGCCATGTGCCCGTTCCAGGAAATATGGCTGGACATCGATCAGCACGATCGCAGCCGACGCTGGAGTGATAAGAAGTTCTGGCAAGGGGCTTTCTCCCGATGTGAGCAACAAGTCGTCGGGCTAGCGACTCTTGCTG
This sequence comes from uncultured Pirellulaceae bacterium, assembly GCA_964476375.1. Classification (GTDB taxonomy): domain Bacteria; phylum Planctomycetota; class Planctomycetia; order Pirellulales; family Pirellulaceae; genus SAT2750. The sequence continues at coordinate 29,744 of CAYYZW010000018.1, forward strand.
CCGGGACTCCGGGAGGAACCGGATCCCTTGCTTCCTGGCCTCTGGTAGTAGCCATACCGCCGTGCTGTTTGCTCGGCCGCATGTTTTTGAGCAACCAGGACTTGCTTTGTTTGGAGCAGGCTTTTGAGCTCCCGCTGTGCCTTGTTGGCGGCAATCCGGAACTTGTTGTAAACGGAGACCTTTTGATCCAGGACCCGTTGTGTCCCTGTTGCCTCAGTATTTCGACTGGTCAGCCGCTCCCGGGCACCATCCCAGGATGGGGATTCTTTGAAGATCGCTCGCTTCTGCGCATCTGCAGTATCCGCCGCCCGCTTCAGTTCCTGTTGAGCCTGCTGGACTACCGGGATGGCTGTAAGCTGTTTTTCTCTTTCCACGCCCTTGGCAAAGGGGCTGATCTGTTTTTCCGCCTTGCTGCGCACGTCCGCGTAAATGGCCTGGGCCTTTGTCACGACGGTTTTCTGGGCCAGGAAGGGAGAGCTGGCTGGGATGCTATCGAGAATGTCCTCTTCGACCTCATTCAATTCCCGCTTGGCATTGGTCACGTGCAGCTTGGCAGCTTCGTTCTTCGAACGAGCGGAATGGACGGGTGGTTCTGCCTGTTGCATGTACTGCTGGTTGACGGTCATCTCATGGCGGGCAGCGTTAATACGGGTGTCGACGACCTTGATCTGCTGGCCCAGCATGCGGGCCTGCGCTGCTGCCGCCTGGGCCATCTGGCGACGAAGTGCTTCGGCTTTTGCCCGGCTATTATTGTTGCGGTTCGGTTTCCTGGCGGCATCTCCCGTGGAGACAAGAGCCAGGCTTACCAGGACAACGAGCACAAGCTGGACGGAAAAGGTATTCCGGCAACAGTGAGAGGATTTCATGGTCCACGTCCCTGGCGCATGGTCTGGAGGGTTGCTCCTTTGATACTACCACAAAAAAACATGGTGCCCTAGGAAAAGCCCTCCAGCAAATGCGGGATATCAACATTGGCCAATATCCCGTGTTTTATCGTTTCTTTTGACTCGGGTGATCGACGGCCGGGCGATGTTCCCGGTGGAATGCCAACGATAATTCCCGGCCTCTTTCTCCATCGTTCCCGATCTCTTATCAACACACGGGCTTCGCCGAATTCGATAAGATAGAAAACATGTCCGATCGTTCCATGTTTCCGGGACCGTCGAGTCGCCAGCATGCCCGGTTCCGTCCCTACAGACTGGCATCGGGAACGCCCATCACGAACCTCTTTACCTGACTTGTCACGTCTCGATGGGAGACCAGATGAAATCCATTGCCATTGGCTCCTTCCTGATCGAATGCAACCACCTAGGTGGTGCACCGGCGGAGATGGAGACTTTCCGCCGCGGGCAGCTTCTGGATGGAGAGGATGTGCTCAAGATCCGCGACGGCACTGTCGGGGGCATGCTCGATGTCCTGGGGCGGGAAGAAATACAATGCCGGCCGCTGGTTGTCGCTTCTGCCTGCTCCAGTGGGCCGGTAAAGGCTGCAGTCTATGACCAGCTCAAGGTATCCATGCTGGAAAAACTTGCGGACGCCCTTCCGGTCGACGGGGTGATCCTTGCCCTGCACGGTGCGGCAGCGGCTGAAAATGAACTGGACCCGGAAGGGGACCTGCTGGAATCCGTCCGCCAGCTGGTGGGCGAGAATGTTCCTGTCGTCGCCACGCTTGACCTGCATGCTCACGTGACAGCACGGATGGTCGAGTCGGCGGATCTGCTGGTCGCCTGGGAAACCTATCCCCATCGGGATGCGGTGGAGACCGGAGAGCGAGGGGCGAGGGCCCTGGTGGCGATACTTGATGGCTCGCTGCGACCGACGATGGTGATGGCCAAGGTGCCGGTACTGGTGGCCGGTGTGCTGGGGCAGACCGACCCGCCCGGGCCATTTGCGGAGATCATGGAGATGGCACTCAAGATGCGCTCCGAGGAGGGTGTCTACTCGACCAGCGCCTTCCTCGTTCATCCCTACCTGGACGTGCCACAGATGGGAGGGGGCGGCCTGGTGATCACGGACAATGACCAGCCTCGTGCCCGGGTGCTCGCCGAGGAGCTGGCCCGGGCCTACTGGGATCGCCGGCACCGGCTGGAACCGGAGACCTGGGACCCCCGGGATGCGATCCGTGATGCCCGGGACAATGTGCAGGGGACCGTGGTCCTGGTGGAAACAGCCGACTGCTGTGGTGGAGGGGGGGCAGGAGACAGTGTCCACACGCTTCGGGCACTCCTCCAGGAGCAGGTCCAGCAGCCCTCGGTGGTGCCGGTGGTGGACCCCGCGGCAGCTGCCGCCTGTCACCAGGCGGGAGAGGGTGCCGAGGTGGAACTGGAGATCGGGCATGGTGTGGATCCGGCATGGGGAGAACCGGTGACAGTTCGAGGGACCGTTGCCCGCTTGAGCGACGGATGTTTTCGTTACAAGGGAGGGATCTGGGGAGGGCAACAGGCACGTATGGGCCCGGCAGCCGTGCTGACCGTGGGCAGTCTCTCGGTCTGCCTGGCCAGCCATGCCACATACGAGTGGTGGAACGAGCAGTACGAGGCACTCGAGATCGATCTGGCCGCGATGAAGTTCATTGTTGTCAAGAACCCCATGAATTACCGGCAGGCATACGGGGAGTCCATGCAGAAGGACTACATTCTCGATACGGCAGGCCCCACGCCGGCTACCCTGCGGCATGTTGAACTCGAGCGGATGGAGCGGCCCTACTTTCCACGAGACGAGATCCCGGGCGAGATCATTCCCCTGCTGCTGCAGAAGCGAGACTAGCGGGCCAGTGATCCCATCGGATCCCAGGGGGCAAGTGGGATCGGTTCCTGGCCCCATGCTTCCAGCAGTTCCGCGGAGAGGTATTTCTTTTCAATCGCAACCTCGAACATGTACTCGTCGAACCACGAGTCGTTCATCACGTAGAATCCCTTCTTCCCGTTTTCATCGCCCCAGCTGTTCTCCACGCGCCAGCGGCGAGTTTGCGGTCCATCCTCCCCATCGATTACATCCACCCCCGTGAACAGCATGGCATGGGTCATCAGCGTATCGTGGTGGACAAGTCGCTCGTGCTTGGGCATCTGCAGGTCCACGTCGTAGACGCCATCGTAATCAAACATCTGGGCGTCCCAGATCCCCTGGTCGCGGCGCATCATTTTGCCCACGTCGCATCCCATCCAGACCGGTGTGCCGTCGACGAGCGTCGCCCGGGTAAGCTGCTTCATGGTTTCTATGTCAACGTTCAGGTACTTGACGATCTCGCCTCCCACCACGTTCCCCAGGTACTCGACAGTAAAGGTTTTTCCGATCGGGCTGGAAGGCCGTGGATCGTGAACCAGGCAGACGAATTCATCCAGGGTCGGTTGGATGTAACGTCCCGCAAACTCAAGCGGCGTCATCTCTCCATCCCGGTGGAAATCCCGTTCCTTGTCGTTCCATTGCCAGTCGAAGCTGGCTGGAGGTGTTCCCAGGTGGATCGAGAGTATCCGGTAGATCTCCGCCACGATCTCCTCTTTGATCTGCTGCAAGCTCTCTTTTCCTGCCTCTCCCGCGGCTTCCTGTCGCAGCGACATGGCACCGGAACGAAGCCGTGTGAGCAGGATCTCGTTCATGCGGCGGGTGTTACTGGAGCTCTCGGTTTCCGGCATCACCGCCTTGGGTACCACGCCATGCTTTTGCACAACATTGACGAACATGTTCCATTGCCCGCCGTCATCCAGGGGATGGGCCAGCAGCCAGGCGACGGTACGGTCATCCACATCCCGGTCGGCCGTGTCGAGTATTGCCTCAAGGAAATAATTCGCTCGCTCCAGCTTGTCCCAGAAGAGCGTGAAATTCTGGCTGAACTCGAATTCTTTCAGGTTCATTGCCTTCATGGCTGCCGGTCGAAAGAGGTTCAACCCGGCGAACATCCAGCAGCGGCCACTTCGTTTCTGGTTGGTGACCGACCAGTCATCCAGCAGGTGTGAGAAGGTGTGGTCGGTGGTGGTCAGGATGGATCTGTCCAGGGCGATGTTATCGCCCCCGTTCTGGGCAACGGCATTCTGCATCAAGCGAGCCGTGGGGTGGACGTTAAAGTCACTGCGTAGCTGGTCAAGACGATCCAGGCTGAGCGTCCCCTGAGGTGTACCGGTCTGCTGGGCGGAAGGTGCGAGCGCCATGGTGATTGTTCCTGCCGAAAGAGAAAGAGATTTATCGTTTCTGCGTGCTGCTTGATTTTACCCGAGTCCTGGCTGCCCTGCCCATGGAAAAGAGATCGGGCGAACCACTAGCCGGCCGATTTTTCCCCGGCTGTTTCTTCCTCCGGCTTGGCAGTCATCTGGAAAATCCGCAGGCTGCCGTCGAAACAGGGGACGGCCAGGCGCCGTCCGTCGGGAGCCAGGGCCAGGCCCCTGACGCAGCTTTTGACATCGAGCGTGTGAAATGGCTTGACCGCCAGTGGATCCTTGTCAGCCTGTTTCTTGAGACGGGCTGGATCCTTGCGGTCCTTCTTGTCAAGCTTGACCGGCGTCATCGCCTCCTGCTGTTTCCAGAAACAGACCAGGCCGCTACCACTCTGCTTGGCCACGCCGCCGACAATCAACCCGGCCGGGTGGAAACGAACTCCCCAGGCAACGCCGGTGGAGTTGTCCGCGGGCCGCAGGTGCCGCAGGACCTGTCGGGTTTTCCAGTCGACCACGGAAAAAATGGGATCCTGTTGGCCTGCAAAGGAATTCACCACGTTGGTGATCCCGGCACAGACCACCACGCTGCCGTCGGGGGCGAATCGCATGTCCCGTGCTCCACCCATGTCCGCAGCGAACTTGGTGTCATAGCCTGTCATCACCGTCGCAATGGTCTCCAGGTGTTCAAACTTTTCCAGGTCCCAGATCTTGACGTTTCCCATCAGGTCTTCCGAGACCAGGTGTGTACCGTCGGGATGGAAGTCGACGGCGTAGGGATTCCGGTCATGACCAGCCATTTCGGCAACCAGTTCACCCGCCGCGGCGCTCCAGATCCGGATCATGTTGTCATTACCACAGGTGGCCAGCAGTGTGCCATCGGGGCTCACCCGCACCCAGCGGGCGAAACCACGGTGGGCGCGGACCATGCGTAATGAACGGGGAACGGGATCGTCGGTAAGCCACCAGTGCAGCTCACCATCCCAGCCTGCCGTGTAGAGGGTCTGGCCATCGGGGGAGAAGTCCATCGAACGGACCCAGCTGTTGTGACCGGCAAGGATCATCATGCGGCCGGATTCCAGGTCCCAGCGGTAGACATTCAGATCTTCTGCTCCGGCAAAGACAAATCGTCCGGAAGGATCGATCCGGCAGCAGGTGAGCGGCTTGCTGTGCTTGTACTCGGCTACCTCGTGTGACCCGGTGACATCAATGGCTGCCGGCTGGTCGTCGGCCGGGGGCTCTGGATCCTGGAGGGTTGTATTCATGCCAGCAGTTCTTTAATCGATCCAACCGCGGGATCCCCGATGGGGATGTCCCGACCAGCGATATCATGATTGGCCGTGGAGTCAATACCGAGAGCCTGCAGGTAGGTATGGAACAGGTGCCCTCCGTGAACCTCACGGTCACTGACTTCCGTCCCCTTGTCATTGGTCGCCCCGATGACAGCACCCGACTGCAGGCCGCATCCGCCAAGGGCTATCGACCAGGCACTTCCCCAGTGGTCACGACCATAACGGTGGTTGATCTTGGGGGTCCGTCCGAACTCGGAGTAAACCATCACCAGCGTGCTCTCCAGCATGCCGCGCTGTTGAAGGTCATCCAGCAGGGTGGCGAAGGGCGTATCAAATTCCCCCAGCTGTTCCACGTGGAAGTTAAAGTTCTCCGCATGGGTGTCATAGCCATGGTGGGTGACCTTGACACAGGTTGACCCCTCTTCAAGCATTGTCCTGGCAAGAAGGCAGTAACGTCCGAAGTCATGGCGGCCGTACCGGTCCAGCTCCTTCTCTGACTGCTTCTCGAACAGCTCCTGGCGAGCCATCAGCTGTGCGGCCTGGCGGAACGATGCATCGTAGGAATCGACAAGTGCCTTGGGTCGACGGGATGTGAATTGCTGGTTCAGTTGCTGCCGGAAGTTGTTGCGGCGGGAAAATCCTTTTTCTGCAACCTGGCCCGGTTCCCCCAGGTTTTTCGGCGAGGCAATTCCTTCCAGTTTCATCTGGCCGTAACGGGCGTCCAGGAAGGCTGCCGTGTCATCTTCCAGACCCCGGGTGGAAATGTGGATGTAGCTGGGAAGCGGGCTTTCCTCGGGAGCCAGGTAACGGGCGGCAACCGATCCAACGTAAGGGTAGTTTCCTTCCCCGCGCCGTCCCTTTTCCATGAAAAGGCGGCCCTGGTGGTGGTCATCGGTCTTGAGATTGATGCTGCGGACAATGGACAGCAGGTGCATCCGCTGGGCCGTTTGTGGGAGTAACTCGCAAATATGGACCCCGGGAACCGACGTGGGAATTGTCTGGAAGGGGCCGCCGTATTCCGTACCAGGCTTGGGGTCCCAGGATTCCAGCTGGCTGACCCCTCCCTGCAGGTAGACCTGCAGGATCCGTTTATGGTCCCGCTTGAGCGTGTCCGCCACGACCGGCGAGGAGAGTCCTCCTATTGCGGCAGCGGCGCCAAAACCTGCGGCGGTCGTTCCGGCGAGGAAGTGTCGCCGCGAGAGAGCATGGTCGATGGACTGGCAACCGATATTCCGCTTCATGACTCTATTCCTCGATAGTGTCCCGGTGAAACCCTAGTGATTGAATCGGAATTCTGCTGAACACAGTATAGCCCGTGTTGCCTGGGCGATACCAGCTTGTCTTTCCGAGTCGAATTGCTGCAGGAAAACAACGACATTTTCCTGCTCCCCCGAAGTGGGGGGGCGTGACAGGAGGGCCAGGTAAAGCTGCCCGGCAACCGTCTCCAGTTTCTCGGTTCCGGAAAGCCGCTCTACCAGATTTCCATCGGAAGGTGTCAGCCAGGTGGAAATAAGTTCACTGTTTTCCAGAAACAGGGCCTGGCTGGCTGTTGCACTGAAGCCATTAGCCTGGCTTGCAAACATGCTGACAAACGTCTCAACGTGGGACTGGAGTGCAGCGTTCACAGCTTTTTCCAGCTTCACTCTCATCTCCGTGTTTTCCAGATTGAAGTCAGAATCTTCTTTTTGAAGCAGTGCCAGCTGCTTGTCCCGGCTGGCGGAGACCAGCCCTACCGCCTGCATCGTGGACCAGGCCAGTTGCTCCGCCGAGAGCGGTTTGAGTTCCGCGGAGAGGTAGGCCCGGTCGGGCAGATCCTGTTCGCTTTCGACCTGCTCGCTACTACGCTGGTAGGTCTCGGTCAGGACCAGTTGCCGGATCAGGGCCCGCAGGTCATAGCCATTGGCGAGCAGTTCATCAGCCAACAGCTGGAGCAGTTCCGGGTGCGAGGGAGGATTGCCCGTGTGCCTCATGTCGAGGGGCTCGACCAGGCCTCGTCCCATCACCAGGGCCCAGGTCCGGTTAGCGATATTGATGCGGAAATCCACGTTCTCCGGCGAGATGATACTGGGGGCAAGTTGCAGTCGACGGCTATAGCGTGGGATCCCCCGGTTATCCTTGTCCGGCTTCGTGACGTAGGGCTCCCCGGCCGGTTCGGGATCCTCGATCATCGACATGTTCAGCAGCCGCGGGGACGTGCTGCCTTCCTCGTTGGTAAAAACGGAGGTGAATTTCACATCCCCCTCGGCCTTCTCCCCGATCGAGGTGGTCTCGCTCTTGGGATCCTTGAACAGGTAGCTTCGTTTCAGGAATGCAGTTAATCCGTAGTAGTGCCGCTGCATGTAATCCTCGATCGAGGGATGATCGTGGCACTGGGCACACTGCATGTCCCGGCCGAGAAAAATACGGCCGATGTCGCGAGTGGTGTCGTCGAAGTTCAACTCCCGGGCCAGCAGGAAACGGGCACGTGATCGTTGTTTCTCGTCCGCTCCATCTGCCGTGAGGATCTCCTCGGCCAGCTTGTTCCAGGGCTTGTTTTCCAGCATCGAGCTATAGAGGTACTCTTGCCACTGGACCGGATCCACGTGTTTCTTGGGAAGTCGTTGCATCAACATCACGTCCAGGTGATGCTGCAGGTGACGAGCATGTCGTGGACTGGCGAGCAATCGATCGGCGAGCGTCTCTCTCTTGTCCGGGTTCTCGTCGTCCAGGAATTGTTGTGCCTCCTCGTGCCCTGGAATCCGGCCGGCCAGGTCCAGGAAGATCCGCCGCAGGAACTCTTCATCACTACAGCGGGGCGATGCCAGGTGCGCCAGGTCCCCCTGGGCGGATGTGATCAACTGGTCCACTTGCTGGTGCAGGAAAAGTCCTTCTTCCCCGCTGGCGGGGAGGGCCGCGGTGGTGAGCAGCAAGAGACAGGCGATTCGTGCTCTCATGTTCATCAAGAAACCACGATCATGGAACGGGAGGATACCGGTTAAGACGTTCGTCCAGGATGGAAACTATATTTTAACATGCCCGGCCGGGACAACCAATGGATTCGGTATTCCATTATCATGGGAGGCAGAGAATTTCTGACGTCGCTGGCCTAAACTGCGAGAAAACCATGTCACTCTCCAGCAACTTTCGCTCTCTTGCATTCGTGTTGACCGTGGGCCTGCTCCTTGTCCGGCCTCTCGGAGCGGAGCCGGTCGAGGCGGATATCCTTCTCAAGGGAGGGACGATCCATGATGGAAGCGGTAGCGATCCAGTCGTGGGGGACGTGGCCATTCGTGAAGGCCGGATTGTCGCGGTTGGTACTTTTGACGTTGGCATGGCTGACCAGGTGATCCCCTGCGAGGGGCTGGTGATTGCCCCAGGGTTTATCGACCTGCATAACCATAGCGATTCGGTCATCGTCCAGGATGGCACCCGGGCCAACATGAACTACGTGCTGCAGGGCTGCACGACGATCGTGACCGGGAACTGTGGTTCCGGGCCGGTCCACGTGAAAGACTATTATGACCTGGTCAACAGTGCCGGGGCTGGTACGAACGTGGTGCACCTGCTTCCCCAGGGTAACCTTCGCCGGGAAGTGATCGGGAATGCGCGACGCAAGGCGACCGACAAGGAGATCGCCCGCATGCGCGAGTTAGCCGGGAAAGCAATGGAGGATGGGGCCTGGGGAATGTCGACCGGCCTGATCTATGTGCCCAGTTCCTATGCCTCGACCGATGAACTCGTTGCCATCGCCGAGGTGGTAAGCGAGAAGGGGGGTATTTATGCCAGCCATATCCGTGGTGAAGG
>CAYYZW010000019.1:0-27949 GCA_964476375.1 uncultured Pirellulaceae bacterium
GTCCTGCTCGGTATCCTGAACATCGCCTATGCCGCCAGTCTGAAACGTTTTGCGTCGGGCCTGGTTCGAATCAGGTCATCGATGGGCCTGGTTGCAGCCAACGTGGCCATTCCCAGCGGCCTGTTCCTGGCGGGCCTGTTCCTGCACGACAACCGGCCAGGGACAGGTTTGTTGCTTTTCTCCATTGGTGCCCTGCTCCTGCTCAGCTCCCTTGTCCTCCTGGCTGGATCCGCTCGCCAATGATCGGAGATGACTGGCCGCTGAACTAGTTGTCCGCTATCGGGCGAATGTAAAGTGATGAGGCACCGGTTGCCCAACCACCACGGCCCTCCAGTACGACCCTTACCGAACAGGCTCCCTGGGCTGCTGCTGGAATCGGGATCTGGATGGTGCAGGGTGACTCCCGGACTCGAAGCTGCTGATTCCACCAGCGTGGATCGTTTGCCCGCTTGTAGACGTCCTCGAAATCAGCCAGCCAGTTGTCGTTGTCCTGGTAACGGGTCCTCTGGGGTGGTGGAAAAGTCAACTGGCCAGGATGGCTGTTTAACTCCACCCGCATCCGACCTGCAAAGGGGATCGATGTCCGCACGATAAGGGTCTCCCCTGCCTCCGCCGACGAGGGGCAGGTGATCTCCAGTGGCTGGGGGTAGGGGAGACGCAGGAGAGGATCTCCAAGAAGATTGAAAAGAGAGAGATGTTCCCTCAGTTCGTTATCGAGCGTGTGGGTGCTGGGGGAGAGTGTTCTTGCCATCACGTCGATCAGCCGCCTCTGTGCGGTTCGGTTGGCCGGTTCCTGCAACACCATCTCTCGCTTGGCGTGCAGGATCACCTCTCCGATGGTCTGGCAGCTTTCATCGAAAACCTGTCGCAGGAGGGACTCTCCCATGACCGCCATCGCATAGGGCATAGTGACTCGAGAGCCCCCGTAGACGGCAATTGGGCCATGCTGCAGGTGAAGTAACTGCTCACCCAAAGATGGCTCCTTGCCGTCATAGGCGGCGGTATAACAAGCCAGGAAAATAGCGATGGGCGGTTCCCCCCGGCAGTTCACCCTGTCCAGGTCCCCGCTGTTGAGGATGTGATAAGTTTTCCCGGGTACCACTACGCGGTCCAGGGACTGCTTGCTTCCGTGTCCAAGGTAAACCCAGAACAGGGATCCCTGGTTCAGGTGATCCAGCGTGTGCCGGTGAAACTGTCGAGGATCAGGGCAGTAGGGGCTTCGCCAGCTCCCATAGGTCATGGTGCTCCGGTAGGTTGCCGGAATTCGCGCACCGAGTAACTGCCCGGTGGCTGTCTCAATCGCCTTGTCGGCCAGAAGTCCAAACCCACCCATCCCGGCGATGAAGTGAACCTTCGATTGCCCATCTGAATATCGTCGCGACTTTTCATACTGGATCACTCGCTGCAGGAACCGGGAGAGGTCCGTCGCATTCGTGACTGGAATTCTTCCCACGGCAATATCCGGAATGCCGTCAGCATCCAGGTCGGCGAACGGGTTGTCGGTGGGGATTTCCGGTTCGGAACCATAGTGGACGACGACCCTGGCCGGAATCTCGTGGGTCGGGATTCCGGGGATGGACGAGAATTCCGGAACAGGGGTATCCCCTACCAGAACCAGCCAGCGAATCGGGTGGATTTCTGCCTGCAGGCGGATCTGTCGCGAGATCGCTCTCGCATCACCAGCAGGAGCGACGACTGCGAGTTGATGTCCCTGGTTCTGGCGATGGCGTACCCAGGAACCAAGGGCCTGCTGCAGGGGTTCCGGGCAGACGACAAGTGTATCAGCTGCCGGGACCGTGGCGGAAAGGAAGAGGGCAACGGTGAAAAATGCAATCGAACGCATCAAGCGGTAAGTCCCCGACTGACTCGTTGCCCCCTCTGGACCGGGGGGAAAAGAGCGGGTGAAGGGAATCGAACCCTCGTGATTGGCTTGGGAAGCCAACGCTCTACCATTGAGCTACACCCGCCTGTGGGGGGCACAGGAAATTATCCGTGCCGCCACTGTGACTATTATTTGTCTTTGCCAGGCTTTGTGCAATCGACCCCTTCTTCTGCAGCCGGTGTTTCTTTTCCCTGCCACAGGTCTGGTATACTGCGCTGGCAGACGGCCCTCCATCGTATTTCATGTCTTGCCTATGAGGATCCTTCCTGTGACTCGCCACATCTCGTCAATTTCCATCCTCTCGATTGCCATGCTTGTCATCGGCTGGCCAGGTAACGCAATGCTGAAAGGCCAGGAAAGAAAGGCCTCCACGAGTTCTATCCAGGTGCAATTACCAGCGTCTGCAGGGAAAAGTGCCGTCTCGGGACGGCTCTTCGTTCTCACCTCCCAGCGTGATGGCCGTGAACCTCGATTTGGACCTGACTGGTTTGGGCCGGAGCCATTTTTTGGCGTGGAAGTAAAGAACTGGCAGCCCGGGACGACAATCACAATCGATGACCGGGCAGATGGATTCCCAGGAAAGCTTTCGGAACTGCCCTCGGGAGAATACCATCTGCAGGCGCTTTTGGATCAGGATTTTTACCACTCCCATCCGAACGACGGTGTGGGGAATCTCTACAGTGATTCGGTCCAGATCCGGTGGCAGCTGCCGGAGAGAAAGAAAAACCGGGAAGGTCTTTCTTCACTCACGCTGATTCTGGATAAGGAGATCGAAGCCCGAGTATTTCCAGCGTCGAAATGGGCGCACGAGTTGAAGATCCCCAGTCCCCGGCTCTCCCTGTTCCACGGACGTGACGTGTTGCAGGCAGCCGCGGTGATCCTGCCGCCGTCCTATGAGGCGATGCCGGAGCGTCGTTACCCGGTACTCTACGTGGTCTCCGGGTTTGGGGGAGTTTACCAGCAGATGGCATCTCGATATCGCAATGGCTCTCCCCCTGCCGGGGAAGGAGAGACAGAGTTTATCCGGGTATTGCTTGACGGGCAGTGTAAATGGGGGCACCACGTTTATGCGGATAGCGCCACCAATGGCCCCAGGGGAGCAGCCCTGGTCAAGGAACTGGTTCCGGCGGTTGATTGTCGTTACCGTACGGTGGCTGCATCGACGGCCCGGTTCGTTGGCGGGCACAGTTCCGGTGGCTGGTCCTCGCTCTGGCTTCAGGTCAATTACCCGGAGACTTTTGGTGGCGTCTGGAGTACCTCTCCCGACCCGGTGGATTTTCGCGACTACCAGCAGGTGAACCTGTACGCCAACCCGCCACTGAGCCTGTACACCGATCAGCAGGGGCAGCGCCGGCCGCTGGCACGGCAGGGAGAGGAGCCGGTTCTCTGGTATCCCACGTTCGGCAAGATGGATGATTGTCTCGGCCGGGGAGGCCAGCTGCGTTCCTTTGAAGCGGTCTTCAGCCCGCTCGGTGCGGATGGCCTGCCTGCCAAGCTCTGGCACCGGGTGAGCGGCCGGATTGACCCGGGCGTGGCACGAGCATGGGAGAACTATGATATCAATCTGCTGCTTCGCCGCCGCTGGCCGGATTTAAAGGATTCCCTGGCCGGCAAGATCCATATCACCACGGGGGAACTTGACACGTTCTACCTGGAAGGTGCCGTCGAACAGCTGCTCGGTACGCTCAAGGAACTGGGGAGTGATGCCGAGGTCGAGGTGCTGCCCGGGAAGAACCATGGAAATGTGATCACGCCTGCGCTTCGAATTCGAGAACGCCGGCAGATGACCGCTGCCTTTGCCCGGCATCATCCGGAACATATGAACGCAAAGATCAGTCCCTGAGATCCCCGCTGTCGATTTCTGCCAGCAGTTCCGCGAACCATCTCATTTCGCGGGCAATTCCATCGGATAACTGGCCAACCTGGAGCGATTCAGGAAGAACACTCCAGGCATAGGTTTCCACCTCGAAGTGAGCCATGTCCGGATCCTTCATGACGGTCTTCAGGCACTCCCGGATCTGGTGCTGCGAGGTGTGCAGGTGCCCGAACTGTTCCAGGTAGACGGGCACATGAAAATGGATACACCATGTTTCCTCCAGGCCGGAGGCATCGTCCACCTGGTCGAGGGCTTCAGACAGGTCCTGGTAGAAAGTGGTTGTTCCATCGCCCCGCCGAGTGGATGTCTGGTGCAGGTACCGGTGCTCGGCAAATCCGACGAGTTGGTCCAGTGCGACAACCCTGTTTTCCGGCGACAGTTCTTCAAAACGTGCCTCCACCGCCGAGGAAACCTGGACCTTTCCCACCCGGATACCGGTCTCGGAAAAACTGCGCAGGACATCGGACTGACTCTCGAACATCACGGCGGAATGGCAGACGTCATGGCAGACCCGCAGGTAGCGCAAAACCTGGTGTTCTTCCCCTCGCTTCAACAGGTGGTCCTGGAAGAATCCCAGGATGTCGCTGCTCCGCTGGAGCACACAGCCAGGTTCCGGTTCCAGGCAAAGATAGATCAAGCGGCCAGATTGATCCTCCAGTTCTGCGAGTTCCCTGGCCACGGCAACGAGGTTATCGGCGGCATGATCAAGCATCTCCTGGGATAGCGTTGGACTCCCCCAGGCGATGGGCAAAGTGGAGATGCTCCCCTCGCTCCCCGGCGGGAGCAGGTGGTCCAGGGCATGGACGAGGTGCCGCGTGTAAGTGAGCCGTTTTTCGTCCATCCAGGTGGGATGATAGACATCGTGCTTGACCACCTCCTGGTGGAAATTCCCGAAAGGGAAACCGTTCAGTGTAAAAGGGTGCAGGCCGTGCTCTCCGAGCCAGTCCCTGAATTCTTCCAGTGTCGTACCATTCTGCAGGGAGGCCGCTGCAGGGGCGGCAAGCCAGAGCCCAATTCCCATCGGACTCCCTGGTGAAAACAGCTCTTTCACACGCAGGGCGTGCTCCTGCAGGTTGGTCTTGGTGGATTCGAGGTCGGGCCCCGCATGCACATTGGTGCAGTATCCAAGTTCAGGGGGCATGGAATTTCCATCAGGGGCGGGGTTGAATGTCTGTCAGGCGTCATTAAAAAGCCTTGTTTTCTAACTGTCAAATGGCCTCCCGGTGTTCCAGTGAGGGATCCACCCCTGCACTAATCCGCCTCATCGTCATAACCGTCATAACCGATATAGATTATGAGTCTCTGTTTCATGGTTTCTTGCGACGTGGATTTCGTTTGCCTGTTCGACAGACACCCGCGATGGTTTTTCTGATGCTGCTGGTACTGCCGGTATGGGGACTCCATGCGCAGCCGCCGCGGGGACTCTCGCTACCTGACCTTGAGCGAATGGCCCGGGAAAACAACCCGCTGATGCGTATCGCAAGGTTGCGTGTGGATGCAACCGACGGGCAACGTCTGCAGGCCGGGCTCTATCCGAACACACAGGTTGGATACCACGCGACCGAGGTGGGAATCCTGGGGACCACCGGTGCCCAGGGGTTTTTCCTGCGACAACAGTTTCCCAATTCGGCCAAGCGCAAGCTGGACATGGCCGTGGCGGACCAAGCGGTGGAACGTTCCCGGTTTGACGCCGAGTCCATGGAAGCACGAGTTCTGAACGATGTCCGGTTACGGTTCTATGAAGCCCTTGTGGCCCGCAGCCAGGTGCAACTGGCAACCGACCTGGTGAGCATCAGTGACCGGGCAACCGTGGCAAGCAAGACGCTGCTGGAAGCAGAACGGGTTGGTGAGAACGTGCTCCTGCTGGCCGAACTGGAGCTGGAGAAAACCCGCATCCTGCTGGATAACGCGACCAACCAGCAGTACGAGGCCTGGCGAAGATTGTGTGCCTCGGTGGGAGTGGATGACCTGGATATCAACACCCTGGTAGGGAGCCTTGAGGTTCTGCCTGGTTCCATGGGCTGGCAACAGATCCATGGTGTGGTGATGCGGGAAAGTCCGGAACTTGCTGCTGCCCATGCCAGCGTCGCGCAGTGGAAACTGGCTGTTGAACGGGCCGAGAAAGAGGTGAAAGCGGATTATGACGTGATGCTCAGCCTGCGTCACCAGAACATGACATCCGACGATATTGGCAATATCCAGGTGGGCTTCCCGATTCCCTTCCTCAACAAGAACCAGGGGAACATCCAGGCTGCCCGGGCGAACCGGATAGCGGCCGAGCAGCGGGTGAGGCAGGTCGAGCTGCGTTTGACCGATCAGCTGGCGACTGCCTACCGGTACTATGCCAGCGCACGACAACAGGTGGAACGTTACCAGCACCAGTTGATTCCCCGGGCAGAACGCTCGATTCAGCTGGTTCAGCAGGGATACCAGCATGGCCAGATTGATTACCTGACACTGCTTAGCACCCAGCGCACTTATTTTCAGATCCGCGTGGAGTACCTGCAGTCCCTTTCCCAGCTTCACCAGAACGCGATTCTCCTCAAGGGACGGATGCTTTCTGGCAGCCTTCAGCAGCGTTAACACCGTGGGAGGCGAGAATTCCCTTGACCTTTAATTCTCTCGCTGCGTACTATTAGCTAGATCGTGAAGTCCATTCAAGAGTGAAGAGTTGATGATTTCCAGCATCCAGAAATTTATGCTTGTCCTCCTCGTTGGCGGATTTCCGGCACTTCTCAGCATGGGGATCACTCCCTGCTGTACGGATGTGACGAGCAGCGTAAACCTGTCCTGCTGCTGTCATTCCCAGGACCTGGAAACGCCGGGGAGTGGAAATTCTCTCCCTCGGGACGACCACGGTACCTGCCTTTGCAATCTTGGATTTTTTGCGATCCAGGTCTCCAGTGTCATGGAGGCTCCAGGTCTGACGGGATCGTCTCTTGACCTTTTCAGCTGGAATAAACGAGTTCCCCTCCAAGTTTCACTCCTTGGTGAGCGTGCCAGTGGCTGTTATTGCGCTGGACGTATGCTGCGAGTGCAGCTCTCTTCGCTGCTCTGCTAGTTCTTCTCCCGACACTCGATCGTTCCATGCCGACGATGATGCTGGCATGGTGTGTTGTCAGTAGGAGTTTTTTTCTGGTCAGCAGATGGTGTGTGCTGGTTTTTTACCGTGGGAATACGGGGTGCGGAACCTCTTTCGTCGACCGCTGCGCAGTGGTTTGACCTGGCTTGGTCTGAGTACCTCGTGCCTGTTAATCCTCGTGGTGGTTGGTTTCATCCGGGGCCTGGAAAAAACGCTTAAGGTTAGTGGCGAGGAGAACGTGGCGATCGTGCTGGCACTTGGCATGGGGGAGAACGTCGAGTACTCCTCGATCCCGATGAGAACCTCCGACCTGTTACGTGCAGAAGTTGACGAGATTCGCCGTCGCGAGGGGCGGGCTTACGTGTCGCCGGAACTCTACCTGGGGACCCAGATCCATGTGGAAGGCCAGCCAGGGGAAACACTGGGCCTGGTTCGTGGGGTGACCCATCCCGTGCTGCTGGTGAGACGCCAGGTGAGTATCCTGGCCGGGACCTGGCCGGGACCGAACGAGATCCTGGTTGGCCGGCTGGCAGCCGCCAAACTGGGTGCCGAGGATAGTGAGCTGGCGATTGGCAAGAGTATTGAACTCGAGGGCCGACGCTGGACCATCAGCGGGCTGTTTTCTGCAGGAGGGTCGGTCTTTGAATCGGAACTCTGGTGCCGGCTTGATGACCTGCAACAGGCAATGAAACGACAGGACCTGAGTATCGTGGCGGTGACCTGCCAGAGCAGCAGGGATGTTCGGCAGGTGAATGCTTTCTGCAAACGTCGTCTCGACCTGGAACTTCAATCGATGCGTGAGACCGATTACTACGGCGCACTCCAGAGTGACTATGGACCGGTGCGGATGCTTGCCTGGCTGATGGTCCTGCTGGTTTCCGGTGCCGGTGTCTTTGCCGGTCTCAATACGATGTACGGTGCAGCCCTTGGGCGTATCCGGGAGATGGCCACGCTCCAGACCCTTGGGTTCGGACGGGCAGCGATCGTGGTCAGCCTGGTCCAGGAAGGCCTGCTGCTGGGGATGGCCGGGGCTGTCACGGCGACCCTGTTTGCCATGGCCTTTGTGCATGGGCTGGCGGTTCGATTCACCATGGGGGCGTTCCAGCTGGATATTGACAGCATGGCGATTCTTGTCGGCTGCGGTACGGGAATGATGCTGGGTATTCTCGGTGCCTTGCCACCGGCCTGGCGGGCACTGAGCCTGCCAGTCGCACACGGGCTCAAGGCAGTTTAAGGAACACGATTTCAATTCAGAAATATTTTTCCACGTCCAGTGACACTTAACGAAACGAATGGAGTAAACAAAATGAATGCTCGCATGTCAGGTTGGATCATGGCAGCTGTGGTGTTGGTGATGGCAGGTTGCAAGGAGGACAAGCCGGCAGAAAAACCGCCGATGGACGGGACTCCCTACCTGCTCACCAGCCAGCCAGCCGGTTCCCTGGAAGTCAAGGAGCTGCTTCGTGAGGCCAAGGATGGTGACGAGGTGGTGGTGACTGGACGGATTGGTGGTGAGAGGGACCCCTGGGTGGAGGGTCTGGCGATGTTCAATATCGTGGACAATTCACTGGTCCCCTGTAACGAGATACCGGGGGATAACTGCTCTCTGCCCTGGGATTACTGCTGTGATCCGAACGTAGCTGCTTCACGAACACTGGTGGAAGTGGTCGATAAGAATGGACAGACGGTTGCCGAGGATGCCCGCCGCCTGCTCCGTGTCAAGGAACTTCAGACCGTCGTGGTCAAGGGGACGGCACGCCGGGATACGGACGGGAACGTGACATTGATCGCCACGGGGATCTTCGTGCAGCCTTAACATGGCCCCGGGGTGTTTTCGAGGAGAAGACCGATGCCAGATGATATTGCCCTGAAACAGCTTGCCGTCGACCGGGAGGATTCGGACTCGATATCGATCAAGCCGCGCAGGTCGTACCTCTCTCGTTACCTCGTGCCGGGATTCCTCGCGCTGGGGTTCCTGGTGATCATTGCCTGGGCCCTCCGCAATGTCCTGATGCCGGGCATCCCGGTGACGGTGATCCCGGTCACGGTGAACCAGGTGGGGAATCAGGAGCAGGGGACCGAACTGTTCAAGGCGGCTGGTTGGGTGGAACCTCGTCCCACAGTCATCCGTGTTCCGGCGCTGGCGGAGGGGGTCGTCAAGGAACTGCTGGTGGTTGATGATCAAGCCGTCTAGGCGGGGGATCCGGTGGTTACGATGGTGGAGGATGATGCCAGGCTGCAGCTTGCAGCAGCCCGGGCCCAGGTCACCCTTAGCCAGGCCGAGCTGCAACAGGCCCAGGCAGACCATGCCGCCGCCATGACGAACTTCGAAAAACCTCTCAAGCTGCAGTCGGAACTGGCCGCGGCCGAGTCGCAACTGGCGAGCGTGCAGACCAAGCTGACGAACCTTCCGTTCCAGCAGCGCCAGGCTCGTGCCCGTCTCCTGTTGGCCAAACAGGACCTGGAGGGAAAGACCAAGGCTGGATCCGTGGTCGCCGGGCTGGCAGTGGACCAGGCGGAGAGTGAACTGGAGTCCGCCCGGGCCATGGTCCAGGAGTTGACGAAACGGGAACCCTCACTCAAAGCCGAGGTTGCGGCGCTGGAAAGTCAACGGGCTGCAGCCAAAGAAGAACTGGAGTTAAAAACCGATCTGAAACGTCAGCTGGAGACCGCCGTGGCGGCCGTCGCGGCGACCGGGGCAAGACTGGAACAGTCCCTGGTTTCCGAGGACGAGGCGGAGCTGCTGCTGAGCCGCATGATTGTGCGGGCACCCGCGGATGGTCGTGTACTGCAGTTACGGGCAAGTCCCGGAACCCACCTCTCAGGCGGCGTCGGCCGGCAGGGAGAACATGATGGCGGAGTGGCTGTCACACTCTATCAGCCTTCGATGTTGCAGGTCCGGGTGGATGTGCGATTCGAGGACCTGCCCCGGGTCCAGGTCGACCAGGAGGTAAGGGTCGAGTCGCCAGCCCTCTCCTCGGCGATGATCGGCCGCGTCCTGTACCTCAGTTCCGAAGCGGACATCCAGAAGAACACGCTGGAAGTAAAAGTTGCCATCGAGACCCCGGAAGAGGTGATCAAGCCGGAAATGCTTGTCGATGTGACTTTCCTGGCAGGGGAGAGAGATGGTGGGGCAGTTTCCGCCAGTTCCACGGATATTTTTGTGCCTCGGAAACATCTCCTCGAAGACGGGCGGGGGACTTTTGTCTGGACTGTCTCGGCGGACGGATCCCGGGCACAACGATCGGATCTGGAGACAGCCAGTCCTTCAGGTGGATCCCTGGTCAGGATTGCCAGTGGACTCTCGCCGAGTAGTCGAATTATTGTTTCGCCCCCGCAAGGCCTCAAGGCGGGAGACCGGGTCAAGATCACGGGGGAGCAGCCGCCGGGCGAATAATTCCATTGGTCAGACGAGGAAAGGACAGCATGCCAGTCCTGGTTGAGATAAACGACGTCTGCAAGCACTTCGTCAAGGGAGATGAGACAATCACTCCTCTGGATGGGGTCTGCTTGACCATTGAACAGGGGGAGTTTATCTCGCTGATGGGTGCCAGTGGTTGCGGCAAGTCAACGCTCCTGAACCTGGTTGCCGGCATTGATCAACCAACAAGCGGATCGGTTGTTATCAACGACACCGATATCGGTTCGCTCTCTCGTTCACAGCTGGCACGCTGGCGGGCGGAGAATATTGGCTATGTCTTTCAGTCACACAACCTGATCCCGGTTCTGACAGCCTACGAGAATATCGAACTTCCGCTGTTACTCCTGCCGCTGAGCCGACAGCAGCGACGGGAACGAGTGGAAATCGCCCTGCAAGCAGTCGCCCTGGTGGATCGGGCGAACCACTATCCCCGGCAGATGTCCGGGGGGCAATGTCAGCGTGTTGGGATTGGCCGTGCTATCGTGACCGATCCGCGACTGGTGGTTGCCGACGAACCGACCGGGGACCTGGACAGGGAGTCCACTGACCAGATCCTGCACCTGTTACGACAGCTCAACGAGCAACTGGGGACGACACTGCTGATGGTGACACATGATCCTGAAGCAGCCGCCGTGGCGGACCGCCAGTTGAGGATGGTCGATGGCGTCCTGGCCGAGGACAGCCGATCGGTGAGCCAGCAAGCGGGTACCATCTGATGCTCAAATTCCTGCCATACATGTTCAAGACACTCTGGCGACACAGGATCCGGACCGTGCTGACAGTCACGGGAGCTGCCATAGCGATGTTCATTTTCTGTTTCATCGGTTCTGTCCAGCAGGGACTGAACAGTCTTTCCCAGCAGAGGGAATCGAGCCGTTCGCTGATTGTCTTTCAAGCCAACAAGTTCTGTCCCGCAACAAGTAACCTGCCCGAGGATTATGATCGCCAGATCGTTAACCTGGAGGGGATTCGTGAGGTGGTGCCAATCCGGGTTTTCACCAATAACTGTCGGGCCAGCCTGGATGTGATCGTTTTTTACGGGATGCCGCCTGGCCAGCTGAGGGCCGTGCGGGAGATGGAACTTGTCGAGGGGGACTGGGGTGATTTCGATAAGTACCAGGATGCGGCCGTGGTGGGACAGGCGGTCGCAAGCCGTCGGGGGATCGTGGCCGGCGACAAGTTCTCGATCGGTCAATACTCGGTCAGCGTGGCGGGTATTTTTGAGAGTGAAAACCGCGCCGAGGAAAACTACATTTACACGCACCTGGAATACCTGCAACGGAAGCAGCAGGGAAGCAGTGACGGAACGGTCACCCAGTTCGAGGTGGCACTCGAGGATGGCGTGGATGCAGACAAGAAGGCAGCCGAGATCGATGACCTTTTGCGTTCCGGACCAGTGGAAACGGACACCCGTCAAAAGGGAAGCTTCCAGGCCAAGAGCCTAGGGGATCTGACCCAGCTGATCCGTCTTTCGCATTACCTGGGGCTCTCCTGTGTCGGCCTGCTGCTGGTCCTGCTGGCCACTACCACCGTGATGTCGGTTCAGGACCGGATCCGGGAACACGCGGTACTCAAGACCCTGGGGTTTACGGCGACCGGAGTTTTTTCCCTGGTGCTGGGGGAAACCATCATGGTCGGTGTCCTGGGGGGCGGCCTGGGTGTTCTCGCTGCCCTGCTTCTGCTTTCGCAGACCCATCTGGCAATCGCTGCGGAAGCTGTCACAATCGCTTTTACACCGACGGTGGCCCTGATGCTCTCAGGAGCACTGATGACGGTGGTGGGAAGCCTGCTGGCCGGGATCGTACCGGCACTGCTGGCGGCTCACAGTGATATCGTGCCAGCCCTGAGAGAAAACTGACGATGTTTCGTGTTGCCTTTGTTGGAGTTGACAATCCCCATGGTTCCGGCTGGCGTGACCTGCTGGAAAATGTCCAGGACCAGCTTGAGATTGTGGCCCTTGTTCCCGGTTACGAGGGCGGAACGACCAGTCTTGAGGAGCGTTATGCGGACCTGCCCCGCTTTGAGACAGTCGATGCCCTGCTGGCCGGCTGCGAGTTTGATGGTGCCGTGGTCTGCCTTTCCAACCAGCAGGGGCCGGAGGTGTTGTGTCAGCTGGCAGCGGCAGGCAAGCACCTGCTGGCAGAGAAGCCGGTGGCCGGGAGCCTGCAGGATGCGCGGCAGATTGCGACGGCCGTGGAACAGGCGGGGATTGCTTTCCAGACCGGTTACAACTGGCGATACGACCTGGCCGCGAACCGGCTTCGGGATATGATCGCCGACGGTCGTTTCGGAAAACTGATCAGTGTGGAGATGTCCTTTGTCACCAGTGATGTCAACCGGCGGGGGCCGGACCATTACCTGTTTGACCCAGCAGTCAGCCAGGCCGGTTTTTTTAACTGGCTGGCCTGTCATTTCCTGGACCTCTTGCTCTACGTTACCGGCCAGCAGGTGGTGGGAGTGACCAGCCGGGTGGGCGTTTTTTCTGAGACACCCGTGGACGTGGAGGACGGTGGGATTGCCCTGCTGGATCTCTCCGGTGGGGGAGTGGCGACGTTCCTGGGCGGTTACTGGATTCCCCGCTGGGCAGGAGAGGCGCACTGGTGTATCCGGGGAAGCACACGCTGGGTTCACTGGGATCCGTCGCGGGAAGGGACGGGCGGTGTGCTGGAAATTCATGGTCCGCAGCCGCAGTGGTATGCGACCGAGGAGGTCTTCACGGTGCCGGCGGACGAGACCCCCGGGTACGGTGGACGGAATGGCGTCGCCCTGGTCACGGACTGGATCCAGGCGGCCGAAAAAGACGGGGGACCCTGCCGCAACACGCCAGGTTCCATGACCGACGTGCTGGAGTTGATCGAGACCATCTACCAGGCATCCAGCGAGGGACGACATATCGAGTGCTCGATTGGCTAGAACCGCCTCTACCGGAAAAGTGTTTTTAAGAGTCTTGTTTCTAGGGAGTTATGAAAGATGCGTATTTGCCGATTTACTGAAGGAGGGGATGCCCAGCTCGGTTTCTTTTCTGACCAGTCCGTGATTCCTCTACCTCCTGCCATCGCCGCCTGGGGCGAATCAACCGGTCAGCCGGTCGACCTGGAGACAGGCTGCCTGCTGTCGCTGCTGGGGCCGGATGGGAAGTACCACGAAGCTGCGACCCAACTGCAACACTGGCTCGACGGCGATGGTGCCGGGCAGGCAGATGCTCTCAAGAGAGACCTTGCGGATCTGCAATTGCTGGTCCCGCTTCCGCGGCCCAACAAGCTTTTCCTGCTGGCAGGAAACTATGCCAAGCATATCGAGGAAGGTGGCGGGATCGCGGCCGAACGAGCCGAGACTTTCCCCTACGTTTTCATGAAGCCCCCCACGACCACGCTCACCAACCCCGGTGAGGCCATTCGGATTCCCAGTGTGAATCCACATTCAACGGACTACGAGCTGGAACTGGCCGTCGTGATTGGCCGCGGCGGCAAGGGGATCAGCGAGGCAGATGCGCTTGGTCATGTGGCCGGGTACACCGTGATCAATGATATCTCGGACCGCAAGTTTCATCCCAACCCGGATCGCAAGCAGCGGGATAAGGATGGCTTTTTCGACTGGCTGCACGGGAAATGGCACGACAGCTTCTGTCCCTGTGGCCCCTGTGTTGTCTCGGCCGATGCAATTGCCGATCCGCAACAGCTTTCTCTTCAGCTGCGCGTCAATGGTGAGCTTCGGCAGGACTCCACCACCGCCGCCCAGATTTTTCCCGTGGGTGCCGTGATCGAGTTTATCTCCAGTTTTGTCACACTGGAGCCAGGCGATATTATTTCCACGGGGACACCCGATGGGGTGGGGAACACCACCGGCACCTACCTCCAGCCAGGCGACCAGATCGAGGCTTCCATCGGATCCATTGGTACCCTGCGGACACCGGTGGAAGCAGAGTGACGTGGCAGGATGTCGCTAGGGCGTGATCAGCACCGGCCCCTGCTGACCCTGTTCGTACATCTGCTTCCATTTCTCCGAGCCATCGTTGGGCAAAAGGCGGGTGGTAACCCCCTTCTCGAAAAAGGGAACCGTTCCCTTGCGTGCGGGTGTCAGCATGAAGTTCACCTGGCCATTGTTGGGGGTGTACATCACACGACCGTCCGGCCAGCGGGTTTCCAGCATGCGGGCGGGATCCGGCCTCTGGGAAGGCCTGTCGACCTGGTATTTTTCGATCGCCTGCCAGTCTGGCTGGTAGCCGAGGCCTTCCCCGCTGGGCACCGGAGCGAATCCATCCTTGACCGGGATCTTTTTCTTTAGCAGGTCATGCACGTAGAGCTGGTGGCAGTTCACCGCTGGCCAGGTGGCATGAGAATGAACGGCTCCGAAATGAAGTGACCAGGCAGCAGTGATGCCGGTCCCGACCAGCTGCAGCCAGAATGGAAGATCCACTTCTTTCGCCACGCTCCCCTGGCGCATGACCCGGGCTGCACCTCCCCCGATGACAAACCCGTCACAGACCTGGTGGCGGATTGCCTCGGCAGGGGAGGGGCTCCCGTAGTGCATGGCAACTGCCCCGCGAACCGCCTGGCAGATTGC
Organism: uncultured Pirellulaceae bacterium; assembly: GCA_964476375.1. Taxonomy (GTDB): domain Bacteria; phylum Planctomycetota; class Planctomycetia; order Pirellulales; family Pirellulaceae; genus SAT2750. The sequence goes on from CAYYZW010000019.1 coordinate 14,825, forward strand.
CCGGTTGCCGGGGATGTCACCCTGGGGAATCGGGGTTTCGTAGATGTCCAGCTGGGGATACTGGTCGAGTTCCTTGAGGATCGGAATCCCCTGCTGGCTGGTGAGCAGCGTGTCGTTAAAGTCCATGTCGACCTTGAACTGGGGCGGGACATGCCTGACCACGGTTTCTACCTGGTCCCAGAGGTCAAACCAGGGCCGGCCCTTGGTCTTGTAGGCCATGTAGCCACTCTTGTGTGCCAGCCTGCATTCGCTCAGCATGTCCTCGGTGGCCATGTCAATATTCCACCAGGAGAGCGGCGTCTGATCGTTGACCTGGCTGCCCAGCAGGCGGTGAACCGGGACCCCGGCAGTTCGGGCCACGGCATCAAAGAGGGCCATTTGCAGACCTGCACCGAGGTTGTAATCATCCCACATGATGTCAGCCGCGTTCTTGCCGATCGCTTTCTTGATGGATTCATCCTGCGTTGCATGCCAGGTGTAATAGAGCAGTCCCTCGCCAATGCCGATTGCACCGCCGGAAAGTTCCACCTCGAACACCTCGGCGTAACGCCAGTGCGGAAGTTCGCGGTCCATTGCCCGCCGGGGAGCATCCCGGTAGGGAAGTCGTACGGTCCGGCGGCGGATATCGGTGACTTTCAGTTGCGATGTCCGTTTGCCGAACTGGGCTGCATAGCTGCTGGCGCTGTACACCGCTGGCAGGCAGATGGTTGAGAGGCCAGCCAGGGAGGACTGTAGAAAAAGACGTCGATGCATGGAATTCCTCGCAGTGGGATGGAGGTGAAAGGGCCGGGCCCGGGTTAATCGCCGATGGCACCGTACCAGCGGGGCTGCCGGTCGTCATACCGGGCTATCTCATGCTTGTCGGGAACGCGCACGTATCGCTTGTTGCGGGACCGCTCGGGATCAATATCCGCGTAGAGGATAGCAGGGTCGGTATGGTCGGCCGTATCGAGAGTCCTTCCATTGGGATCACAGATGCGGCTGCCACCGATAAAGGAGAACCCCCGTTCCTCACCAATGCGGTCGGTGGCAACGTAGTAGATACCGTTTTCCATGGCACGGGTGTTGATCACGTGGGCGGCGAAACACTCGGCCCCGGGCGGCCAGTTGGTGGGTAACACGACCAGGTCGGCGCCCTCAAGTGCCATCACCCGGGAGGATTCCGGGAAGGAGCCGTCGTAGCAGATGTTCATGCCGATCTTCAGGCCAGCGGCCTCGTGGACCGCGAAGGGCCGGTCCCCGGGGGTCACGAAACGGTCGATCCCCAGGAAAGGGAGGTGAATTTTCCGGTAGGAGCTGACAAGGCCCTCCGGGCCGACAAGCACACAGGCGTTATAGAGCCGGTCCTCGACGCGCTCGAGCAGGCCAAATACGGCATGGACATCCAGACGGGCACAGGCGGCAGTAATCCGGTCGGTGCTGGGGCCGGGGATGGATTCGCCCAGCGGGAGTGCTTCCTCCAGGCTCTCAAAGCAATAACCGGTGACCGCGCACTCGGGAAAGACCACCAGCCTCGCGCCCGCTCCGGCCGCTTCTGCCAGTGCCTGCTCGATGGCAGCCAGGTTCTGTTCCACTTCCATCAATGTCACGTCCATCTGGACAGCAGCCACGCGAATGGTCTCGGTCGTCATAGAACAATCACTTTCAGCAGGTCAGGGTTTCTTTTCTTCTTCCTCGGTTTCCGGTTCCGGCAGTGTCGGGTGCTTCAGGTGCTGGCCGGTTGCCAGTTGGTAAGCGTGGGCCACGGTCAGCAGGTCGGTTTCCCCGAACAGCTGGCCGGTGAAGGTGACGGAGTAAGGTGTCTTGATCCCGTCTTTCTCCTTAAAGCCGGCGGGCAGGACGGCGCTGGGATGTCCGGTCAGGTTGGTAATCGCAGCATCATCACCGCCGATATAACAGTCCACGGTCTTCATGACCTTCGCCATGGCTTGCATCAGGATCGTGCGCACCCGGTTTGCCCGCAGGTACTCGACTGCCGGGACGAACTGGCCCTGGCGGAAGGTCGCGGGCCAGCTGTTCAGCCCCTCGGTAATTCCCTTGCGAGTGAGCTCGTCAAATACCGTGGCCGCCTCGACATGGAGGATGATCGTCATGGCCCAGGCGGGCAGGTGGTGAGGCAACTCGATCGGGACCAGCGTGGCTCCCAGTTCTTCCAGGACATCGAGTTCCTCACGCTGCCTGCGCGGCGTTTCGTTTTCGCTATAGCCAATCCGCATCGTCTGCAGATCCCGCCGGGGAGGCCAGTGGAAAGGACGGTCCACTGCCGTGGGGTCCTTGCCGTCAAACCCGTGGATGGCACCGAATACCAGTGCACAGTCCTCGATCGACCGGCAGATCGGCCCCAGCTTGTCCATGCTCCAGGTGAGGGCCATGCAGCCGTGACGGCTGACGCGGCCATAGGTGGGGCGAAGGGATGAATTTCCACAGCGGCGCGAGGGCGAGATAATGCTTCCCAGGGTTTCGCTGCCAATGGAGAACCCGACCAGCCCGGCTGCCGTGGCACTGGATGACCCGGCACTGGAGCCGCTGGATCCCTGTTCCAGGTTCCAGGGGTTCCGGGTCATGCCGCCAAACCAGCGATCTCCCATCGCCAGGGCCCCCAGCGAGAGCTTGGCCACAAGGACCGCCCCGGCCTGTTCGATTCGCTGGGCCACCGTGGCTTTCTCGTTCAGTACCTGGTCCTTGAAGTAGGGTGCTCCCCAGCTGGTTTTGTATCCGGGGTAGGCAATCAGGTCCTTGGCTCCCCAGGGGATTCCGTGCAGCGGGCCCCGGTAGCGGCCGGAGGCGATTTCCGCATCGGCTCGCTTCGCCTGCTTGATCGCTATTTCCGGGGTAAGTGTGACAACGCAGTGAAGGAGCGGGTCAAAGTGCTCCAGCCGGTCGAGGTACAACTCGGTCAGCTGCTGGGATGTGATCTGGCGACTTTGCATCAACGCGGCAAGCTCCCCAAGCGGTAAGAACGCCAGTCCCTCGTCAGAATCGGGCAGGGCCGGGGGCGCAGTTTCACTTGCCGAGACGGTGCCTCGTGGAAGCTCCTGGGGACGTTGCTGCGGGGCAGCATGGAAGTAGAGTGCCGGGGGCACGTCGTAGCCGACATCGACATCCCGAATCGCATCGAACTGTCCAAGGGCCCGCTGCACGCTCGAGGCGGTGGAGGCCTGGTCCTCCTCGTTCAGTTCCAGGCCAGCGATCCACTGTGCCTCCTCGATCATCTGCGGCGTGACGGTGCCGGCAGCCACCACGCGGGATGCCAGGGCACGCTGGAATGCCACCGAGCCAATACCGCCCGCAGCCAGGACCTGCAGGATCTGCCGGCGAGTTGCCACCGGTTTGTCGTGAATGGCCGGGGATTGTTCGGCGGCCTGGTTTTCTGGATTCGGACAATCCGATTGCATGAAGATCTCTCCGTTAGGGAAGCGAGTCAGTGGGTCTTTGTATCCGGTTTGGACGAGGGAAGTACGAATGGGTCGGCACAATGTCCATTCTCTGCATAACCGGAACGCCCGGGCCCGGATTTGTCACCTGGATGGATCAACCGATGGTTGTCGCATTCTAGGGTGGAGTTGATAATCAAACAAGCAAAAGCCCATACCAAGTAACAGGTTACGTCTTTTAGGTCTTTCCCCGTCTGGCACGTCATGTCTGATCATACGAAACGCCGCGCAGGCCATCGTCTGTACCTGTTTGCCGGCCTTGTCCTGCTGTTGGGCGGGCTCGGTAGCTGGCTGGGATATGACTGGTGGTCGACGTTGCCTGTGAACCTGGAGCCATCCTACGTGGGTCGCAGTCGCTGTATTGAATGCCACCAGAAACAGGGTGATCTCTGGCATGGTTCCCATCACGACCTGGCCATGGACATGGCAACGGATCAGACGGTGCTGGGCGATTTTGATAATGCCGAGCTGGAGCATTTCGGCATCACCTCCCGCATGTATCGCGATGCGGACAAGTTCATGGTCCACACCGAGGGGCCGGATGGGGAGTTCAAGGATTTCGAAGTCCAGTACGTGCTGGGCGTGGAACCGCTGCAACAGTACATGGTCGAGTTGCAGCCGACCGAGGGACTGGCCGAGGGAGAGATTGGCCAGCTCCAGGTGCTGAGGATCACCTGGGACACGGAGGCCAAACAGTGGTATTTCCAGAATCCGCCGGATGTGCATGAGAAACTGCGGCCTGGAGATGACCTGCACTGGACCGGCATTGCTTCTCGCTGGAATAATTCCTGTGCGGATTGCCACAGCACGAATTTACAAAAAGGATATGACGATCAGCAGGGGGTCTACCACACTACTTTTAGCGAGATTGATGTAAGTTGTGAGTCATGCCATGGTCCAGGCAGCACGCATGTGAAACTGGCAGAATCCGGATCAGTTTTCTGGGATCGCCACCACGGATATGGCCTGGCCCAGCTGAAAGGAAAGGATCCTGGCAACGAGATCCAGAGTTGTGCTCCCTGCCATTCTCACCGCAGGGTGGTTCACCCGGGCTTCGTTCCGGGCGAGAGCTACCACGATCATTTTAGTAATGCCATTCTCGCTCCCTCGCTCTACCATGACGACGGCCAGATCATGGAAGAGGTCTATGTTTTTGGGTCTTTCCTGCAGAGCAAGATGTATCACAAGGGAATTCGCTGTACCGACTGTCACGATCCCCACACGACACGCCTCAAGTTCGAGGGGAACAAGCTTTGTACTTCCTGCCATCAGCATCCTGCAGCCAAGTACGACACACCAGCACATCACCACCATACTGCCGCCGGGGGGACATCCTGCGTGGAATGTCACATGCCCGAAACGACTTACATGGAAGTCGATCCGCGGCGTGACCACAGCATCCGGATTCCTCGCCCCGATTTGAGCAGTGTGTTGGGAACCCCCAATGCCTGCTCCCGCTGCCACATGGAAAGAGTAAAACTTCCGGAAGCGCGGATCGAACAGCTTCACCTGAAGCAATACGGCGATTGGGTTCGAGCTGCCCGGGACGGGGCGGAAGATGTTCGAGCCCAGTTACTTGAACTTGACCTCTGGTGTGCGGACCATTCCCGCCGGTGGTATGGAGAGCCAAAAGAAGAGCGAGATCACTTTGCCACTATTCTCTCGGCCGCACGAAACCGTAACGAGCAGGCGGATGACGAGTTGTGTTCGCTTATTGTCAACCGTAATTATCCCGCCATTGCCAGGGCCACAGCAATCAGCTGGCTTGATCCGCAGCGATCGCGAACCAACGCACAGGCCCTTTTCCAGGCGACTTCCGACAGCAACCCACAGGTTCGTGAAGTCGCGGCGATGACACTGGACGGGTATACCTCCGATCCCCAGGCTCCGTACAAGGAACTGGTCAAGTACGTGGTGCCTCTCCTGAGTGATCCTTCCCGCAGTGTCCGGATCGCTGCGGTGCAGCCAGTGGCCCGGATTCCACGGCACCTGCTGCGGGCCAATGAACGCAAAGCTTTTGACTCCGCCTTCAAGGAGCTGGAGCTGGGACTGGCGGTGAACAACGACCGGGCGGCTCCCTATGTCTCGATAGGGAACATCTACCAGTTGCTCAAGGATCCGGAAGCTGCCGAGATGGCCTTTCGAAAGGCCATTTTTGTGGAACCCAATTACACCGGTGCACGGGCGAATCTTTCCGAACTGCTTCAGCAAAAGGCAGAGCAAATGATGCGGCGGATGCAGGGGATGACGGTGGAAGATGCCCGGAAAAAGGAACAGGATATACTCGTTCTGCGTATAGAAGTGGAACAGCTGCGGAAGGCAGAACTGGCTAACTTTGCCCGAGACGCCAGCTATGCCCCGGGGATCGCCGATGTCCAGTATCGTTATGGCCTGGGGCTGTACCGGGATGGCCAGATGGAGGACGCAGAAAAATATCTCCGCAGGGCGGTCGACCTGGAGCCCCGTTCTGTTCTCTACCTGGCAGCCATGGCCCGTTTCCTGCAGGCGGCCGGGCGTTTTGAGGACGCCCTGCCATTTGCCCGGCGGCTGGCCGAAGCAGATGAGAACCATGATGATGTACTCAAGGAACTCCAGCAGCAGATTCAACAACAGGCACCCACATCGCCCGGTCCCTCCCAGTAGGACAACCACAGGCATGGAAAGAGATTGACAATGACCATTGACATTGCTGTTGTCCCGGTTGCCGGCCACGGTACGCGATTGCTGCCGCTCACAAAGAGCCAGCCGAAGGAGATGCTCTCGATCGGCCGCAAGCCGGTCGTGCAGTACGTGGTGGAAGAACTTGCGCTCTCGGGCATCAAACGCCTGTTGTTTATTACCTCGCATGGCAAGGCCTCGATCGAACAGCATTTTGACATCGACGAGAACCTGATCCAGCGGCTGAGGGAGTCGGGCAGGGAAGACTGCCTCGAGCAACTCGACTTCGAACGACGTGACATGGAGTATTTTTATACGCGGCAGCGCCGTCAACTTGGACTGGGCCACGCGGTACTCTGTGCCAGCCCGCTGGTTGGCAACCAGCCGCTGGTCGTTGCCCTGGGGGATTCGATCATTGGCCTGCATGCCCAGAGCGATATCGTGGGACAGATGGTGGACCAGTTTGAATCACAGCATGCCGACGTGGTCGTGGCATTTGAGGAGGTTGCTCCAGAGGATGTTGTCCGTTATGGAATTGCCCGTCCACGCGGTGCCGTGGGGGACATCTTTGAACTGGAGGATCTGGTGGAAAAACCGGATGTCGCCGACGCCCCCAGTACGCTTGCGGTGGCAGCCCGTTATGTCTTTAGTCCCGCTATTTTCGCTGCGCTGGAATCCACCGCACCGGGTAAAGGGGGAGAAATCCAGCTCACTGATGCGATCCGGAGCTTGCTGAAAAAGGGTTGCAAGGGGATCGGGATGAAACTGCCTGCCGGGCAACGCCGTTATGACATCGGCAACTTTGACAGCTACTTTCGCAGCTTCGTCGACTTTGCTTTTGCCGACCCCGAGTATGGCGATGCGATACGAGCCCATGCGCGAACCCGACTGGATCCGGAGGGCTAGACGGTGGAAGTTATCAAGCGTCGAGCTTATGCGCGAGCCGGGCTGATGGGGAACCCGTCAGATGGATATGGTGGCCGCACGATCTCCTTCACGATCCCGGATTTTTTTGCGGAGGTAGTGCTCTACGAATGGGAAGACCTGGAAGTGATTCCCAGCCAGCAGGATCACGGCCGTTTTGGATCGATCCAGGAACTTGCTCAGGATGTCAGGTTACACGGTTACTACGGTGGTATCCGGCTCGTGAAGGCGACCATCAAGCGGTTTGTCGATTTCTGCCAGGGCCGCCATGAACTCCATGACCGCAATTTCTCCATTCGCTATGAAACGAACATTCCCCGCCAGGTCGGATTAGCTGGTTCCAGTGCGATCATTGTGGCAACGCTGGCAGCCTTGCTCGATTTTTACCAGCTGGATATTTCACGCGAGCTGCAGCCGTCGCTGGCCCTGAGCGTGGAAAAAGATGAACTCGGTATTGCCGCGGGTCTCCAGGATCGTGTGATTCAGGTTTACGGGGGCCTGGTCCAGATGGACTTTACCGAGTCGGCCCTGGGACAGCAGCAGGGGCTCTGGTATGGCCAGTACGAGAAACTGGATACCAGTATCCTCCCCCCCCTCTATGTTGCTTATGCAGACGAGCTGGGAGAACCGACCGAGGTGGTCCACAATGACCTGCAATCCCGGTTTCTGCAGGGAGACGTGGAACTGGTGCAGGCGATGCAGCAGCTTGCTGACATCACCCAGCAGGCACGTGGATGCCTGGAGAACGGGGATGGAGAGCAATTTGGCAGGCTCCTCGACGAGAACTTTTCTATTCGCCAGTCGATCTGCCAGATCCATCCAGACCATCTCGCGATGGTCGAGGCTGCCCGTTCAACCGGGGCCACGGCCAAGTTTGCCGGATCTGGCGGAGCCATCGTTGGAACCTACCGGGACGAGACAATGTACCAGGCTCTCTGCCAGGTATTGTCACAGCGTGGCTGCCAGGTCCTGCGGCCCACGCCGACTTGATCCACTCCGACCTCGATGGCTTGTCGGGCAGAACCCACAAGCGGTAGAATTGGGCGCACGTCCGGGAATTCAAGGCCGGGGCCCTGGTGCCAGGGTCATGACGTGCCCGACAACAGCGACATTTTGTACCACCATAGGAGAATGGCCATGACCTCTGTGAGCGAGCCAGTTGCGCAGCCGACAATTCGTCAGACCAACTGTTTTATTGATGGCCAGTGGCAGCCGTCCCAGAGTGGGAAGACCTTCGAAACACGGCATCCGGCCAATGAAGAGGTGATCACGCAGATTGCCGAGGGGGATGCCGCCGACGTGGACTTGGCGGTCAAGGCCGCCCGTAATGCCTTTGATCATGGGCCCTGGCGAAGCATGGATGCGCGGGAGCGTGGAGCACTGTTGTACCGCCTGGCAGACCTGATCGAGGAGGAGATTGACGAGCTGGCAGCGTTAGAGACGCTTGATAACGGCAAGCCGATTAACGATGCCCGTAATGTGGATCTGCCCCTCACGATCGACTGCCTGCGCTACTATGCCGGCTATGCTGACAAGGTTCATGGCCAGACGATCCCGGTCCGTGGCAACTACTTTACCTACACCCGCAAGGAACCGGTCGGGGTGGTTGGGCAGATCATCCCCTGGAACTTCCCCATGTTGATGGTGGCCTGGAAATGGGGGCCGGCGCTGGCAGCCGGTTGTACGGTCGTGATGAAACCGGCCGAGCAGACCCCGTTGACCTGCTTGCGGATGGCTCGCTTGGCTCAGAAAGCAGGGATTCCAGATGGCGTGATCAATGTCGTCCCCGGTTTCGGGCCGACAGCCGGTTCGGCAGTCACCAAGCATCCCGGGATCGACAAGGTCGCTTTCACCGGTGAGTATCTCACGGCCCAGACCATCATGGCCGAGGCGGCTCCCACGCTGAAGCGTTTGACTTTCGAGCTGGGAGGAAAAAGCCCCAACGTGATTTTTTCCGATGCCGACCTGGACGCGGCCATCGCTGGTTCTCACTTTGGCCTTTACTTCAACCAGGGTCAGTGCTGCTGCGCGGGCAGTCGCGTCTTCGTGGAAGAATCGATCCACGATGAGTTTGTTGGCCGGGTCACCGAGATGAACCAGGCGACGCAGGTGGGGGATCCCTTCGATCCCCTTACGACCCAGGGGCCGCAGGTTGACCAGAACCAGATGGACAAGATCCTGCGGTACGTCGAGGCTGGTAAGTCCGGTGGGGCGACCTGTGTGACCGGTGGTAACCGTATCGGGGATACCGGTTATTTTGTCGAACCAACCCTCTTTGACGGGGTGACCGACGAGATGGACATCGCCACGGACGAGATCTTTGGTCCGGTCATGTCCGTGCTTACCTTCAAGGACATGGATGAACTTATCGAAAGGGCCAATAACACTTTTTATGGGCTGGCAGCCGCCGTCTGGACTCGTGATATCGGCAAGGCCCATCACATCGCGGACCATGTTCGGGCCGGAACCGTCTGGGTCAATTGCTATGATGTTTTTGATGCGGCAGCACCCTTTGGCGGTTTCAAGATGTCCGGCCAGGGCCGGGAACTGGGAGAGGCCGGGCTAAACGCCTACCTGGAGACCAAGACCGTCACGATCGCACTGGACTGAGTTGGCCAACTCCCCGGTGAGGATAACCAGGCAGTGGAGAACGAGTACATGAAAGCGGTCGCCGTCTATCCAGGGCAGCCGGGAAGCGTCCACCTGGAAGAGATAAAGAAACCGTCAGTCCACGATGTGGCGGATGGACGGGGCGTCCTGGTTCGTGTCCTCAAGGTGGGGGTGGATGCCACCGATCGTGAGATCAATGATGCACTCTACGGGAACCCGCCCCCCGGTGATGATTTCCTGATCCTGGGACATGAGTGTTTTGGAGTGGTCGAGGAGGTTGGAGACAAGGTCCGTTCCGTCCAGCCTGGAGACTTTGTGACCGCCACGGTTCGCCGGCCAGGTGGTTCGATCTACGATCAGATCGGCACGTCCGATATGACCAGTGAGGAGATCTACTTTGAGCGCGGGATTAACCTCCTGCACGGTTACCTGACCGAGTACTTCGTGGATGAGGAAGAGTACATCGTCAAGGTTCCTCCAGGACTCAAGCATTTGCACGTCTTGATGGAGCCCATGAGCTGTGCTGCCAAGGCGGTGCAGCAGGCTTACGAGGTACAGCGACGGATGAAGGTCTGGCAGCCACAGACCGCGTACGTGATGGGAGCCGGGCAGATCGGCTTGCTGGCGACATTGATCCTCAGGCTGCGAGGCCTGGACGTCTACACGCTTGCCCGTTCCACGCCACCCACGCATAACTCGGCGATCGTGAAAGCCATGCAGGCGACGTATGTGAGTTTGTCGTCTACGTCCCTGGAGGAGCTTGCCGCTCGCGTCGGCAAGGCCGACCTGATTATTGATGCGACCGGGTCGAGCATGATGGCCTTTGAGGGGATGAAGGTCCTGGGGCACATTGTTGTTCTGGTCTGGACCAGTACCTCGGGGGGGGAACGGTCAACCGAAATCGCCTCGGACCAGATCAACATGGACTGGGTGCTGGGAAACAAGTTGCTGCTGGGATCGGTGAATGCAAACCGACAGCATTTTGAAGCAGGTGTGAAGGACCTGGCCCTCGCGGAAGTGAGCTTCCCGGGAGCGGTGGAGAAGATTCTCACTCATCCGGTCGAGGGGCTGGATCGGTACGAGGAGATGATACGGCTGCTGGTGGAAGAGAAGACGGCATTGAAGGTCTTCGTGAACGTTGCGGAACTTTGAATGACCCTGTCCGGGGGAAGCCCTGGGACATCAAGCTGGAGTCGATCTGATGGCAAAACATGCGGGCGGATGGCACGCGGTCTGGTATGCCTTGAAAAAATCCCGCCAGGCAGGCGGCTTCTTGAAGATGTTCAGGGCATTGCGCAGCCGGAACGCCTGCAAGACCTGTGCCCTTGGTATGGGTGGCCAGCGGGGGGGCATGGTCAACGAAACGGGTGGATTCCCCGAAGTCTGCAAGAAATCCCTGCAGGCGATGGCCGCCGATATGCAGGGAGGGATCCGGGAAGACTTCTGGAGAAAAAACAGCCTTGCGGCGCTGAAAAAGATGACACCACGTGAGCTGGAAATGTCGGGACGGCTGGTGCAGCCATTGCTTTACGAATCCGGCTCGAAGCACCTGCGACCGATTGACTGGGAAGAGGCGATCTCACGAATCGCCTCTCGCCTCCAGGGACTCCAGCCGGATCAGACGTTCTGGTATTTCAGTGGTCGAAGTTCCAACGAGGCTGGTTTCTCGTTGCAGCTCCTGGCACGGCTGTATGGAACTAATAACGTCAATAACTGTAGTTACTACTGCCACCAGGCAAGCGGCGTGGGGCTTTCCAGTGCGATTGGCAGTGGAACTGCCACGGTCGTCCTGGAGGATCTGGAACATGCGGACCTGGTTTTTTTGATCGGCGGTAACCCGCCCAGTAACCATCCCCGTCTGATGACGTCGCTGATGCGTATCAAGCGTCGCGGTGGAAAGGTGATCGTGATCAACCCCGTGGTGGAAACCGGGCTGGTCAAGTTCAAGATTCCCAGTAACGTTCGCAGCATGCTGCTGGGAACCCGGGTGGCGGACCTTTACGTGCAGCCGCATATTGGCGGGGACCTGGCCCTGCTGACAGGGGTTGCCAAGGAGATCGACCATCGCGGGGCGAGTGACCGGCAATTCCTGGAAGATCATTGTGACGGTGTCGAAGCATGGCTGCAGTCGATTCGCTCGACTTCCTGGGAAGAGATCCAGAACAGGAGTGGCGTCTCGAGGGAAGAGATTGTCCAGATTGCGGATCTTTACCAGCAGAGTGAAAAGACAATCATGGGCTGGACGATGGGGATCACTCATCATCAGCACGGCGTACAGAACGTCCAGGCGATTGCCAACCTGGCACTGATGCGAGGGATGGTTGGTCGGCCACACGCGGGCCTGATGCCCATCCGGGGACACTCCAATGTCCAGGGGATTGGTTCGGTGGGGGTCACGCCACGGTTAAAAGATGCTTTTTTTTCAGCCCTCCAGGACCACTACCAGGTACAGCTTCCCACCAGCGAGGGGAAGGACACGCTCGCCTGTATCGAAGCGGCTCACCGGGGTGAACTGAAGATGGGTTTCTGCCTGGGTGGAAACCTCTATGGCTCCAACCCCGATTCGGTTTTTGCCGCCGAGGCGATGCAGCAGCTTGATGGACTGGTTCACCTGAGCACCACGCTCAACACGGGCCATCTTCATGGGCTCGCCGGTGAAACGATTATTCTGCCGGTGCTTGCCCGGGATGAGGAACCACAACCGACAACCCAGGAGTCAATGTTCAACTACGTGCGGTTAAGTGACGGTGGCCCGCGCCGCCACGTGGGGCCACGTGGTGAGGTCGAGGTGATCGCGGAGATTGCTTCCCGGGTTCTTGGAGAACAGGGCCCGGTGGACTGGGGCTCGATGAAAGACACCAGTTCGATCCGCCAGGCCATCGGCCAGGTCGTTCCCGGTTTCGAGGCAATCGGCACCATCGACCAAAGCCGGAAGGAGTTCCAGATCGGTGGCCGTACATTTCACCAGCCACGGTTTGCCACGAAAAACGGTCGAGCCCGCTTGCATGCCCATCTGCTGCCGGAACTGCAGGGAGCAGAAAACGAACTGCGATTGATGACGGTCCGAAGTGAGGGCCAGTTCAACACGGTTGTTTACGAGGAAGAAGATTATTACCGGGGACAGGATCGCCGGGACGTGATCCTGGTTCATCCGGATGATCTTGCCCGCCTGGGACTGGAGCATGACCAGTTGGTCCGCGTGCAGAGTGAAACCGGGCAGCTTGACCATATCTACCTGCGGTCGTTTGAAGCCATCCGGCAGGGGAATGCCCTGATGTATTTTCCCGAGGCGAATGTGCTGGTTAGCCGTGCCGCGGATGCCCAGTCGCGGACCCCGGCTTTCAAGGGCGTCGTGGTGCGAATTGAACCCATGGGAGCGGTCGAACGGTGAAAAGGAGCCCCCCGCGGTGTAGGAAGATATGACCGGTTTGCAGAAACGATCAGAATTTGCCTGGCTCTCGGCGATCACCGTGCTGGTCGGGGCGTTCCTGCTGTTCCA